>JAUSKZ010000018.1 GCA_030646805.1 Candidatus Daviesbacteria bacterium
TGTAAATCTAGAAACTGTCGCACCACCTGTGCAATCGACATCGTCAACATCGTCGCCAGTATCAATAAAAGTAACAGTACAAGTTCCAATAACAATGGATTCTGTGGCAGCTGGCAGAGCACCTACAGTTAAAGTTCTTGACGCTTTTACTTCTGCAACATTAGCAACAGTAGTGGCAGTAACAGCTGTTTGGTTATCAGTTCCAGCAGCTACATTAGCAACAGTAGTGGCAGTAACAGCTGTTTGGTTATTAACTGCGGAAACGTTGGCTACTGTTTGGGCGGCAGTGAATGTGCCTGAAACAATAGCGAAAACTTCTGTTGGGAGTAACAGATAGACCATTCCCTGGAAGAGAACTATGAGTGAAATTAAAAGTGATGATAGGAATTTGGAAAACAAACTATTGCCCCGTTTTTTAAACATTATTTTGAGGATACACGAACCAATCGTCCTTGTCAAATTGTACGACGTTTTTTCTAATCATCTTAGTAATTTGCATAATTAAAACTATAGTGCTAGATTATATGTAACTATGGGTGCAGAGATTAGTGGCATAGCTTCGCCGATTAGAGTAGCTGTGGATGTCAGGCCTCCCCAAGTACCAACTGGAGAAAGCATTGTCATCAAACCCGCGGGTGGAAACTCTCAACTTAAAGTAGTTGATAACGGGGCTGGAGTACAAATCTCACCGTCGATCAGAATTGATGTCACCTATTCCCCCAGAAGAGCCACTAATCCTTTGTTGGCTGTCGCAGAAAGCTTAAAACCTCAACCTACTACTGGACTCGTTATTGATATCAAGGTCTAAAATACTAACGGTTTTCGGATACTTTTAGGTTATGTTCTTCTAAAGTCTCTGAATAGTACGAATTTCCCTGCAAGTCATGGTAGTAGTAAAAATAAGGGGTAGAGGAATCAGCCTCAGCTACTGCTTTTAAAGAAGAGAGGGAGGGACTCGCAATTGGGGTGGGAGGCAGGCCTCTGTGTAGATAGGTATTATATTTGGACTCAATTTTTAAATCATCCCGACTCAAATACCTCTTCCACCAACTCTTCTCCTCTGGTTGATAACCCAAGATATATTGAATTGTAGCGTCAGCGTTTAGTCCCATCTCAATTTTAAGCCTTTTGAGTAAGATACTAGCTACCATTTTTCTGACTTCAAAAGATCTGGCTTCTCTTTCGACAATCGAAGCCAGTATTACCCCCTCGGAGGGAGTGAGCCCTTTGGATTTGATTTGTTGTTGAAGATCACTATCATATTTTTTATCAAAGTTTGCTTTTAACTCCGCAATAATACCCTCAACTGAGGAATCCGGATCAAATAAATAAGTGTCCGGAAAGAGATACCCTTCCTGAGACTTGGCCGCTTTAACAAACTCTTTATTGTCAATTTTCAATTCTGCATTTAGCTTCTCCGCCATCTCCTCGACTCTCCAACCTTCAAGTAGGGTGACCCATTTCTCAACCACCCCTTCGGTTAATTCTTTTAAGATCTCCTCAGATGATTGAGAGCTGGAAAGATGAAAATCACCAAATTGGATATTCTCGGAAAGATTCGGTGATTGTTTAGCCAAAAGTTTAAAAGCCAGCGGTGATTTAATTAATTTTTCCAAATAGAGCCGATCGGCAATCGAAGCTACCCCCTCACCTTGGAAAACAATAAATCTTTTTTCAAGGTTGTTACTAGGATTAACTGGAGAAAGTAAGTTGCCGTAGTAAGCCTTTCCTATAAAAAAAATAACAACTATTAAAAATAATGGTAAAACCAATTTTCTAAGCTTCATCCAAAAACCTCTGCAAAATTATGGCCGCGGCAACTTTATGATCGCCTTGGCGCATTTTTTTACCATACCCTAAATCGATCATCGTTTTCAAGGCATCCTGACTTGTTAAAGTCTCATCTACTCCAATAATATTTAAGCCAGCCTTTTTAAAAGCCGTAATCGTTTTTAAAACCACTCTTCCCATCTCCCCTTCCGGCTGACCGATAACTACTGTCTCAATACTGTTTTTCCTGACTAAATCTAAAACTTTTTTAACTCCATCCTCTAAACTGGAAATCCCAATCTCTTCTCCCGGAGTAGCTAAGGACCCATCGGAATAAGCTGTCCCAAATTTTTTTAAACCCCAATCAAGGCTTAAGTATTTCATATTTCATAATATAACAGTATTTTTGTTTATTCTCGAGTCTTCGAGAGATAAAGAAGGAAGCGTGCTAAGCTTACGCAGCACGACCCTATCTTATTTAGGGGAAACAGTGATAGTGATATTTTTAGTTAAGAAAGGCAACCGAGACAGAAACGCGGGCAAACTTGGTGAGACTCGAATCTCGGTACTAACCACATTCTCAAGTTCCCTAATCTTCAGAGCTGTGGCTGAAACCGACTTGCCCCGGATAGATTTTTTAACATCTTCCAAATTATAATCTGGCATCAACTTGGCTCTAAAACGAGCTTTAAAGATTAACTTGCCATCTTTTTCCACCTTGGCCACCTCAGCTTGGGTCTCAGTATCGGCCAAATTAAGTTTGTAACCATCCGGAACGTTATCCCCAACTAGTTTTCCAACCATTGCCCGCAGGTGCTCTTCGGAGTAAGCAGTGCCTTTAAACTTAATTGTACTGGTTACTGAAAATTCACTAGCTTGATCGTTAACTGATTTATTAAAACTATACTTACTGTCAACTACAGTTAAAGCCTCCGAGATTACCTTTTGATCCGAGTCAAGTTTTCCCTGGAGGTCTTGTTCCGCCTGAGAACGTAGCTCCGAGAGAATCTTAGCCTGTAATTTCTTCTGATCGTCTGAGGTTACGATTGTGACAGTTTTGGAGGTTCCACCGGATAACGCCTCATCGATTCGAGCCACTACTTGAGATTTAGTATAACTGCCAACCGAAAGCTCGGTCCCGGCCGGCAAATTACTTTCTGGGCCGATGGTCGAGGCGCTAGCTCCGATCGGGTCGGTTTTACCCGGCTTTAAAACTGTTGTAAAGTCTGAGCCGACAGTTGAGGATTGAGAGGCTATCTGGGCTCCGGTATCTAAAGTGAATTTTAGATTGCCTGGGCCAGACAAAGCGGTGCCGGAGGCGACCGTCACCCTGGAGTTAGTTAGGTTATAAACTACCACTTTTCCCCGGGCCGGGTTACCAATTAATTTTTGACCTGAGGCCGACTCTTTACCACTACCGGAAACGGTTGTCTCCACCACTTTACCTGGGATAACATTATTGGCTTCATCAACGGCAGATATCTTGGGATCAGCGACAACTTGAGCCTCTCTTTCTAAAATTTTTGGTTCAACAAAGATGGCTATAGTGGCTTTATTTAAAAATAAGTAGCTGCCTAAAAGTAATAAAAGGACTAAAACACCTATGCCTAAAGGCCCTATCATTCGTGACCCCACCTTGCCACCGTGCCAAGATAAATGGCTCCAGAATTTATGAAAAATAGCCAAGAGAGGAGCAAATAATGATTTTAACTTATTACCGGAGAGCTTACCTATTTGGCTTTCAAAATTTACCGCTGAATCTTGAAGATATTCCGAAGGTTTTGGATTCCAAACCTCTTCAACGCCCTCATCACTATCTAAAATATTACTAATCTCGGCCCTTCCAGGACCTTCGACTCGTTCTTCTTTTCTAGATAAAGTTCTACCTTCAATATCTCCCGCTATAAATCCAAAGCTTTCCTCGTTCCCAGTCCTTCCAGAACCTTCAGTATCTTGAACCTCTTTCTTTCTTTCTAGCCTCTTTAAGCCCTCCAAGCCGGTCTTCGGAGTTTCTGAGGCCGGAAGATTCTGTAAGTCTTCAAAGGGGTGAGACCTGTGGGAAAGAAGCTCTTTTGGGCCGAAGGTCCTAGAGGGGTGGGTGGCTCCGTTTTTATAAACTTCCGCTTTGTTAACTAAATTTACCGCGGAAGCTTGAAACCTTCCTTCGCCTTCACCTCCTGCACTAAAGTGCGGGGTTCTGGCAAAGCGGTTATAGATCTTAAAACTGTGTTTTAGATCAATCTCTGGATTAAGTTCAGCCCCACCAGCAAAAGCCACTGCTTCACTTAAAATATCTTCATCCAAAACCTCAATTTTGGGAAAATGCAAAAATGAAAACTTGGTCATCAGAGGATATGACATCAACTCGTCTTTGAACTTTTCAATATTCTCCCCAGCTTTAGTAGAGTATAAAAGTATCTTTGAAGGAAAAACTTCAACATCAGTAAACTGCCCCAAAATCTTACTAAGATCATCAAAAAAATGATCGGATTTCCGGCCACTTCGGCTTTCAATAATCTTGCCGCCTCGAACTAAAGATATCTCCAAGTACTCACCTATCCCCAAAAGTAACGAGGTGGGGGGAATGCCTTCCTTTTTCTGCAATAGGTGAGTTATAGCGTGAGTGGTCGTCACATAAGCTAAAGGTTCCAGGTCAAATTCACGAACCATTTGCTTTAAGATCTTTAAATACTCATCTTTTAAATTATCTTCTGAGGTCCAAAGATCCGGAACACCAAACAAAATTTTGTGAGGATCGGCTAAACTCTCACCCAAAGCTTCGTCCAAAACTTGGTGGGACTTGCGGACCAGCTCGGGAGTTCCAGAATATGAAGAAGAAGACTTACCAGCAATATCTAATTTATCCCCAATGACTTCCCACAAAACCCCAGTCACCTCAGATAAACCAATATTTAAAGCTAGAAAATACTCAGGGGCTTCTGTCTTTTTTCCAAACGGCAAATGAGAAGTAATTTTATTAAATAGACTCATACAAGACACGCACCTTGAGGGCAGGTGAGTATTAAGATTCAGTTTATCACCACGGCAATAAATATCAAGCCCGGTACAACGCTGCTTAAAGCTTAATGACTAAAGCTGAAGGCTTTCTGGCTCTTGACTCTAGCTACTCGTCACTACTATAGTGAAACCGAGGATTAAAAATCCTCGGTTTCCTGCCAAGGAGCAGTAAATAACTATGGATGAGAATACTGAAACTTCCAAAACTCCAGGAAACGGAGCCGATATCTTAATTAATCTTGAGGGTTTAATTAAATCTCACATCTCCTCTACCACAAGACTTCAAGAGGAATATGACAAACACCGCTCAATGCTCGATGATATCTTCAATAACGACGCAACCTATAAAAAACTCAGCGAGGAATCAAAAGAGGCCAGTCGGAAAAAAGGTGCTCAAAAACAACAGATTTTAAAAAATCCCCAGGCTGCTGACTTAAACAGTAAGGTTCAAAGCATGAAATCTGAGATCAAGGAGATTCAAGGGGCGCTGTCAGATTATTTAAAAGAGTTTCAAAGAATGTCGGGAGTAAATGAGATAGAGGGAGATGATGGTGAAGTCCGCGAAATTGTTTATGACGCCCGATTAGTCAAAAAATCCTCTACTTACCGACACTGATTTCTGACAAATAACTATTACCTTAATACTTACCTCTTCTGATTTATTTCTTACAAATTAAAGTTAAGGTTAAGATATGTTAACTTTTATTTTAAGTTTATTAATTATTCTTTGGCTTTTGGGTTTTGTCCAAATCCCCGGGCTTTATATTCCCAATATTCCTTTATTTGTAATTAATAATCAGACTGTCACTTTATGGAACCTACTTATCTTTATTTTGGTAGTAACTCTTTTGGGGATACTTCCTTCCCCTTTACGGGAGATGGCAGGTGGAATTTTAATTTTATGGTTACTTTCAATTTTAGGAATAATAGCTATCGCCGGGTTATCTCATTTATTAATCTTAGGAATAATTTTAGGGTTAATCTTGTTTGCTTTGGGAATTATCTAGCTTCCCCCTTCCTTCTTTTCTAGATCAGCTTGCGTTATAAGCAGAGCTTGAAAATTCAGTTTTCTAGCAAAGCTTTCAAACTTCGTTTATAATCTCCTCATGACATCTTCTGAGTTAAGAGAAAAATATTTAAAATTCTTTGAGGGGAAAGACCATAAAATAATTCCTTCAGCACCTCTTGTTCCCGAAAACGACCCGACAACTTTATTTAACTCTGCAGGGATGCAGCCTCTAATCCCCTATCTTTTGGGCCAACCACACCCGGAGGGCAGAAGGTTAGTTGATTGCCAGAAATGTATTAGGACCGGTGATATTGATGAAGTTGGAGATACTTTTCATCATACTTTTTTTGAGATGTTAGGTAATTGGTCCTTGGGAGATTATTTTAAGCAAGAATCCATCCCTTGGAGTTTAGAATTTTTAACTAAAGAGCTCAACGTTCCTCAAGATAGGCTTTGGATAACTGTTTTTGCAGGAGACGATCAGTCTCCCCGGGACGAAGAATCAGCCAAAATTTGGCAAAGCTTAGGGGTCCCCAAAGAGAGAATATTCTTTCTTCCGGCTGAGGATAACTGGTGGGCTGCTGGAGTATCTGGACCCTGTGGCCCAGATACCGAGATTTTTTATGATGTAACTCAAAAACCCTGCGGTGAGAGTTGCCGTCCCGGAGATGGCTGTGGTAGATTTTTTGAGATTTGGAATAACGTATTTATGGTTTTTAACCGGAAAGAAGACGGCACTTTAGAGGAACTGCCAAAGAAAAATGTTGATACCGGCATGGGACTAGAGCGGACTGTCACTGTCTTAAACGACTTAGATGATAACTACAGGTCCGATCTTTTTTGGCCAATTATTGAAAGTTTAGAAAAAAGTTTTGGAAAGCCATATGGAGAAAGCGAGAGCACTACTCAAAGCTACAGGATAATCGCCGATCACCTTAAGACTGCGGTATTTTTAATCAAAGATGGAGTTTTACCTGGTAACAAACTCCAAGGCTATATTTTAAGAAGGTTAATAAGAAGAGCAGCCGTCAAGGTTACAGCCTTAAAACAAGGATCCCCTTCCCTGCTTTGGGATAGTATTAAACCCGTTCTTGAGATCTACTCCGGGACAGATTATTTTCAAATGGGGGATGAGGAGATGGTTAAAAAAGTTATCTCTGAAGAGTTAAATAGGTTTCAAAAATCACTCGATCAAGGATTAAAAGAGATTCAAAAAATTGAGAATATTGATGGTAAAATCGCTTTTGATTTATATCAAACTTATGGTTTTCCTTTGGAGATTACCGAAGAACTGTTTGCAGAAAAAGGCCAACAGATCGATAAAGATCAATTTAGAGGTGAGTTTGAAAAACATAAAGATTTATCTAGAACTTCAAGCGCTGGGATGTTTAAGGGAGGTTTAGAGAATCAAGGAGAACAAACTACTAAACTTCATACTGCCACTCACCTACTTCATCAAGCTTTAAGAACTACTTTAGGAAGCCATGTCCAACAAAAAGGCAGCAATATCACTGCAGAAAGATTAAGATTTGATTTTTCTCACCCCAATAAATTAACTGATGAGGAAATAAAACAAGTTGAGGAATTGATCAACGACCAGATTAAAAAAGCTTTACCTGTTACCACTCAGACTATGAGCAAAGATGAAGCGTTAAAAAGTGGTGCTTTGGCTTTCTTTGCTGAAAAATATGGAGACCAGGTGACCGTATATACCATCGGTCATCCTGAGCGACCGAAGGGAGTCGAAGGATCTATTTTTAGTCGGGAGATTTGTGGTGGACCTCACGTTGATAATACTTCCAAAATAGGCCACATTAAAATTATTAAGGAAGAATCAACCGGATCCAGAATTCGCCGAATATATGCCTCGATAAGTTAATTATTTTCTTTTAAATAACCTTCTGGCTGGTTTGGAGTGTACTCGCGAAGTAACTGCTTCCGTTGACCTTGAAGTTGCAGCTTTGACAGCCCTCACCCCAGCTTCTATCGCCTGAGAAACGTCTGAGGCTATCTTCATTGGGCCTTGAGCGTCTTCAGCAATTTGACCGGCGTCATCCAAAACTTTATCTAATTTCTCCAAAGATTTTTTTAGATCCTTTAAGATAAAAAATACCTGGATCCCCAAAACCGAAAGTAAGACTGCCAAAAGGAGAATAAAAAAAACTAAAACTACTTGTAGTAGATCCATGGCAAGTAGCATAAAGCATAAAGCCTAAGGCGTAAAGTGGCACGCTAATAGCTTTTAGCTTTCAGCCATTTGTTATCTTTTTAGGTAGACAATTCTCTCCACCTCAGTTTTGTGACCTAATTTACTGGTAGCGCTGATGGTAATTTTATTAACCGGGGAAGATAAAGTAATCACTTCTTTAAATATCCCAGTTGGATCAACTGGGATTTGTTGGTTATTAACCAACACTGTGGTCTCAGGGGTAGTTTGCCCTTCAACCGTAATGTTGGCAATCTCCGAGGTAAATTGATCTGGTGGGGATTTAACCTGGAGAGTCGGCGCCCCAGAAAATTGGCGGTACTGCAACCAAAGATAGGCGAAAAAGATTAAGATAATCGCCGAAACGACCGACCCAATAACTCTGCCGGGGGTTATTTGAAATCTATTACCAGGTATGGGATTTGAAAAAGCATCCATAATATATGGTTGGTATTTTTTATCGGAGAACTCTCTTCTGAAAATTGCCAGTAAGTTATGACTATTTAGATTTAAAAACCTGGCATAATTTTTAATAAATCCTTGGACAAAGGTCGGTGGTGGTAGTTTTGAATAGTCATCCTCCTCAAGTGCCACCAGTAACTCTTTTCGAATTTTAGTGGCTTTCTCCACCTCGTCTAAGGTATAAAACCTTGATTCCCTGGCTTCCTTTAAAGTTTCTCCAACAGTACTCATTGTGTTTAATTCTAAATTTTTACATCAGAATTGACAACTACTTAGGCGTCTTCAAAATTGAGTTTTCCTTATACAACTGATGTATGAAAAGGGGTGATTCGGCTTAAACAGTATCCGGAAACAGTCGATTATATGCATTAATATATCTTATTTGGGTCTCTCCCACTACCTTTTCTGGTAAAACAGGAGCAGGAGGATTCCTGTCCCATCCTGTTTCCCTAGCCCAATCCCTAACATATTGTTTATCTAGACTCGGCTGAACTTTTCCTGGTTGGTAAAGCGCAAAATCCCAAAAACGAGACGAATCAGGGGTTAACACTTCATCTCCCAAAACATCATTTCCATAAGAATCTCTACCTATTTCAAACTTAGTATCAGCGATAATTATTCCATGATCCAAAGCATATTGACCAGCCACAGTATATAACTCCAACGCTTTATCCCTTAATCTTTCTGCTCTTTTTCGATCACCAATAATATCTGCAAATGTTTCAAAATCAATATTCTGATCGTGACCAGTTTTCGCTTTAGTCGCTGGAGTAAAAATTGGTTCAGGGAATTTATCAGCCTCTCTAAGTCCCGGGGGTAATTTGATTCCACAAACAGTTTGATTATCATCGTACTCAACTTTAGCAGAACCTGTTAGATAACCTCTCACCACAAACTCTGCGTTGTCCATTTTGAGCAGCTCAACTAACATGACTCTTCCAGCAAGATATCCTATGTCTCTAAATGGTGCGGGCATATCCTGAAGGTGAGTCGAGAGAAGATGGTTTTGCATAACTGGTGAGATAGGACCATCCATCCACTCAGCACTCATTTGAGTTAAAACTATTCCTTTACCCCCTACAGGATTTGGGTGAACGACATCATAGGTAGAGATACCGTCTGAGGCTACCATGACCATTTTGTCTCCTATTTGAAAACAGGTTCTGACTTTACCGGTATGCATAAATATACCATTGGGTAGAAGAGGACCAATATTATCCTCCGGGTATTGTCGAGGAATAGGTTGAGAATTGCTCTCCAGTAATGATTCAATTCTAGTTGCCATAATTTATTCTTCTAATATGCCAAGTCTTTTAAAGGCGACGTCAATATTCCTAAGATAGTACCCCGGCTGAAAGACTTCTGCAAGCTCTTCTGTGGTTAAAAACTCCCTGATTTTGGGATCCCTACTTGCTAACGCCTGTAAATCAGTTCTTGTATCTAAAGCTCTTTGAGATAATCCTTTTACCAGTTCATAAGCATCTGTTCTAGCTAATCCTCTAGGTAACAATTCATTCAGAAGTCTAGAGCTATAGATTCCTCCATAAGTTTTACCCATATTCTCAGACATTCGATCAGTATAAACGACTAATCCTCCAATAACGTGAGTAGCTAACCTAGCAGCATAGGAAAGGTTACCGAAGATATCTTGGAAAGTGGATCTCTCTACTGAGGAATGACTAATATCACGTTCAAACCAAAGAGCCATAGATTCTAATTGGGCAAGAGCATTACCTCTTATTAATCTAGCCAGTCCACATATTCGTTCAGAGAGTTCAGGATTTCTTTTATGAGGCATTGCTGAAGAGCCTTGTTGCTCTCGTGGATCAAATGGTTCTCTAACCTCACCTACATCAGTCATCGATAGCAGCCTCACATTAGTGGCAATTCGCTCTAAAATTCCTCCGTTCACCGCCATCAAGCTAGCAACTTGAGCATGGCGTACACGGCTAATAACTTGGCTGGGAGCAGGATCCGGCTTTAACCCTAGTTGGGATAACGCTAACTCTTCTAATTCTGGTCTAATAAAAACATGTGTTCCGACCTCTCCAGAGAGCTTACCGTAGGATATAGCATCTCGAGCTTTATCAAATATAGTTACCCCCTCCCTAACGTCTGAGTACCATCCAGCAACCTGTCTACCAAAAGTGTGAGGTAGAGCATGTATGCCATGGCTCCGACCAACCTGTAATGTATCTCTATGTTGTAAGGCGAACTTTTGTAGATTGGCTCCTAGTTTTGCAAAATCTCCCTGAGCAATATCTATCGAAGATCTAATTTGTAAAGACAGGCTCGTATCGAGAACATCACTACTCGTATTGCCTCTATGAACATAATTTCCGTCTTCCGTCGGTAATTTTGACTGGACCCTTCTAAGCAGTTTATTCGTCTCATGTCCTTTAGCTATATTTAAAGCTGCAATGTCTTCTGGGGATAATATTAAAGCCTGGCGTATCCTAGCTAATTGTTCTAAAGTCGGTAATCCGTCAAGTTGATAAGCTGCTTTAAGTTCTGCGTTCCAGATTTGAGTCTGAGCCCGGAAATACCCCTCAGGTAGCCATATAGCAACAACATCTGCAACTTCTTGTGCATATCTTTCCGGTAAAGGCATAATGAA
Source organism: Candidatus Daviesbacteria bacterium (assembly GCA_030646805.1). Taxonomy (GTDB): domain Bacteria; phylum Patescibacteriota; class Microgenomatia; order Daviesbacterales; family UBA10151; genus JAUSKZ01. The sequence goes on from JAUSKZ010000018.1 coordinate 11,083, forward strand.
TAATAGGGTTATAGCGAAAATTTATGGGACTGTCAACCCTTTATATCTCAAACGTGGTCTTGCAAACTAACCCCTAATCTATTAGTATTTGCAGAGTGCCAAGCTCTGAGCAAGATGCCCAAAACCCCACCCTTCCTCCTCTCGGGGATAGAGAGAAATCTGATAAATATATCTATTGGCTCACCAACCTTTTAGACCAGGATAAACTGGCAGTTACCCACACCGATTTAAAAAAGTTTGACCTCGGGGCTATGCAAGATCACTACCGGATAGATTTAGATCATTATGAGGTCGAGGTTAGCCACAGCAAACACCCAGATAATAACCAGGATTTTTATGTGATGTTGTTTAATAATTTAAAAACGATTCAAGACCAGACAGATCAAAACTCCGAGTATGTAGCCAAAGTTATCTTGGCCTATATTCACCTGACTGCAACCCAATTTCAAAAGTTTAAAACTAGCTCTGATGGGTACTTGGAAAGAAGAAGGCTGGAGGCAGAAGCCCAAAGATTTAGGGCAGCGGTCAAACCAATCGATGAGATCTTACAAAATAAAGAGGGTCTACCAATCGTAAGCCAAACAACAAACGGATCCAACCACACCGACAACAACCACCTTTTAACTGCCTCGTCTGCAGGCAGCTTCTTAAATTAAATCTGGGGAGTAGTTTGGGTAGCAAAGTATTCTTCAGCGTTCCTGACTAACACATCTCTTGGTTTTGAACCTTCCCCAGGGCTAACAATCCCAGCAGCTTCAAGTTCATCCAACATCCTGGCTGCTCTGGCATAGCCGACTCGAAGTCTTCTTTGTAGGAGTGAAGCCGAGGCCCGATCATATTGACAAACAGTCCGAACCGCTTCTTCAAACAATTCGTCCCGATCATCGGCTCCCCCACCACTACTTCCACCTTTACCGCCAATTCTGCCAACTGGCATATCAGTTACCTCAGAGGAATACTGAGGGGCAATTCCTAAAGATTTTAGGTAATTAATCAGATTATTAATCTCTTGGTCGGAGAGATACACACCCTGGATCCGGAGTGGCTTAGAAGCATCAGGTGGTAAAAACAACATATCTCCCCGACCAAGCAACTTTTCAGCTCCTGGTGAGTCAAGGATAACCCTTGAGTCAATCATTGAGGAGACGTTAAAAGCAATTCTACAGGGAATGTTGGCTTTCATCAGTCCAGTAATAATATCCACCGAAGGCCTCTGAGTTGCCAAAACCAAGTGAATACCGGTAGCCCGGGCCAGTTGGGCGATTCTGGTGATGGCATCTTCGACCTCAACCGGGGCAAACATCATCAGATCAGCCAACTCGTCAATGACAATGACGATATATGGTAAAGCTTGAAAACCTGACATCTCGTTGTAACCGGCGATATTTCGAACCCCTACCGATTGGAAAAGTTTATAACGGCGATCCATCTCGGCCATCGCCCACTTTAGGGCTGACAGAATTTTGTCTGACTCAGTAATCACCGGTGTTAAAAGATGCGGGATGCCGTTATAGTTTGTTAACTCGACTCTTTTTGGATCGATCAAAATTAGCTTTAACTCATCAGGAGAGTTTCTAAAGAGCAACGAGGTGATAAAAGCGTTAAGTAAAACGGATTTTCCTGATCCGGTAGTTCCAGCTACCAAACAGTGTGGCATCCGAGTCAAATCCACTACCACCGGCTTTGAGGCGGTATCTCGACCCAAGGCCACCATGGTCTTGGCCTTACTCTTACCCATCTCAGCCGAGGCCAAGACTCCTTTTAGACCAACTATCTCGAGGCCCCTGTTTGGAACTTCAATCCCCACTAAAGACTTGCCGGGAATTGGGGCTTCAATCCTAACGTTACCGGTAGGCGCAGCTAGTGCTAAAGCTATATCGTGCTGTAAATTAGCAATTTTGGAGATTTTAGTACCGGCTGCGATATCTAGGGCGTATTGAGTCACCGCCGGTCCACCGTTGACCTCAGCCACCCGAGCTTGAATTCCAAAAGAATCTAGGGTCCGCTCGATTAAAGCGGCGTTCTTCTTAACGTCACCCCGATCGGCTGGGGATCCAACGTCATCTGACAGTAACGATAACGGCGGATATTTCCAAACCCTAGCCTGGCCGAGCTCGTTCTGGACTAACTCATCGGCGATAATCGCCGCTGGAACGGCGGTAGCTTTGGGAATAATAGGTCTTTCCTCCATCCCGGAAACTTTAATTCTCATCGGAGCCCGATTCTCAAAAGAAGAGGATCTGAAGCGGTTAAAGATGGGTGAGATCATCCGACCAATAAAACTCAAAACTATTGAGACTAGATTAATCAGTGAGTGGAGTGAGGTATTGAATAATACTACAATTCCGACCATTAAAACTCCAAATAAAACTACAAAGGCTCCGATAGTTGTAAGTAACGTCGATAGCTCACTGCTCACTATTTTTCCTAAAGCGCCTCCTTCGTCGATTGCCAGTAAAGAGGTAATCCCCGCCAAAGAGACCATGATTGTCAAAAGACCAACCAAAACATTTGGCTGAGCCCCCGCCCACTTCAGTTTTAAAAGGACAAAGCCAACAGAAGCAAAGATGAGGGGCGCGAATATTGCACTCCAACCTAGAGAATCAATTAAAAATTCTTTCCAGAACATTAAGTTACTAGAATCAGAAAAGAGGGCAACTGTTGATAGGCCGGCTAAAATAATGGAGATCAAAGATCCAACTGTGATGATGGTTTTTTGGCGAAGTCGGAGTTTTGGCAGAGAATATAAATTTCGTCTTCTGGGCATAATGTATTCTAATTATATTCGTTCGCAATTTCTAGGCTCACGATATAATTATGATAATTATATCACATCTTTTAAATACTATGGGACTTGTCTAGACTTCGACAATGACCGGTAGAACCATCGGCCGTCTTTTTGTTTCATCATAGAAGAATTTCTCTAGATTCTCTTCGATATGGCGCCTTAAAAACCGCCAATCAAGCACTTGGTCTTGATGTCTGGACAAAGCCGACTTCACTACTTGTTTGGCATTTTCCAAAAGCTCGGCTGACTCCTTTTCTAAAACAAAGCCTCGGGAGATTATATCCGGCTCACCGGAAAGCCTTGAGGTATGAACATCAAGCGGCAAAACTACCAAAACTATCCCCTCCTCAGACATGACTAACCGGTCACGCAACACAATATTACTTATATCACCAACCCCAAGCCCGTCAACATAGATATTTTTAACCTCAACTCGACCGTTTATAACCGCCATATTTTCCCTGATCTCAATCACTTTTCCATCCTCGGGCAAGAGAATATTCTTCTCAGGATATCCCAAAGATTGGGCCATCTGAGAAAAGGCTCTCATGTGGCGGAAAGTAGCTCCAATCGGCATTAAAAATTTCGGACGGGCCAAATTTATCATCACCTTAATCTCCTCAGACGAAGCGTGACCGGAAACATGAAGGTTATCGGTTAAACCAGTATAGTAAACACTCACGCCAGATCTTGAGAGTTTATCAATTAAGGCAAATTGGGCCGATTCACTAGATGGAATTGGGTCAGCTGAAAAAACTACCGAATCTTTAGATTTTAGGGTTAAAAAGCGGTGATCGTTATTGGCAACTCTGGATAAAGCTGAACCCGGTTGGCCTTGGGAGCCGGCAATAATCACCAGTAACTTTTCATCAGCTATCCTTTTCATCTCCTCCATCGGTACCACTAAATTTGGAGGTACGTCTAAGTAACCCAAATCCCTGGCAACTTGGAAGTTACCTTCCATTGACCTACCTACCAAAGAGACTTTTCGATCTGAGGCTACTGCCACATTAATCGCTTGCTGAATCCGGCTAATATTGGAAGAGTTAGTAGTGATAATTAGTTTTCCCTGGGCTTTCTTTTCAATCTCTTCAAAGGTCGGTTGGATAGATTTTTCCGAGAGTGAATAACCCTCCTTTTCAATCCTTAAAGAATCAATCAAAAGTAGCAGCACCCCTTTTTCCCCAACCACCCCTAATTTTCCAATTTCCGCCACCTGTCCATCAACCGGGGTCCAATCAAGTTTAAAATCTGCCTGGTGGACAATCGTCCCAACTGGGGTATCCAAAACTATACCGGTAGCATCAGGGATCGAGTGAGTTACCCGGTAGAAAGAGACGTTAAAGGCCCCTAAATTTAATTTTGAGTTTAAGTCGGTCGTTTTAACCATATCTTTCGATAAGCCGTGCTCAGTAAATTTAGCCCGAATGAAGCCCGCTGCCAAATTTGGAGCAAAGATCGGACAGTTTAGTTCTGGCCAAATATAAGGCAGTCCACCGATATGGTCTTCGTGGCCGTGAGAGATAATAATCCCCCGGACCTTACTCTTTTTGTCTTTCAAATAACTGATGTCTGGAATAACTAAGTCAATCCCCGGCATCGCTTCGTCCGGAAATCCCATCCCGCAATCAACGATTAGGATGTCATTTTTATACTCGTAAACATACATATTTTTAGTGACATCTCCAACTCCGCCTAAAGGAATAAGTTTTAAGGAATCAAACTTTCCGGCTGATTGCTCAACTACTTGGGTTAAATTCCCCGGATTTGAAGCTCCTGGTTGAAAGTTAGATGGTGGCGGTTTTGGTTTAAAACTTCTGATTTTCATTCTTAATTTAAATATTGGCCAATGTTTGATCCGGTTAACTGAAACGGACCAGATTGTCCTTCAACTACTTGTCTTGCGACCCTTCTGACAATAGTCTGGATATGTCGCTGAAGCGACCTAATTCCAGCATCATACCCCAGTGGTCTAACCACTTGGGGCCACAAGCCCTCTTCAATTATAATCAATCCCTCTTTTAAGCCAGACTCTTTTAAAGCCCGGGGCAAAATAAAATTCTTACCGATGACTATCTTCTCATCGTCTGAATAGGCTGGCATCTCGATTACCTCCAACCGATCCATCACCGCTGTAGCAATATTAGCAGTGTTGTTCGCTGTGGCGATAAATAAAGCTTTTGATAAATCAAAAGGATAATCAACATAGTGATCCAAAAAGCCGTTATTTTGTTCCGGATCTAAGAGTTCAACTAAAACTCCCATCACATCAGAACGAGACTCAATCGCTACCCGATCGATCTCATCAAGCAAAATCACCGGATTATTTACCCCAAGCTGAGCTACCAATTTCATAATACTGCCTGACTCAGCTTCACTTTTGAGTCTCGATTCACCCCGCAGCTCTCTGACTGAACCTAAGCCCCCAAAAGGGATCCGGATAATTTTTCGGCCCAAACTTTCGGCGATGGAATAAGCCAGCGAAGTTTTACCGGAACCGACTAAGCCGATAAACGCCAAAACTTGTGATCGCATTTTGTTGCTACTTTGGGCGTTTAAAATTAAAACTGCTAAATACTCCAAGATTCTATCTTTAGCACTTTTTAACCCATAATGGTTTTGGTCTAAAATCTGTCCGGCTCGTTTTAAATCTAAGATATCTTGGGTTCCTTTCTCAAATGGGAGAGTTAACATAAATTTTATATATTCAACCTCTCGGTCGTATTCTAAGCTATACCCCTCTGACCCAACTACTTTTTCTATACGAACCAGTTGGTTGGTTAGTCTATCTTTTAAATCTAAAGGGGCAGTTGAGGCGCTAACTTGAACTTTCAGATTAGCTATTGGGTTTTGAGCAGAGTCCATACCTTAATTCTAAATGTATAACTGGCAATGTACAATCGATAATTCAATCGTACGCTTGATGACTAAGAGGGATTTACCTTCTTCTTGGTCGGTCACGACCAAAGTCTTGTCTCCTACCCCCACCAAAGCCTTGCCTGCCGGCAGACTGGTCTCGTCCGCCACCACCTGGCCTACCAGATGGACGACCTTCTGATTCCGGTTTCCGGTCATCACCAAACAACATAGATAGACCAATCTTGCCTTCTGGTGAAACGTCAGTTACCCTGACCTTAACTACTTGACCAACACTTACAATATCTTCCGCTCTCTCCACCCTTTGAGGTGCCATCTGGGAGATATGAACTAATCCATCTTTACCTGGAGAAAGCTCGACAAACGCCCCAAAAGTAGTAATTCGGACAACTTTACCCTCAAACTCTTGATCAACCTCAACTTTAGTAAACATTGCTTTGATCTCCGCCAAGGCTTTTTTAATCGCTTCGTCATCAGATGAGGAAACCATCACCATTCCGTCATCCTCAATATCAATTTGGGCTCCGGTGCGAGCGATAATCCCGTTAATTGTTTTGCCTCCAGAACCGATCAAAAGACCAATTTCTTCCGGCAAAATATTGGTAATCTCAATCTTTGGGGCATACTTGGAGATCTCGCCCGCTACAGGAATAGCTTCATTCATCTTTTCAAGAATTTGGGCTCGGGCTGTTTTACCTTGAGCTAGAGCTTGTTCCACCATCTCTAAACTCAAACCTTCAAGCTTGGTATCCATTTGGATCCCAGTCACCCCATTGACAGTTCCAGCCACTTTAAAATCCATCTCGCCGTAAAAATCTTCAACAGCCTGCATATCAGTGATAACTTGAAATTTCTCATCATTTGACAAAAGCCCCAAAGCGATACCAGCCACCGGATTTTTAAGCTTCACTCCGGCGTTAAGTAAGGCTAAAGTTGAAGCACAAAGGGAAGCCATCGAGGTCGAGGCGTTAGCTGCTAAAATCTCCGAGACCACCCGAATTGCGTAAGGAAAGTCTTGTTCAGAGGGCAAAACATTAACCAAGGATTTCTCAACCAAAGCCCCGTGACCGATATCCCGTCTGTTGGGAGCTCCCAACCTTTTTGATTCACCGGTTGAAAAAGGGTTAATACTCATATTGTAGTGGTGCATAAACCTCTTGGTCCCCTCACCCATCATCCCTTCAAGTGTCTGGGACAAAGAAAGTGGCCCTAAAGTTGCGATAGATAAGACTTGCGTTGTGCCTCTTTGAAAAACGGCACTACCGTGAGTCCTTGGTAAAAGTCCCAGTTGAATCTCAATTGGGCGAACCTCATCCATTTTTCGTCCGTCAACCCTTTTACCCTTGACTAATATGGCATCGTTCATCAAACTCTTGGCAACTTTATCAAAAATCCCAGCTATTTGAACCGAAGTTAACTTCTCGGCGTATTTTTTAGAGAGCTCAGCTTTGATAAAATCACCGGTTGATTCATTCCATTTTTTCGTCTCATCAAATAAAGCTTCCTCAATTCGAGTCTTGGTTTCTTCTTTAACCTCTTTCAAGATTACTTCATCAACTTGCTCCGCCAGTGAGCTAAACTCCTGCTTTGGTTTACCGGCTTCTTTAGTAAACTCTTCAATTAAACTAACAATTTTTTGAGACCCCTCATGTCCCTGTTTGATTCCTGCAAACACAACTTCTTCTGGGACCTCTTTACCTTTGGCCTCAATCATGGCAATCCGCTCTTTAGATGAGGCCACAAACAGCTCAAGGTCAGCTGAGACTATTTGGGTTAACTCCGGGTTAACCAAAATCTCATCGCCCACTTTAACTATCTTTGTTACTCCCAGCGGTCCGTTCCAAGGAACCGTGGAGATCGATAAAGCTGCTGAAACACCGATAAACCCTAAGGTTACAGGATCGTTGGATCCATCATAGGATAAAACTGAAACTATAATTTGAACTTCAGCTTGAAAATCTTTAGGAAAGAATGGTCTAATTGACCGATCGATCGCCCGGCCTGATAAAACTGCATCCTCAGTCGGACGGGACTCACGTTTGATAAACTTTTGGGCGGTAATCCGACCACTAGCATAATACTTCTCAACATACTCAACAGAGAGTGGAAAATATCCCATATCTTGGGTCAAGGGCTTTGAGGCAACGGTACAAAGAACAACGGTATCTCCCCAGGAAGCCAAAACTGCAGCATCGGCAGCTTGAGCCAATTTGCCTGTCTCCAGGGTAAGTTTACGACCATTTAAATCTAATTCTTTAATTACAACTTTATTCATTAATTTTTTTCTGTCATTCTCGCGAAAGCGGGAATCCATTAAATAACTTTTTATTTATGGATCCCGTATCAAGTACGGGATGACAAAGGTATTGTAGTGGATTGGAAACTGTGGAAGATATAATTAGACTCGCTAATTACCTCTTTGCAATCCCCAACCTCAAACTACCAAAAAGCATAGTACCTTATTTCAAATAATAAAGCAAGTTTATATATCTTAAAACGTTAAAATTGTCAGCATAAAAAGATTCAACTATGATGAATCTACCCACGACCTAACGGTCGGGGTATCTTCTCTCGATCGGACTTCGTCCGACTTTGGAAAACCCACGACTTTACAGTCGGGGTTTTATCAAGATAAAATCTAGTTTGAGAGGAGGAGAATAAATTATGGCAGATATGCAAGATGAAAAAAATCGTATTGATGAAGAGGCAAGGGTAAAAAAAGAAGAAGTTGATAATCAAGCTTCAACAGAAAAACAAGAGGTGGCTGATCAAGAGGCCACAAGAATTAGACAAGAAGCAGAACAAAAAGCTCAAGAAGTTCAAAACGAAGCTCAAGATTAAGAGCTTAGTGAGCCCACTTCAATCAGTAAACTGTATATACCTGGGGGTTGAATAGCTTGACACCTAGGGAATTATTAGGAAGTTATCGTTTGAGTTTCGTTAATTACCTCATATAAAACATGAATATAATTATTTTTTAACACTTCACACTTTAATAATTTCAGAGCCTTAATTTTTCTCAAGTCTTCTTCATTATGTAATGACTCTCCATCTATTAAGGTTGAGGTGTCTTTACCACCGACTAAACACGGAGCTATAACAATAGATATTCTATCTATTAATCCTTGCCTAACCCATTCGGCGTTGAGTGTCCCACCTGATTGGATAGTTAGATTATTAATTCCATAATCATTTTTTAGTTTGTGAAGTAAATCTTCTAAATTTATTTTCTGGTCATAGTAAATAACCTTAATGTTTGGATACTGTTCTTTTAGAGTAAAAGCTGGGTGTTGTTTATTGGTGGTTATCAAATATAAAGTTTTAACCCACTTAGCTAAGTACTCTACCCCTTTCTCGTTTAAGTGTGGCTTGCTGTCGATAATAATAAAACTGGCTTTAATTTTTGTAGGCTCTTTGTCCCTGGTATTAACTCCAATTTTGGCCATTACTCTACCGGTATTTAAGGAGTGAAGATCTGTCTGTTTCTCAAGATCATAGTACTCCGAAAGCCCTTCTTTAA
>JAUSKZ010000026.1 GCA_030646805.1 Candidatus Daviesbacteria bacterium
CTAAAACCGATATCCCGACGCTGACCCGAGAGATGACCAATCCGGTAATAAAATTAGAACTTAAAAAAGCTTCCTTTAAGAATACAGCCGAGGCGGCAAAGAAAAAAGCTGCACCTACGGCTAAACCTAGATGAACCCCCCTGATTTTTTGGCCAAACAGTTGATTAAAATTTAAAATAATCATCCCTAAAACTAGGACTAAGAACGCATAGAGTTGATTTTGGGTAGTTGTTTGGCCCAACAGTAAAAATCCTAACAAGATTGTAAATATCGGGTTTAGGGTGCCGGAAATGGGCGAGAGTTTGGAGGCTTCATCAATCCTTAAGGCTTTATAATAAAAAACCCAGGCACAGGTAAAATAAACTCCGGATAAAAAGCCAAAGATTAAAGCTGACCCACTTGGGAGTGAGAAACCAAAGGGGATCAGTAAAAGGGATATAAAACTCAACAGACCAAGATAAAAAGTATAAACAATTGGATTGGGGATATCCCGATCTAAAATTGCTTTATCAATCAGGATGGCGATCGAAAGGAGAAAATAACCAATTAGGGCAATAGGCAGGTAAATCATTTAGACTTCACTACTTCTTCAACTTGAATTCCATGGCCTAAAAGTTTTAGTAAATAATGGGGAATGCCGTTATTTTTAATGATCTCTTTATAAACAAACGATGAAGGCTTGGGGGTTCGTTTTTGGGTTTCAAAATTAACTTCTATTAGTCCGAACTTGGGGTCAAAACCGTTATTTAATTCCATATTATCGAGCAAAGACCAATAAAAATAACCTTTTATTTTAGTTCCGGATTGGCTAGCATGATAGACTTCTTTAAGGTAAGAGAGTAAAAATCTTACTCTTCGATCATCATTTTTAGAAGCAATCCCATTTTCGGTGATATAGATAGGAAGTTTATAAGAAGAAAAATCAATTAGGACATCAAATATTCCTTCCGGGTGAATTTCCCAACCGAGATCAGTGACATCTTTACCGGTTTTTACAGCCTCGACTAAACTTGGAAGTTGCCAATGCCCATTAATGCTAATTCGTTGGTGTTTATAATAATTCAAGGCTAGGAAATCATGAGTCTTTTGAGTGAACCAATTAAAAGAGTGGTTTCTAATATTATCCAAAACCCATTTGGCTAAGTTCTCTTGGAGGGAATGAGCATGAAAAGTCTCAAACGATTCAACCGGGTTAGCGAAACCTACTTTGACATGAGGGTCTACAACATGCAAAAACCGGTATACTTTCTTGTGAGCTTGGGCCATGTTAAAGAAACACTTAGTTGCCAACCAGTAACTCTTTTTTTGAGGGGGGAAATGTCCGATTACATAGGCATGAGTAGCGTAAATCCAAGGCTCATTAATGGTAATCCAAAGATCAACATAGTCTTTAAGTTCTGGCACCACCCGTTTTACAAACCTCTCAAAGTAATAAACAGACTTGCCGCTGGACCAGCCACCAAGATGGGCAAACCAGGCGGGATTTGTAAAATGATGTAAGGTTAACATGACTGTAAAACCTTTGTCTTTTAAGGATTTTAAGACAGTTTTATAGTGCTCAATTTCGTTATCATCAAACTCACCCTCGCGGGGCTCAATTCTGGACCATTCTAGTGACAACCTATGAGCATTGTGCCCCAAGCTTTGAGCTAACTTAAAATCTTCTTCAAATCTATTATAGTGATCAGCAGCTTGACCAGATCTAAATTCTTCGGGCTGATGAGTCTGTTCCCATTCCCACCAATCAGAGTCTTTAATATTGCCTTCAACTTGAAAAGCGCTGGAACCTGCTCCCCATAAAAAACCTTCAGGGAACTTTAAGGTAGAGTGATCGTGTTTAGACTGACCCATGTTCTTAGGATACTATATTTTTGGGTATTAAGGAATTTGTTTAAGGAAACTTAAAGCGCCATAAAGTCCGGAGAGATCTCCCAGCTTTGATTTAACAACCGGGGGAATATTGTTTTGAGGTCGGATTTTTTCCATCTCCCTTTTAATTTGATCAAAAGGTAAAGACTCCGCGACCCCTCCTCCGAGAATTATTATCTCAGGGGCCCACTTTGAGATTATCCGGTTTAGACCCCAAGCGAGATGCTCTGCCACCTCAGTCCAAGCTGTCGGGTCGGTTAACTCCCCGGCCGGAGTACCATAAATTTTTTCAATCCCGGTGCCGGAAATCAAACTTTCCCACTCCTGGCCGTTCTTGAGTGTCATATGACCAACATCATCTTTAATACTGGCGGGGTCTAATTTGCCGTCGATTACCTGGGCTCCGCCCACTCCGGTACTGAGGGTCAGATAGGCAACATGTTTAAAACCAATACCTGCGCCATAAGTTGCTTCTCCCAAGGCTGCCAAGGCAGCGTCATTTTCTAAATATACAGGAGAGTTGGTAACCGCCATCAAATCTTCTTTAATTGGCTGGTTTATCCAAAGAGGCAAGTGAGGAGCCTGGCTTAGAGTTGATTTATCAGGAGTTAACAAGCCGGGCAGGCCAACCATAGTTTGAGTTATTAAGTGACTTTCTGAGATAGTAAGATAGTTTTTGATCTGGGTGATCGCTTGGTGGTAGTTTTGGGGTGTCTCAAAGATTTCGACGTCACTTAACTCCTCGGAATCACTTAAAGCCAGTCGGGTTTTGGTCCCACCAATATCCAAAAGGAGTAACATCTCTAAATTATACATCTTCACTTACATATTTACCTTTTTAGCTTTTCTTTGGTATATTACAAAAACAATGATTGATTTAAAGGAACCTTTTGAGACTGAAACTGAAAGTTTAAGCGCTGAGGGGCTTTATCTACAGGAAATTGACCGGGCACCTCTTCTAACTCACCAACAAGAGATATTTTTGGCCCGATCTATCAAACGTGGTGATAGAGCCAAAGTAGCCTTGGATCTTGAGCCACCACCGATTCTAGAAGAGCGCAGATTAGGGTTTGAATCAGCGATCAGGTTAGGTGAGGTAGCCAGGTCAAGGATGATAGAATCTAATTTAAGGCTAGTCGTGTCAGTTGCTAAACATAGTTTGGGTAAAGGTTTACCGCTTTTGGATCTAGTTCAAGAGGGAAACTTCGGTTTATTCAGAGCTATTGAAAAATTTAACCCAGACAGAGGTTTTAAGTTTGGTACTTATGCTTACCGGTGGATTAGACAAGCAGTCGAGAGGGCTGTTAAAGATAAATCCAGAACAATCAGGGTGCCTATTCCTATGGTTGAGGAAGGACACACTGTTATTGGGAGAATGCGTAGGGCGGAAGTCTTCTTAGGTAATATGTTGGGGCGGGATCCAAGTTTAAAAGAGACAGCTCAAGAGATCGGAGTTCCGACAGACCAGCTTGAATTTTTATTATCTTTATTTAATAGACCGGATTCGTTAAACTCAAAAAAAGCGGTCACAGATATAGACGGAGAAGATGTTTACAACTTAGTTGCTGATAAAACTACGCCTGTCCCGGAAGAACAATCGTTTATCCAAAGTTTGAGAAGAGACTTGAGAAGTATTTTTGATGATATATTAACAGCAAAAGAGAGAGGAGCTCTTCTTTTGCGGTTTGGTTTGAACGGTGAGGCTGGGATGGCGTATGAACAGATTGGAAATAGATTGGGATTTTCCCGGGAATCAGCTAGGCAGACTGAAGCTAGAGCTTTGGAAAAACTACGGGATCCGAAGATAAGGGATAGACTAAAGGATTATTTGACCTAAAAAATGGTAGTTGAAAATAAACAAGAAATTATCCAATTCGATCCGGAAATTTATTTGATTGAGAAAGAAGCAGCTAATTTGAGGGTTGGAGACTTAGTGGTTGATAGTCCGCTGAATATGTATTTTCGGGATATAACTCAGTTTCCACTTTTGACCCTGGCTGAGGAAAAGAGAATGACTCGGAGTTTTGATAGAGCCAGGCGGTTGCGGACTGAGTTGGAAAGTCGGGGAGAAAATTCTATTTTAGTCGATCAAGCCCGAGGACGAGAGAGACTGCTTCGAAATGGCTTGACTGAGGCCAATCTTAGGTTGGTGGTGGCTATGGCCAAAAGGTATAGTGGTAGAGGGGTCGAGGCGTCTGATTTAATTCAGATGGGAAACGAAGGTTTGATGAAAGCTGTTGAGAAATTTGATTGGAAAAAGGGTTTTAAGTTTTCAACTTACGCTACCTGGTGGATTAGACAAGCGGTCTCTCGTGGTGTAATTGACGAGGGTCGAACAATTAGAATTCCTGTTCACTTTATTCCGGGTATTAATGCCTTAAATAGAACCAGGACTCAGTTGGAACGTGAAAGAGAAAGCGGTGATATCAGTCTGGCTGAAATAGCTGAAGCTATGGGTATACCCGAAGCAAAAGCTTTAGAGCTACATCAAGCGTCTTTAGGGGTCATGTCACTTGACCTGCGGGTAGGAAGTGACGATGATGACGCTTCTTTCGCCGAGTATTTGCCTGATCTCCAAGCTGATACAGCCCGGGAAGCGGAAGATAATCTCCGGTCTTCTGAAATTCGAAGAATCCTCGATCAACAAAGTAGTCCAAATCCAGGACAAAGTATAAAACCAATCAAACCAAGACATGTCGAGATTTTTCGAGATAGGCATGGTTTGGACGATGGACAACCCAAAACTTTAGGGGTAGTTGCGCAAAGATTCGGAGTTAGCCGGGAAAGGGTCAGACAGATTGAGGGTAAAGTTTTCGAAAAATTGAGGCATCCATCGGTAACTCGGGAGTTGGCAGTTTTTTTAGATTAATAGTGAATGAGACTATATTCGCTCGCGATTTCAAGGCTCGCGATATAATTGAGATAATTATGGTGGCAGAGGTATTAATCGACAGTCAGCCTACTCAAAGTACTCATCAGGCTGAGGTGCCTCCAATTTTGTTGAATCAACCCTCCCCTTTTTTAGAGATGGGGAAAGCCAATGGAGATTTAAACCCAACAGCCCTTTATTATAAGGATATTGATCAGGCTAAGTTGTTAACTGCCCGAGATGAAAAGACTTTAGCCCAGACAATTGAGAGAGGTAAGCAAGCTTATCAAATTTTACAAACTAGAGACGATTCCGACCCCCAAGTGCTGTCTCGTTTTAACCGATTGATTTCCTCCGGTGAAAAAGCCAGATTAAGATTAATTGAAGCCAATTTAAGGCTGGTTGTTTCGGTAGCCAAAAAATATATGGGTCGTGGTTTACCGCTGGATGATTTAATCCAGGAGGGGAATATCGGCCTAGCCCGGGCAGTTGAGAAATTTGAGTGGCGACAGGGTTTTAGGTTTTCAACCTATGCCCATTGGTGGATTAGACAAGGAGTCTCAAGGGCTCTGGCAGATCAGGCGAGAACAATTCGAATCCCGGTTCATGTCGGCGTAAAGATCCAACAATCCATTAGTGCTGCCCGGAAGCTGGAACAAGACTTAGAGCGGGAACCAACTATCGACGAGATAGCTGTTGAACTAAAATGGAAGCCCAAGAGAGTTGAAGAGATTTTCTTGGCTGCCCAGCAACACCGGTTAGTCTCCCTAGATACTCCAATTGGTGAGGATGAAGGGGATACTACGATTGGAGATTTGGTAGATTCTGATGTAGATACTGCAGAAGAGGCAGTTCAAGCTACCAGTCGGTCAACAATTGACGAGGTTTTAGGAGAGTTAAATAAAAACGAACAAAGAGTATTGAGGTTACGGTTTGGCTTAACAGATGGAAATGCGAGAACCTTACAAGAAGTTGGGGATGAATTGGATGTCAGTCGGGAGAGGATCAGGCAAATTGAAGCTGAGGCACTGGGTAAATTAAGACGCTCAAAAAATGCTGCCAAACTAAAGGGGTTGCAAGACTGAAAAGTTCTGAGGCCTTAGTCTTAATGTGTCATTCTGGGGACTCAGAGCGAAGCGTGAGGACTCCAGAATCTATAAAACAAAAAGATCCTGGACAAGCTCGCCTCGCTTGCGCTCTGGCCAGCTTCGCGGCTAGGCGGGCGAAGCGGGCCAGGATGACAGAGTGTATATCAGCTTCAATCACAACATGAAAGCCTTAGTGAGTTACAAATAGTAAGGGTACAAAATGTGGTGAAGGAACAAGATTTTCGAAATTATATCGCGAGCCTTGGATTCGCGAGCGAATATAGTAAAATTAGAATATGGTGGTAGAAGCTCCGTTACGCGTTATAACTGACTCGCCCCAAGCCTTAGTGGGGCATCACTCGCTTGAAGTAAAGGTAGCTCCGCTGCGTGGCGATGAGTTTATCAGATCGTTCCTAGAAAAGAATAATCTTAATACTCCTCAGACTGATCTTATTCTTTGGGCCAGAGCAACCCCTGAAGTTTGGCAAAGAGAAAGACCTCTGAGAAAAGCCCTGCTTAACCTCTCTTTGTTTGGATTCGGAGAACATAAAATAGCCAAAAGAGTCTCGGATCTTTTTAATATCCCCCAAGAAAAAGTAGGAGCGGAGTACCAAAAAGCCCTGGCCAGGCTGGGTGAAAAACAACGGCAAATATCAGTTCAGAAAGACGATAATGAGGAGGAGCCTGAGGAATTTGATGAAGAGGTTCATCAGCTAGAGCAAGAAGCGGGGCGTTCGGAGGAGGGTGGTCAAGTTCCAGAAGCACTACAGATGTACTTTGATGGACTCCGTTTGGTTCCACTCTTAAATGGCTACGAAGAGAGGTCAAGAGCTTGGGCCTTGGTCCGTCAAAGAGCAATCCGGCAGAGATTGGAGGCAGATCCTGAGGCTAGTGACCAAAGTTTAAAGGAAGCCTGGGAAAAAGAAAGAATTTTCCGTAATAACTTGATCGAACCCAACTTAAGGCTGGTGGTTTCGGTGGCTAAAAGATATATGGGCCGGGGTTTACCGCTAGCTGATCTAATTCAGGAGGGAAATATTGGCTTATTCAGAGCTGTTGAAAAGTTTAAACTAGAAAAAGGTTTTAAATTTTCAACTTATGCTACCTGGTGGATTAGGCAATCAGTGATGAGGGGAATAGCCGATCAGGCGAGGATCATCAGACGTCCAGTTCATATGGAGGGAACTCTTAATTTATATAGAAAAGCCAAGGGAGAACTGGAGCAGGATCTAAAAAGAGCTGTTAGTAATAATGAAATAGCTGTTCATATGGGGGTGAGTGAGGAAAGGGTGGCTATGTTTCAAAAATTCTCAAGTAGCGTTAGTTCCTTGGATAAGCCGATTGGAGAAGACGAATCGACGATCGGTGATTTGGTTGCCTCAGATCAAAAGCCGGTAGATGCCGAGGCAGAGCAATCTATCCGCCGGGAGAAGATTGCCACCCTGCTAGAAGGAGCTTTAGATCCGAGAGAGGTGGTTACGATTAAATTGAGGTTTGGACTTGTTGATGGTGGAGAAAGAACTTTAGAGGAGATAGGACGCGAACTTGGCCTGTCTCGGGAGAGAGCCAGGCAAATCCAGGAGGAGGCACTGAAGAAATTAAGACACCCTTCCAGATCTAAGGTACTTAAGGATTGGCTGGATGAGTAGACACAAGTTTCGCAGTTTGTGTCATCCTGAGAAGTAAAACGACGAAGGATCTCACAAGTAGAAGCGTCCAAGGGATTCTTCGCTATGCTCAGAATGACAACTACGAAATTTATAAGTAGATTGACAACCAGCTTTTAGGGTAGTATACATTTTAATAACTTATGGCTTTAAGAGAATTTCAATCACTGACTGATCAAGTGCTAGATAGAGCAGTTGAATTTGGAACTCAGAATTTGTCTCTGATTAGGGAGAGAGATTTTGCGGGGGCACTGGCAGCTGATAAAGATAAAGATGAGGCCTTAATTGTCTATGAAAGGTTGCTTGAAATTCAGGCGGAAGTGGAAGGGTATGCCGGACGTTTTCATCTAACGCCACTTCTGGATCAGACTACTTTTGACAGACCCGGGATGTTTATGGTTGGCAGAGATCCTGACAGGGTGCCTTTGATAGATGATCGGGAGAGCAGTTTGGATTCCATAGATAAAACAGATGATGACTTATATTTTTCAGCTAAACGCGATAAAAACACAGGTTTTCCCCGGGTTGAAGTAGTTTTAGAACCGGCTCCAAAGATAGGATCAAGTCCTGATGTTATCGCTGACGCTCAAACAATAGGATCAAGTCCTGATGTTATCGCTGACGCTCAAACAATAGAATCAAGTCCTGTTTCCTCACTAAGTTCGGAAATAGAATCAAGTCCTGATGTTATCGTTGACGCTCAAACAATTAAAGTACCTCAGTCAGAGCCGGTCATAATAAAGCCTGAAAAGAAAAGAATGACCTTTCATTTGTCCAGCTTACAGAGAGCGGTAATGGAAGCACTTTTGGTTGGTGATGAGGAAGGGATAACTTACCGTTATCCACGGCTGGTTGATGTATCCCGCCAGTTGTATGGAGATAAATTCAGAGTCAAAGGTCTTTCCGGACAAGCATTAAATATCGCCTTCAACTCTATAGGTGGTAGTATTATCACTGCCCGAATAGAGATTATAAATAAAGCCTTGGAAAAAGCTAAAAATCCTCACCACCCCTCAGACGAGGAGTTTGATGAGTTTTTCCAAGCCATAACTCAAGGGAATAACGCTGCGATTGGGGTTGTGGATAGAGCTGCCAGACGTAAGATTACTTTTGCTCAGTTTCAAGAGAAGTTCAGACTTGTTACCGGGGTAGAGTTTAGTCTTCCGCCAAAGGCCACCCAGGATTCAGGGGTTGAACTCCTAAATGGCGTTCAGGAAGAGGGTTTAGACATGGCTACCACGGCTGTTACCGTTCCTTTTCTAGATTCTGACAGTAGTAATGGTAATGGTGCATCTAAGCCTCAAGAAGAACTCAACATCTCTTCCGATCAACTGAATTTTACCTGGCCTGAGATGTTGCTCTTGGCTCGAGACTTAATTGGAGTTGGTGTTGATGATGATGAAGAGAAGAGGTTTCTAGTCTCTTGCTTTGGAAATTTACGAGCTAACTCCGGAGTTGTATCCTTGTCGGAGAACCCTGAAACAGTCCTAAGACTTGAGAAGAAGCTGGGATTACTAAATGGTCCTAAAGGGAAAGAGATGGTGAGATTAATTGATAATCCGCAGATCCAAGCAGTTTTAGCTATTTATGACCGGCTTAGATCTGACTCAATAAGTCCCGAGCCAAGTGAGGTAGTTAGTCCTCCTCCGGTTGAGGTAACTACTCCCATAGGTCGAACTACTCTTCTTCCTCCCAGGATAGTGCCTCAACATAGACGGCGGGAAGCAAATATGACCAAGGATGGACCTCCGGAATTAACTACAGCTGAGAAGTTAGTTCTTGTAGCCGGGATACTTAAGTTAAAACCTCATCAATTGAGAGAGAGAGGTATTGACCTAACTCCAGAAGATTATGCTTTACTAAGATCAATGGATCATCATTACCGAACTGACCCAAAAGTTAGGGGTGCCTTTAATGTGGCTCAAAGAACTGTATCTGGGAAGGTGAGGGAGATTAGATTTGGACTCGATCTTGGAATAATAAGCAAAGAGGATTTACCTGAGGATTTAAGAAGGATAGTCCATATTATCTCTCCCAAAAAAGCCCAAGTAGAAGTAGGTAAGATATGAAGATGAAATTGGGGTATGTAGGGCTCGGAAAGATGGGGAAGAATATGGTTTTAAGGCTGTCTGAACAAGGCATTAAAATTGTGGCTTGGAATAGATCAGTTGAGCCTCGTGAGGAAGTCCGTAAAGCAGGAGTTGAGGTAGCAGATTCACTTGAAGAGTTGATATCTAAACTCAAAGAACGACCTAGTTCGTCATTGCGAGCTTCAGCGAAGCAATCTCAGAGCGAGATTACTACGTCACTCAAAGGTCATTTAGACCTTCTCCCTTCTCGTAATGACGGTATTATTATTTGGATCATGTTAACTGCTGGTTCCGCGACAGATGAAATTTTAAACCAACTTACCCCACTTCTTTCTAAAGGCGATCTAGTTATTGATGGGGGAAACTCTTTTTATAAAGATACCCTAGAGCGGGCAGAGAGGTTGAGTAAAGAGGGTATCCATTATATGGATATAGGTACGTCCGGGGGTCCAAACGGAGCCAGAACTGGAGCTTGTTTGATGATCGGTGGGAGTAAGGAAGATTTTGAGAGGATCCGACCTTTGGTAGAGGCAGCTTCTGCCCCACAAGCTTATGGACACTTTGGACCAGTAGGTAGTGGACACTTTGCCAAGATGGTTCATAACGGTATTGAATATGGGATGATGGAAGCAATCGGTGAAGGGGCTGCAGTTTTGAAATCCTCAGGCTTAAAACTTGATTTGGCAGAGGTCTTCCGGGTTTACAATAACCGTTCGGTGATTGAATCAAGGCTAGTAGATTGGACTCAGCAAGCTTTACAGGAAGACTCTGAACTTTCAGAGATCTCAGAGGTTATTGGCCACAGTGGAGAGGGTGAATGGACGATCAAGACGGCAGAGGAGCTTGGTGTTCCAGTACCAGTAATTAAAGAATCTTTTAGGGTCAGAGTCAACTCTAAAGAAGAACCAAAAGGAGCTAAGAATCCTCAAGCAGTCATCTTTAGAAACCGGGTGGTTTCAGCGATGCGCGGTAAATTTGGTCTACATCAAGTTAAAAGAGGCTCGGTGGGTTAAGACTTTTTAAGTCTCGGTAAAAACTATTTAAATCTTCAACAAATTTGACTAATTTTTGATCATCTTCAAATAGGTGAAGAGTTATTGGCTGACTAAGTTTTAAAGGTGTCTCAAAGATACCTTTTAATAACTCTGCCGGGCTAATATCATCTGGGCTAAGTTCCTCTGCCCGGTTTAAAACTGCGAGCGTTGATGGGGTAACTCTAACATCATCTACTACCCACTTATCACCTGGTTTTAAAACAAATCTGATAACTTCTCTTAGACGATTGGCATCGATTCCGTGATTTTTTAGAAACCCTTCTAAAGTCGGTTGCTCTTGCTGTCGGATTAGTCCTAGCATTAGATGTTCAGGGTTTACAAAGGCATGATTTATTAGTTTAGCTTCGTCTGTGGCGAGTAAAAAAGCCTCTTTTGAGCCTTGAGATAACTTATATTGGTCAAAGAGGTTTTCAGGTCTGGGTTGTTCCATCTTAAGTTTTAGAAAAATCTGAAGTTTGTGTTCCGGCCCAAGAGCGACCATCTCTTCGAATCAACAAATCTGCTTCTTTAGGTCCATCCGTTCCTGGCTGGTAGATAATTGGCTGGCCTTTTTTAGAAGCTAAGGGGTCAATAAAAGCCCACTGAATTTCGACCTCTTCTGCATCATTAAAAAAGGTTTGATCACCTCGGATGGCATCTAATATTAAGGCCTCATATGGATCTTGAGACATCAGCAATTGCTCTTCCGGCTGAATCTTAAACCGTAATAATTTGGGTTCGCCTTGTTTGAAAACTATTACTACCTCAGTTAGAGTCTGAGCTAGTTTTTTACCAGCCCGGATATAGATCGGAATATCTTTAAAACGATCGTTATTAATAAAAGTTTTTAAGGCAAAAAAAGTCTCTGTTTTGGAGCTCGGGTTGACGTTTTTTTCACTTAGATATCCTTGATACTGGCCAAAAACAACGGAGTCTTTTAAAGGAGTTAATTTTTTTAAAATTTTGATCCGTTCGGAAGTCACCTCTTCATTGGTAAATTTAGCCGGTTTATCCATAGTGGCAGCAGTTAACATCTGCAGTAGATGGTTTTGACCAACGTCTTTTAAGGCTCCAACCCTATCATAAAACGCTCCTCGTTCGCCAATCCCAAAATTCTCAATGGCTGTAACTTGAATATGGTCAATGTGACGGCTGTCAATCAAAGGTTGAAGGTTAGAAGATGTTTTAAATCTAAATTCCAAGATACCACGCAATGTTTCTTTGCCTAAGTAATGATCTAACCGATAGATTTGATTTTCTTCAAAAAATTGGTGGAGAAGCTTGTTTAAAGCTTTGGCGGAGTTAAGATCTTGGCCGAACGGTTTTTCAATCATCAGTCTAACAAAGCCCGTCTTGGATTTGTGGAGTTTTGAATCTTTTAAGTTTTGAAAGATAGCTTGATAAAGCTCGGGGTAGGTCGCCAAATAGAAGATTAAATTTTTAGAGTTCAGGTCAGTTAATTTTTTGTGTAATCTTTGGTAAAACTCAGGATCATCTAAGTGCCCATTCAAATAGTGTAACCTCTTGAGTAAAGCTTGTTTGACAGGGTCTTGGATTGTGTGTTTGTGATGAAGATTCTCTTTACTCAGCGTAAGGTCAAGGTGTTCTTGAATCCAACCTTCTTCCTTTGGGGACCTGGCTACACCAATAATCGAGGTATTTTCCGGCAATAAGCCTTTTTCCTCTAAATCATACAAGGCTGGCAGGAGATACTTTTGAGCTAAATTAGAGGTAATACCAAAGATAATAAGGCTTAAAGACATATCCTGATTATATAACGTATCGGGTTACATCGCGAGCAAATATATAGAAGGTCAAAAGAGTTAATACTTGACTTGTATATCGAGTCTATTTAATCTAAAGAGACTACTATGAAGTTTTTATATCAGGATTCAAATCTTTTGGAAAATGAAATTGTTGAAACAATTGAAACTTTAAAACCATATTTGGATCACCTCCAGAAAGTTGCTGAAGATAAAAAATATATTTTTGATGAATCCTCACTAAATTTAGCCTTTGATGACCAGATTTTATCTTCGATCCAAGAGTTAGTTGGGGAAAAAGTTACTCCAAAATTAAAATATATTATTGATATTGGGATTGGTGGATCAAATCTGGGAACCAAGGCTGTTTACGATGCTTTATATGGATATGCTGATGTTCTGGAGCCAAACCGGTATCCCAAAATCTTGTTTGCTGACACCAACGATCCGGAATTTTTAGGAAAGTTGATCAGTAGACTATTTAGTCAATTTAAAGACCCGGATGAGGTTTTAATCAACGCCATCTCAAAGTCCGGGGGTACAACCGAGACTATCGTTAATTTAGAAGTTGTCATCCAAAATTTAAAATCAAAATTCCCTAATATCCTGGAGAGACTAGTTATTACAACCGATGAGGGGTCTAAGCTTTGGGTTAAAGCGAAAGAGTTAGGAGTTGAGGTTTTACCTATCCCAAAATTAGTAGGAGGTAGGTTTTCGGTTTTTTCCTCGGTGGGATTATTTCCGCTGCTATCTGCAGGACTTGACGTAGAAGCTTTAAGAAATGGTGCATTAGCCTCGCAGGGAGAATGCTTGCAAGGAGGAATAGGAAATCCTGCTTTGGTATCTGCCGTCATTTTGTATTTGCAGAGCAAAAATGGAAAAGCCATCAACGATAATTTTTTCTTTCACCCCGAGCTTGAATCGCTTGGTAAGTGGTATCGGCAGCTGCAGGGAGAGAGTATTGGCAAAGTGAATACAGGAATTACTCCAACTGTCTCGATTGGATCAACTGACTTGCACTCTATGGCTCAACTTTACTTAGGAGGTCCAAAAGATAAGCTCACTACTTTCGTCGCCAGTTTCAAGTCTGCTGAGGTTTTAATCCCTCAAGATTTAATTTTTCCTTTAGTTGAAGGAATAGCTGGAAAGTCCACCGAAACCGTCATGAGGGCTATTTATGAAGGGACCAAAGAGGCTTACAGGAAGAATAATTTACCGTTTATGGAGGTAATTTTGGATGATTTATCCGAAAAGTCGTTGGGAGAGTATTTACAATTTAAGATGATGGAGATGATGTTTTTAGGACATCTTTTAAATGTGAACACTTTTGATCAACCGGCGGTTGAAGATTACAAACAGTTTACTAAAGTTATCTTAAATAAGGGCTCCTGAGATCAGCGGCGAAGAGGTTTATCTGGCAGAGACTTATCTACCCAAAGGTTATCTCGGCTTGTCTCATCTAAAATTCCCGTGATTACCCTCTCTCCGGGTGGGATTGTTTGGCCTGTTGCTCTCCTGGCAGACTCCAGTAATTTAAGTGTAGGTGATTTGGGAAGTAGTAAGCCTTCTTGTCTTAAAAACGCCCCTCTTTTTTGGTTCTCAACAGATCCCTCTACCATAAAGGTATTTTACTGTAAAATTTAGTTTCATTTCAAGGGGAAATTTTAACTGCGTATCCGCTGAGGTCTTAAGATTTTACGGATAGCTCTGGCCTCGATATTTTTTAGAGTGGTTTCGGCAATTCCTGATCCTTGAGATATTTGATCAAAAGTAAGGGGAGGCTTGGTTCTATATCTATAAGTGATAACAGAGACCTCAATTGCTGATAAAGATGGTGGTAAATCGCCTCCCAAAAGGTTGTCGATTATAGCTTGACGGTAAGGATCAGGCCGGCCAGATTTTTCAACCATATCTATAAAGTTATTGAGAAGCTAGGTTAAAGTATATCAACGATCTTAGTTTTACCAAAAAATTTTAGATTTAGGAGCTTTTTATCATTTGTTAAAAACAGATCACACTCTGCTTCTGCTGCACTATTTAGTTGCACATTATCCTCAAAATCAGTTGTCGGCCCATCTAAAGATCTTTCTACTACAATCTTAGAAAAATCTATCAGTTGAAACTTTTCTTTTTGGCTAGCCACCTTTTTATTAGGTATTTTTATTTTGTAGGTATAGCAGTAGATATGGAGTGAAAGAGGAGAGATACAGATAATATGCCCCTCCAAAGAATCAAGAATTTGTCTTTCAGGTTTTCTGTGGATAGCATCAATAAAGTAGTTGGTATCAAGAAAGACCTTTGCCATATTTTTCTACAAGGTGTTTTCTATATGTTTTTTCTCTTTGAGCATATGTCATCTTGGGGAGATTAAGCTCTTTAGCTAACCTTTTAAGTTCTTTAATGCCCGACTTGGTCATAGGTTTTGCATCCTGTTTAGGTTTGAATTCACCGATAACTTTTGAGCGGTGGATTAATGAAACTGAGCCACCTTTTTTGAGGGTTTCAACAAGTTGAGAAGACTTTGTTCTAAGCTCTGTCGTGGTAATGTAATTCATCTTCTAAATGTACATTTAAGTATACATTTTGTCAAGAAAATAGGATATACTTTAGTTATGGAACAGGAGAGTTCGGAAAAGAAACTTGAAGTATTTAAAGCTAATTTTGAGCAGGGATTGATGATATTTTAGAATCAGCAGAGGTTATGCTTGATATCCCCCGGCCTCCAGATCCGTACTCTATGGGTTTTGACGAAAGAACGTTGGAGGAGTTAACTCCTGCTGAGTTGGAAGTTGCCAGACGGGTAATTTATAGTAAATTAGGTTTGGACCCCGACAAAATAGATGATGATAAAGTTAGGACTTATGAATCACCAGTCCCGGAAGATGCCAAATCTCCTGGGATTATTAAGATTGACGTCTTCAAGACAAATAATCCAGATATTTTCCTTCAAGAACTTAACTCTCCAGATGGAGAAAAGAGATGGTTAATTGGGCCAGACCAAGATATCTGAAAATCAGTAGTAATTTTACCTGCCCACATCCCTCTCCAACCTTTTAAGATTTTTTCTAAAGTTGGGTCTATAAAATTCATCTTTACCACAGCATAGCTATATCATTTGATCTGATATAATCTAACAAGAATGCCTAAAGGGAAGAGGGTTGGTAAATTTAGTAAGGCTAGGTCAAAAGCAAAAACATATTATTTTAGGTATTGGTCGGGCCATGAAAAGATAACGCCAGCTTTTAAAAAGAAAGTTCTAGTTACTAGATCGGGTTGGGACCACCTGATAAATCCACCGCATAAACGTACAAAGGTTGAACAGATGGAAAGGTTTAGGATCCTTCCGCTCGCAAGAAAGCTGCTAGAGACGGCTCAAACCTTTCAGGAGCATAGAAAGGATAACCTAGGGCATTATTTTGCCTTTAGTGGATATATTGGAGGGAGAAAAATTAAAGTAATAGTTAGGTCAAAAACTTTTGAAGGACAGAAATACTTTTACTCTTTAATGGTTCTTTGGTGAGACGTCTTCCACTTTATGCAGGTGCAATAATGGGGTCAGGGTCAAGCCCTCCGCCTCACTTAGTATTCTATGTTTTTTCATCTCTTCAGTCAAGTATGAGGTGAGTAAGCAGGGACTAGTTTATCAGAAGTCTATTCTATTTCTTCGGGCTTAGTTATAATCCAATTGTGTTAACCGACAAACAAATCAAAAGATTAATTAAACAAAGGAATATTTCCGTTGAACCTTTTGATGAAAAGAATGTAAAGGCAGGAAAACTAGATATTCACCTCGGACAATTTATTCTTAAACCTAAATCTTCTACCAAAGTAATTGATCCACAGCAACTAAATTTTAATCCTGAATATACAAAATATGACTTAATGAAAGATGGTTATATCTTAAAACCAGGTGAATTTATACTTGGACAGACACTTGAATTGATTGGCTTAGACTCCAATACAGGAATGTTTCTTGATGGTAGTACAACAATGGCCAGGCTTGGATTAACAATTCATCAATCCTCTATGTTTGTACCACCTGGTCAAGACCCTCACATATTAACTCTAGAGATTCTCAATTCTGGAATATGGAAGGTGAGATTGTCCTATAAATTAAGAGTGGGTAAAGTTGTCGTGTTTAGGTATTCAGAGAATAATACTACCGATGCCAAGGTTTTTAATCAATATAATGGTCAGAAAGAAGTTACGGGAGCAATTTTTAGGAAATAAAACAGTGAATGAGGTTTATGAAGTTATTTATCATCCATTTCCAGCCAGAGAGATGGTCTGTGTTAAAGAATTACCTTTAGGATCTAAAACCAAGCTCATTATCGTTATCTCATTGGATAAAACTATATAGAGCTTGTCAAAAGTTTCATTGATGACAGTAGAAGGAACAATTTTCAAAGGACATCAATCTACTTTCTTTGTGGCATCCCCAGTTTTGCCTGCTCACATTGACCCTTAACAATAGGTACATCTAAAAATGTTTCGCAATTATCACAAAGCGTATGCATTTCGCCATCTATGTGCTCATTGAGCTTAATTTCCTGCAATCCATTTGCAAGTACGTAACCATCATAAGTTAAATATTTACTTTGCCATTCGTCAATTTTTTCATTGCATTTAGGGCATCTCATTGTACTGTTGATAACATTGTATACTCCCATATTAGACCGTAAACTTTACTAGATGTTTATTATATCAACTAGGTGAAATCTATAAAATATCCGAACTTAATTTATTTAGCTGTCATTAAGGCGAAAATCCACTTCTCTTCAAAACTGGGAATATACACATCTCTTCTATAAACTTTTGCAAATCCTTCAAGTAACCTAGCTAATAAATACCTATTCCTGTACGCATACTCAACCGACAGTAGTCCACCTTCTTCTAAATGACTACCAAGAACTCTAAAAAAATTAAGAGAGTAAAGATTGGTTGATGGAGTCGAGTCTCTGTTCTGCCATCTATAAGGGTCAGTTAGATCCCAAACAATGAGATCATAGTGTTCTTTTGATTGTTGAACAAATTTTCCGGCATCTTCATAATGTAATTTAAGTCTCGGATCGTCAAAAGCTCCTTGGTGCCACTGTGGTAAATATTCCTTACAGATTGCTACTAAACCTGGATCGATATCAACCATTGTTACTTTTTCTACCGTAGGTTGTTTTAAGATCTGTTTTGCTGTTGCACCCTCACCACCACCCAATATAAGTGCAGTTTTGATTCTTGGATTAAACTTAAAAGCTGGGCAAACTAAAGCTGAGTGGTATTGGCCCTGATCAGATTCAGCTGACTGCAAATCACCGTCTAGGAATAAACACTTACCATATTCAGGTGTCACTGCTATGGTAACTCGTTGGAATGGAGTAGTCGTATCAATAAGTATTTCAGTCCGCTCGTCTAACATGGTGGTAATTATATTACTTTTGTGGTTAGAGTTCGAATTGTATTCCCTTCAGACATTTTCCTTCAAGAACTTACTTCTCCGGATGGAGAAAAGAGATGGTTAATTGGACCAGATCAAGATATCTGAAAGTACTAACAAGCTAGTTGTGGCAGGCCCAACAGGGTTATCAGAAAAATTTCAGGCAGAGATAAGGCAGAGTTTCCGAAAATTAATTATATTGGACTTGAGCCAAAGTAGTTAAGCTGCAAGTAGAGATATAATCCGTGAAGCAGGGAATTTTTTATCTAATCCTTTGGATCGTATTTTTCTTAAGAAGCTCGCAGGCACATCTTCTCGGTTTTCTGCAGATTGAAAAACTTCTTCAACATCATCTGTTAAAAATTCTGAGCCAATTTCCCTAAGTGAGTCTTTAAATTCGCCAAAGTTTAGACTTGATATATCAAGCGTGTTTTGTAAAACGCGTTGAAGTAGTGATCTTGCAAGTAATATATCGTCGACTTGTTTTTCGAACATAAAGGCACGCAGAGCTTCGCTTTCATAGTCGAAATTATAAGGAGAGTTGCTAAATTCTCGAGATACCTTATCGGGTAGTTTCTTCTTTAGATCAATATATAATCCAGTGTGCACAGCTCCAATAACTAACAATACTTGGATTTCTTTTTTGTCTTTTAGGTCAGGGCTATTTTGGATTATGCTTTGAACAGTGGGGTCAAGCTGGGAAAGCATATATTCTTCTCGTTGTTTTTGAATCAGAGCAAATGCTTTAACATACTCTTGCCAGTCATTGATAAAATCACTAAAATCTTCATGTGACCTGTTTGCCGGTGAATACATAAAGTAGAGAGCTCCTTGGAGTCCAAACGTTCTGAGTAATCCTGTACTCTGTTCGAGTAAATGGTGGTTCAAAGGAAGATCGATATAGCCGAATGGTTTTTGAGTGTTATATCTAGCCTGAAGTTCGGATAGATAAATAGCATACCTTGAGTTGTCTAATGATACATTGTCTCTTGCAAGTTCCTCTTCTGGAGTTCTCCTGCCGTCAATAACTTCTTGAGTATTTCTTTGCAAATCATGATCCCAGCCAACTGATTCATCAATTACAATGTCAGCTTGCTCTATGTGTTCTCTCTGCAGTGCATAATCCCTTTTTGTACCATGTTCACCGAAGAAAAATTTATAGTAAATATTCGGCCCACCCGGAACTTCTTTTTGCAAAGGGTAGGGCGCATCCTTTAATTTTAAATCGTTCAGAATTTCCATATTAGAATTTACTTCCTGTATATTTCGTCATGAGTGCCTTGCAGGAAGCCGAGGGATTTTAGCCCTCGGAACTTCACTTTGAGATAAACCGCTCTGATACTGGATAAATGGCTCGGAATATAGCCCTTGAGAAATCTGCTCCTGCAGCAACGAATTCAGGAACCAGCATTTCGGATAAATTGTATTGTTCTAACCTATTGGGCAATCCTTTTAGTTGTTTATTTAATTCATCCACTAATATAAAACCTTTAGGATTTTTACTAGTGGTTTCATCGAATAAAACTGACCATCTATTTTTCTCAGATTGGATTTTAAGAAATATTGAAGCTTGATCAGTAATACTAATAACTTTCCCCAAGAAATGCTCTGATTCCTCAGTTGTGTCTGCAATAACAGTAGATAAATCCGGTATAGATTTAGCAGATTCAGGTTTTGTGATTGCTATAATAGGATGAATTCCCATTGTAGCACCAAAATCTGTATCAAAAAATAAAATAAACAATGCAGGTTGCTGGTCTTGTCGAGCTCTTATAGCATTTGATCTAAAAGCATCCACTGCAGCATCTGTGGCATAGAATGCAGAGAGAGTAGCTGGTCCTAAATAACTTTTCCTAACTCCTAAACGATCAACGACTTCATCTAATCGGTTGTGAACTCGAGATGAGTTCGATCTAATTAGTTCTAATTCTTCTTCTTGAGTAGGTGTAATTACTTTCTGAACTGCTTGAGTTGCTCGTGCGATATCAAACGGTTGATAGCCTGTCTGGCTAAGGGCTTTCCTAATGATGTATGAGTCAGGATTTTCTATCATAATGAATCAGTGAATAATAATCTAAATGAAGATGATTGTCAAACTATGGGATTATTTTACAGGGACTGGTTGACTTGTGGTGAGTTTGCCAGAAGTCGTTTTATTTCTCCAGGTTTGAGGTATAATTCAACAATGGTTAAAGCAGTTATATTTGATGCTGATGGAGTCTTAATCAATGCTGAGCGGTTTAGTCTTCAACTGGAGAGAGAACATGGAATCTCGACTGAAAAAACCTCCTCTTTTTTCCAGGGAATATTTCAAGACTGTTTGATAGGTCAAGCTGATTTAAAAGAGGTGATTGCCAAACATTTATCTGAATGGGGTTGGGATAAATCGGTAGATGAATTCTTGAACTATTGGTTTAAGTCTGAGCACAAGGTTGATGAGGAGTTAGTTGAATATATTAAGAATTTAAAAGAAAAAGGATTAAAAGTTTTTGTTGCCACCAATAACGAGAGACATCGAACAGAATACATTATAAACGAGATGGGATTTGGGCAAATTTTTGACAAAGTTTATGGATCGGGTCACATTGGTTGCAAAAAACCTGACCACCAGTTTTTTCAGCATATCGTAGATGATCAAAATCTAAACAACGATGAGATTTTATTCTGGGATGATACTGAGGAAAATATTAAGGCTGCTAAAAAGTTTGGGATTAAAGCTGAACTCTACATCAACCTCTCAGACTTTAAAGAAAAAATGGTCTCTTATCTCTAAACATTTAATGAATTTGTGAGGTTCATCACAGCTACGAGCACTAAAGAGCTAGTTGTGGCAGGGGCGGTAGGACTTGAACCTACAACCGTCGGTTTTGGAAACCGATGCGCTACCATTGCGCCACACCCCTAATTATTCATGTATTATATACTAATTAAGCATGAACTACATTGATTTTTTTCCTGAACTGAGCGATAAACAGCTAGATAGGTTATCAGAATTTCTTTCTAATGCTTCTTTGCTTTCTGTAGCATCATTGGTCATTCCCAATATATTTGGGTTTGACAAACTGAATATCCTTGACCTAACATTGGGATTAGTGTTGACAGCAGCCTTTTTATCAACAAGTTTAATTATAATTAGGAGAGACTAATGAGTGAACTACAAACTTTTTATTTAATTCTAGCAATCATACTTTTGGCCGTAAGCATTTTAGTTGCTCCAACCCTTTGGAAACGTTCCAAAAGAGGTAAAAAATGACTCCTACTTAATTTTGCCTTCTTTGTGTTCGGTGTGTTTTCGGCACTTTCGGCAAAATTTACTCAAGGTTAGTTTATCCTTGGAGTTAATTACATTCTTTTCAGAGGTGTAATTTTTCATTTTACAAACAGAACATTCAAAAGTTATTAATTGTCGGTTGCCCTTTTTAGCCATGGGATGAATTATATCTTAAGCAGGATCAAGATTTCAAGCCTAAGAGCCAACTTTATAAAACTTTATTGAACTCTGTCTGCCATCAGCACTTTTAACATCGACCCCGTATTCTACCGAGTTATTAACAGTGCTAGGAATTTTACAGCTGATCTCTTCTTGGGACCAAGAGACTATTTCACATTGGCCTTTGGTAGTGACAGAAAAATTAGTAATCTCAGTAAAATTAACAGATCCGTTTGCGGCCCCAAAGTCTTTTCCCGAGATTTTGATATTTTGCAGGGGTTGAGCATTTCTAGGTGAGATATCATCAATTCTAGGCTGGCCACCTTTAACCATAAAAGTAACAAAATTACTTTTTCTACCATCTTTATGCTGGACTTCAAAATAGATTGTTTGGTTCCCTGCTAATAAGGTTGGAACTGTAACTTTGATCTCAGTTTCAGTCCATCTATTTGGGGTAAGACGCATCCAAGGTGTATCGAATCCTACTTTTGCGTTATAAAGTATGATCTCACCCATAACCGGTCCAAAACCTAAACCGGCAAGAATTATCTCATCTCCAATTTTACCCTCGGAAGGGGTTACTAAATCAATCTTAATCGAACTTGAACCTCGCTGGGGAAATTGGGAGATACTAGGAGATGGTTTAATCTTTGTAGGGGTAGGACTTGGAGTTTTTTTAGATACCTCTCCGGAAGGCGAAGCAATCGGAGTAACTGTTGGTTGTGAATCTATGGTTGGAGTAACTTGTGAATTTTGGTTAGCGATACTCACTTGAAAATAGTTTTTATAAAAATATGCTCCAGCTACAAGCAGGACAACTATGATTAGTGGTTGGAAGGTATTTAGTCTCATCTTTATTATTATAGTTGATTTTCTCAAAAATCTGATATAGTGGATATAGATCCTCCTGCGCTAAAGCTACGGAGGACGAAGGAGGTGAGATTAATGAAAAATTTACATATGGCTGCCTTTATTTTGGTCGTGGTTGGAGCTATAAATTGGGGACTAGTGGCACTTTTAGGTTTAAACCTGGTTGATGCAGTTTTAGGCTCAATGCCACAACTGGCCCAATTAGTTTATATTTTAGTGGGAGCTTCAGGAGTTTATCTTCTGACCACTCATATGGGTGACTGTAAAGCTTGTGGTAAGTAGGATAGGGTCGCCTTGAACTTTGTTCAATGGCGCTTCCTTCCTTATCCCTGCTGGGAATAGAACTTCCCACAGGTTGGTAATTATTTTAATTGCTGTTAATTAAATCAAGATTGCGCAGCAAGATTATTTTAATGCTGCCATTAAATCAAGATTGCGCAGCAAGATTATTTTAATTAAATCTCGCTCCAAGGGGGCGAGATTTTTTGCTCTAAAACTGGTTTGGGACTGCCTATGATAAACTCATTTAACTCGAGTTTGCAACTCTCGTGAAATAATTTTGAACTCAAAATTTTGATTAAAAGTTGTAAATTGGAGTATTTTGAGTATAAAATGTTGGCAGTAGATTAAGAAAACTAAAAAATGAGTGATGGGTCTTTAAGATCAATAGAACACGCCTTTCCTTTGCAGAATCTCGAATTGGAGCAGACTAAAATTTATTGGAGTCGCCAAGAAGGGGCAAAACTTCCAACGGTGATAACCGGATTTAGAGATCCTGGTGGAGCGAACGCTCATTTACCGGTGATCGCAAGGCTTTTGGATAAAGCAAATGTTTGTGTTTTAACCGATAGCCGTGGTCAACAACAGTTAGAACAATCAGGACTGGATTTAAGGCGAGATAAATTTGAGGGTTCTGCACTACTGGCAGCATCTCAAGCACTTACCCTAGCTGATGTTGTATTGACAGGTTTATCAGACAACCTAGGTACAGAACTACTGCTTATGGCTAATAGCCAATGGGATAATCTGAATGGGGTTGTGCAGAGACCTTTGATAATAGGACTGGAAGATTATCCCGGTGCTAACGCCAGATGGTATTTTGGAAACAAGAAAGTTCCAAGTTGGATTGTTCCAGATTATTTATGTGTAGTTAATGAGTGGTCCAAGGATGAAGAATTAAAGTTTTTACCTCAGGGTTTTGATCCCGAAAGAGTAGTCATAACCGGTCAGCCTAGTTTTGACAGACTGGCCAAAGAAGACAGGGTCAAGATCAGGCGAGATGTTAGGCAAAAACTAGAAATTGGAGAGTCCGACATCTTCGTAACTTATATGGGAACTGTCACCACAGGTGATCCAATCGGTGAAACAGCTAAAACACTCCAAACCCTAGTTCCTATCTTAAAAAGTGTGGACCCAAAAATCCGTTTAGCCTTAAGAGCTCACCCCAGAGATATGACCGATCCGGAGGTTTATAATCAAGCATTTAGACCTATGAAAGACATGAGAGTTGATACAACCGGTCTGACTACTGATCAAGTTGGAATTGCCTCTGATCTAGTTATCTCTAATGGTTCAACTACAGGAGTTGATGCTGTTTATCGCGGCATCCCTTCAGTGAATGTTTTTTTAGCCCCGAACAATTATTTTTCTCAACAACCACAAAGCCATCAAGAAGTCTTGGATAAATTTCCATTACCAACTGTAGAAGACGGAGCCAGTCCATTGGCTATTAATTCACAAGAGCTTGGAAATATTTTAGACAAAATATTTAATGAGCAGTCATATGTTACTAAACTGAAACAAAAAATGGCTGGTTGGAAGGTAGATGGGAGGGCAACCGATAGAGTAACGGATTTAGTCTTAAATATTGCCAATGAACATTTTTTAAAGAGCATAAAGTGAAGCTCCTGGCTTTAGCCCGCGGCTTCCTGCAAAAGTAAGGAATTTATTTAGGAAGTAATTTTCTTGGAATTTGACCCGGTGGATAACCTTTAGTCAAAAGTTTTGCACAATTATTTTGTAAAAATGATCCTACTCTCCTTGAGGAAGCATTAGTGGCTGAAAATCCCATCCCCTCACTTCTGAATTTATCTACAATACCACAACCCGGGCAGTTGATAGTAGTTTCTATGACTGTGGGAGATTGCTGTCTTTTGGGATCACGTATTTGCTTTCCGGCTTCGGTCCACATCCCGTCTAAATATCCCTGTTGCAGGGTTCTCTCTCTAACTTCTGCCTCACACCCCGGATCTAGATTCCATGCGGGTCTTTCTTCAACCTGAGACTCAACCTGAGACTCAATTTTTCCTGGAGTTGTCTGGATTTCACGATCTGGTGCTCCTTCGTTCATATTAAGTAATGATTATACAGCGAAAGGTCTTTGTGTCAACGATAGGTTTTTAGTTTAGGACTTCGTTGGAGCCGGCAGCGAGAATCGAACTCGCGTCGCGTCATTACCAATGACGTGCTTTACCACTAAGCTATGTCGGCCTCTGGCCTCTATTCTTGCGCTCATATTCTTCGCGCACAAGGCGCTCATTCACGTTCGCACTAAGCTATGTCGGCATGGAGCCGAGACGGGGATTTGAACCCCGGACCGACTGTTTACAAAACAGTTGCTCTACCACTGAGCTATCTCGGCGAAACTATGTAATTCTATCAAAAATACGAGTTTGAAGGAAGGGAATGTGAATTTAAAAAAACCAGTCCGTAGTTCTACGGACTGGACAGAATAACTTTTAATAACTTCAACTAAACGATTTAAATCCATTAGATCAGTCGTAGACTGATCGCAGGATTTGGATAATTCCAAATCCTACTTAGTCGTCATTTGAGGTTTTTCCCCCGAACATACAGGTGGGAATCCTGCCCCTTAGACCAAGGTCCTTGGGAACTCGAATCAACCCATTAAAGGAAGATTGTAGAAGGAAAAATTCTCCTCAAATTATTAACGTGCCAAGTAGGAAAACATCCAACTGGTTTCCCAAATGGACAACTTTATTCTAGCACTCCTCCGTATTATGTCAAGTCAAAGAAGTTTAATTTTTGAGGCTAAATTTAATCCTTTTTTTCTTTGTCTTTGTCTTTTTGATCTGGTGGTTGTGGCGATGGATTTGGAGGTGGAGCATAACAGACCCCTTTGGGTTCACTGCCTTTGATAAAATACTCGGTGTAGGCTGAGGAGGTAGCTTCTTTGCTCCTTAAACCGTTATGGCGACAAATTGCCAATTTGATTAATCCGTCAGGAGGAATGAAGTTTGCCGCGGTCGCAAATTTCTCGATTAAACTTTTAAATATTGGTGCTGCTCCTAAAGATCCGGCGATATTATTCATCGGAGCGCCATCGTTATTTCCGACCCAGACTCCGACTGTTAAATCATTGGTATAGCCTAAGGTCCAAGAGTCCTTGTAATCAGAGGTAGTTCCAGTTTTTACTGCTGCACCCTTTGAATTAGTTAAGGCACCACCAAATATCTCCTGGCGGGCGTTATTATCAGACAAGATTGAGGAGATCAAGAATGTATATTTTTTATCTAATACCTTTTTCGGTTTTGCTTCTTGCTGATAGATTTTTTGGTTATGTTTATCATAAATTTCCAAAATTGTTATTGGGGGGTTATAAACTCCGTCGTTAGCAAAAGTCGCGTAAGCCCCGGTCATCTCAATCAGTGAAACCTCGCCTGCTCCCAAAACTAAAGATAACCCGTATTTTGAAGGATCGTTAAGACTAGTTATTCCCAACCGTTTAGCCATCTCCAAAGCCTCTGGCATCCCAAGTTTGGATAAAACTTGTACTGAGGGGACGTTTAAAGAATTAGCTAAAGCCCGGCGGGGTAAAACCGGCCCGCGGAACTTACTATCATAGTTTCGAGGTGTGTAAGCCTGGGACCAACGGTTGGCCTGATAAGTGGTTGGCTCATCTTTTAAAACAGTCGATGGGGTAATGACGCCTTTTTCAAAGGCCGCGGCATAAACAATTGGCTTAAAGGAGGATCCGGGTTGTCTTTTTGCGGTAGCCACATTAACCTTGCCGAAGCCTTCAGTGCGCCAATCTTTACTGCCTACTAGTGATAAGATCTGTCCGTTTTCAGGGTCAATAACAACAGCTGCTCCGTTGCTAACTTGATTTCCGGAGATTTTTTGAACATGATCAGCTACGACTTTTTCAGCGTATTCTTGCCACTCAAGATTAATTGTGGTTCGGACTTTATAACCTGAGCGGGTAACCTTTTCCTCACCGTACATTTTATTTAACTCGTCTCGGACCATCATCGCAAAATGAGGTGCCAGGTCATTCATCTCATCTTCACCTCGCTCAAATTCAACTGGGATTTTTTGGGCCTCTTCTTTTTCCTCTTGATTTATATACCCTGCATCTTGCATCCGGGACAAGGTATAAAGTTGTCGGCTTTTAGCCTTATCTCCGTTACCGTTAAAAGGTGAGTATTTGGAAGGAGATGGTAAGAGTCCTGCTAAATAGGCCGATTCTGCTAAAGTTAATTTTTTGGCAGGTTTATTAAAGTAAGCCTCGGCTGCCTCCTCAATCCCAAAAGCCCCTGACCCAAAATAAACTGAGTTTAAATACATCTCCAAAATCTCATCTTTTGAGTAATTGACCTCGATTCTTTCCGAGAGTAGGATCTCTTGGTATTTTCTTAAAAAGCTTTTACCGGAGGTTAAAATTGAGTTTTTAACTAATTGTTGGGTGATAGTTGAGCCGCCTTGTTTAGCTTGTCCAAGCTTAACATCTGTAACGAGTGACCTAACTATTCCTCGAATTGAAAAGCCTTGGTGTAAGTAAAAATCATCATCCTCAACGGCGATAACGGCCTGTTTTGTTTGCTCAGGAATTTCTGATAAAGGGATAAAAGTTTTTTGGCGGGCTTCGTAAAGGGTAAAAAAGGGAGTATTGTTTTGATCCATCAAAATTACCCCGGTATCTTTACGGTTCATAATCCGTTCTCGGCTTGAGATATCTGGGGCAAAATAGAGATGGGTAAAAACAGCGATCAAAGATAAAACCGATAAAGGAATCAGTGCCAAAATCCAAACGCTCCCTCGGATAAAAGTTAGCCAAGACCCCAAAAAGTTTTTAAGGGAGTAAAAATAGTTAAATTGAAAAAAATTCACAAACTGATCATAGTAAAAGTAAAAGTATTAGATATAAGTATTGAGTAAGAAATGTGTTAATAATAATGGAAGTTTAAAAACCCTTTTTTGGAATAGGGTAAATCCTAAGATTTTGGTTTTTCGTCAAACTCACCCGGAATGGGAACGTATCTGTAAAGTGTTAAATTAGGCCTTTGGATAAATATTCTGTCTTGGATACCCTCATCATTTTGTCCGCCTGTTTGATCAGGCGGTTGAGTTTGGTTTAATAAATCCAATCTCAACTTGGCTGCTAAACGGGTAGATCTTTCGTCAAGGTAACTTCCGGGTACTCGGTAGTATGATTCCTCAAAAGTGTCATAGCCGACTATATTCCAAACTTCTTTCATGGTGGAATTATATGACTTTGGCAATTGGACTTCAAATCAGCTAGAATTTAGGCATGTCAGCCTTTAAAATTATCGCTACAGACGAAAAAGCCCGGGCAGGGGTGCTTCAAACAGCTCATGGTATGGTTGAGACTCCTATTTTTATGCCGGTTGGAACTCAAGGGACTGTTAAAGCATTAACTCCACTTAATTTAAAAGAGACTCAGGCTCAAATTATTTTAGGCAATACCTATCATTTATACCTTCGCCCCGGAAGTAAAATAATTAAAGATATTGGTGGTTTACATAAATTTATGGGTTGGGATGGGCCAATTTTAACTGATTCTGGGGGTTTTCAGGCTTTTTCACTTGGGGCGATGATAGAGCATGGGGTCAGAAAAGTGACTCCGAACTCCCCGAAAAGTCATCCTGAGCGTAGTGAAGGATCTCGGGTTGATGTAAGTGTCTCAAACAAGTTGAGAGATTCTTCGGCAGAGCCTCTAAGTAATAGACTAAATCTCTTAAAGACTGTGATGACTGAAGAAGGAGTGGAATTTACCTCTCACCTGGATGGCTCAAAACATTTATTAACCCCAGAGAAGTCAGCTGAGGTTCAGTTGGATTTAGGATCGGATGTAATCCTAGTTTTAGATGAGCTGTTATCTCCAATGCATGGGCGAGATTATGTTGAAAAATCACTAGAAAGAACTCACCGTTGGGAACTCCGAAGCCTAGACTATTTTAAGAAAAACCTTAAAAAATCAACTAACTCTGGATCTTTGATTTTTGGAATAGTTCAAGGGGTTCAGGATAAGGTGATCAGAGAAAGAGAAGCTAAGTGGGTGGCAAGTCAGGGTTTTGATGGGGTTTCAATCGGCGGATCTTTTGCAGGCAACACCTCTTCGTGGTTTAAACCCTCGGCTGTGACGGAAGGGATGGAGTGGATAGTCCCCAATTTGCCTGATAGTTGGGCCAGACACGCTCTAGGGATTGGGGAAGTTCGGGATATCTTTGAATGTGTGGAGCGGGGGATAGATATGTTTGATTGTGTGGCTCCAACCAGGCGGGCCAGAAACGGCAGTTTATATATTAGTCCCGAAAATGGCGGCCGGGTAAAAAATATGTTCACTATGAAGGTTTCAACCTCTAAGTTTAAGAATGATCCACAACCGATAGATCCGGGATGCCTTTGTTACACCTGTCAAAACTTCTCCCGAGCCTACTTGCGCCACTTATATCTTTCCTCTGAGATCCTTTATCATAATTTAGCCTCTATCCATAATGTTTACTTCATGGTTGGGTTAACTAAAGTAATCAGAGAGAGTATTATAAATCGCGAGTTTAAGAAATTAAAAAAAACTTGGCTAGTTTAAAAAAACTTGAGGGGGACTTGGAGGATGAGGTTAATGAGTCTTATAGTTGTGCCTAAGATAAAAGTTAAGGCGGGGACTCCTCCAATTGGGACAATCCAGAGCATTAAGATAATCATCATCCCGTAAGGGGTAATTTTTTCATACTCCCGAAGATACTTAAGTGGTAAATATGACATTAAGACTTTTGATCCATCCAGAGGCGGGACCGGGATTAAGTTAAAAATTGCCAAGATTAAATTGATGGTGACTGTAAAGCGAAGCAGGTCAATAGCTACATCCCTCAGACCAATAATTGGATATAGAAGGTGAAATAAAATTGCAGCGAGAACAGCTATCCCCAAATTAGATAAAACTCCGGCGAGTGCTACCCAAAGCTCACCTCTTCTAATACTTGAAAAATTCATTGGGTTAACCGGCACCGGTTTGGCCCAGCCGATGATAAATCCAGATTGAAGTAAAATTAACATCATCGGCAAAATAATGCTTCCTAAAGGATCAATATGTGGGATTGGGTTTAAAGTTAATCTCCCAGCGTTTTTGGCGGTTTGATCACCAAATTTTAAAGCCATAACTCCGTGCATTACTTCGTGAACTATAACTGAGAAAAGTAAGATAACTATTCCCCCGGCAAAAAATGCAGCTTCCATATTTTTAATTCAAACTTCGCGAATACCTCCTAGCTCTGCTGCGGGTATGAGCGAAGCAGTGATCAAACTCGTCCCGCCGAAGGCGGGAATACTCCGTAGTTTACTGCGGAGTAGTTTATTTTGGCACATTTGAGCAATTTTTAACAGTACCTTAGGTTGCAACCATAAGAGATAAATGTTATATTTCCTTGATGTTAATTTGTGATGTTTGTCAAAAAGGGAAGAAAAAGATCAGTTATTCCCGTCATAAGAAGGGTAGCTCCGGAGCTGGTGGTACTTGGGCCTTGCGGGCTCCAATTTATAAAAAGATCCAAAGACCAAATTTACACTCCTATCAAGGGATGAAGTTTTGTACAAAATGTTTAAGGGCGGTTAAATCAGCCATCTTACCTCAAAAACAAGAAATAGTTGAAATTCCAACCTCTCCAGCATAATATAAATTTATGGCATCGGAATACCCAAATAAATTTCAAGGATTTAGCTTGGATCAGATTTTGGCAGAAACCAAATCTATTCTGGCATCAGCCAAACCAAAACCTAAGACTTCGGAAATTTATCTAGGAGCTGTTCAAGCGGCTGTTGCACCTCAATCCATACCGAGGTTTGATTTTGAGACAGTTCAAGTTATGAAGTCTAGGGGACTAGAGGTTTTTGAGATCGGAGGTAAGTCGATTGAGGAGTTGGTTCGGGATGAGGGATTGGTTTTAAATATGGAAAACTCATTACGATTTAGACTTGCTAAACTTCTACAAGAGCCAATTCCTAGAACTCAAGCCGCAATCTTCAAAGATCCGGATAAATTTTTTATAGAGGGTAGTCAGAGGTTGGACCCAAAAAAACACCGGCAATCCTTGATATTTTATGATCAAAATAGGCGGTGGTTAACTAGGGAAATTCGAGCGGTAAGTGGTAGTTTGGGCCAGATTGTGGATTGTCACTGGCAGATGATGGACAAATTTCAAGAAACCCCGTTTTCGTCTTGTAATAGTCCGATAAGATATATTCCTGCCGATGACTTCATATCTCCTAAGATAATCCTTCGAGTTGGTAATTACACTGATGATGGATTAAGGATAGAAAAGGTTATGAGAGAGGATGCTCTTTCTAATACCTGGCTATCAGGAGTTTTTTTACCAAAATTCGACTAGATGATTGGAGGAAAGCTTGGGTAGCCTCTTTTAAATTCTTCCCAGGAAACAATTTTTTTTCCTTCCATCTGAATTAAGAACTTGTCATTCTGAGCTACTCGCGAAGAATCTAATTTAGATCCTTTTACATATGCAGAAGATGAAATACATCGGGTTACACATCTAAGGTGTACTGTCGCAGATGCACACACCTCTAACAGCTGTTTGACTTTTTAAAAGCCTATGTGTTATATAAGAGGCATGAGTGCTGATAATAATGTCGGTAGAGGCATTTTCGTGAATCCATCTCCATCTGAAGCATCATCTCAACCGGATGCAGGGCCTCCTCTAAATCTCGAAGGAATGAGGGGAATACACCAAAAACTAGTAGAACAAATAGCAGCTCATGGCGGTGGAGCGAGCGTTGCAGAGGCGCATGAGATTATGGGATTTTTGGGCCAGGTGGAACGAGGTCGTATAAGGATGGACTCTCCTGATCATGTTAAGGCTAAAGAGATTTTTAACTTTTGGAGTGTTATGGTAGAGGGAGTTCTTGGTGGAACGGTTTGGAGTTTAGATGAACATCCGTATGTCGGGAGAATCCTTCCTGGCGGGTGGAGCTTCAGACCTCAAACCACCTCCAATGAGCCCCCCAATCCTACTTAAGACTTCTAATTGGAAAGTTAGGATATCCTCTTAAAAAACTATCAAGATCAGTCGGTTTTTTTCCTTCTATTTGAACCATTCCTTCCGGCAAAAACTTTACTATTTTCTCATTTTTATCCCCCGAAGCCTTGGCGAAGGGGGACCATTTAGTCCAAGCTGTTGGCCAAGGATAATAAGCCCGGATCATCCTATCTAATTTTTCCAAGAATTCTTGAGTTACCTGCCTGCCGGCAGGTCGAAGATCCTGGAAGGGCAGGTCAAAATAACCATCCTCTTTAGTAATTCGGTTACAATAAGACGCTATAGCGTGGTCTTGTACACATAAGTTAATTTTACCAGTTATAAATTCTGGGATAATTTTAATTAAATCCTCTGCCGCTAGTATAAACACTTTTTTACTCAAAGATTCAAAGGTATCTTCCTTTGAAAGTCTAAACTCCTTGGTAAATATTATTGGACCGTGATCCACCTCAGAGTCCATTTTAATAAAAGTTACTCCAGAAATTTCATCTCCGTTTAAGATAGATTCCTGAATAGGTGAGGCTCCCCGGTACTTTGGTAGAAGCGAAGGGTGGATATTGATACTTCCAAATTTAGGTATATCTAAAATTTCTTGAGGGATAATTTTGCCATATGCTGCGACTATAAATAAATCAGGTTCAAGACTTTTTAATTTAGTGCTTACTTCCTCATCAAATATTTTCGGGGTCAGACATGTTTTTTTAAATGCTTCTTTAATAGGTGAAGGAGTTAAAGTTTGGGTTCTGCCCACTAAATTATCAGGAGCAGTCACAACTGCCACAACGTCAAAGTTATCCTCTAAAGTTTTTAAAACTGGGATTACAAAGTGAGGTGTACCAAAAAAAACAATTTTAAGATTTTTCAAATGTTTCACCATGGTGTCACTTCTTCAAAAACCTCGCCGCCACTACGATCTTTCCCTACTACTTTAAACATCCTGCCCTTTTGGTTTAAAACCCGGTCTACAAACAAAGTTCCTTCTAGGTGATCAACTTCATGCTGAAAAACCCAGGCTAAAAGACCAGTTAGTTTTTTAGTTTGAACTACTCCTTTTTCGTCCTCATAAGAGACAGTTACGCTAATTGGTCTTTCTATCTCACCATAATAATTGGGGATAGACAGACAACCTTCAAAAAAGATTTTAGTTTTTTTGGAACTTGTGACAATTTTGGGATTTATAAAAACAGAGAAATCTTTACCATTTTTGGCTACAAAAAGTTTTTCATCCCGGCCAATTTGGGTGCTGGCCAGTCCGACCCCTTCCGGATCTTTAAAGGTCTTGGTAAGTTTGACCATCTCCTCGGTAATTCTAATTAGCTCTGGGGTGACTTTGTTAACCCTTTTAGTCTTAACTCGAAGTCTGTTATCTGGAGCTCGAATCACCTGGATATTATTTTTATCTTTCATAGCCGTAATTTTAACATTTTTGGGCTTTGATTCAAACTTTGCGGAAACCGTGTGGCTTTTAACCCTTCCAGGACTTTCAGCCCACGGATGAAGCAAAGCAGTGATCAAACCG
>JAUSKZ010000029.1 GCA_030646805.1 Candidatus Daviesbacteria bacterium
GTATCGCATCCGATTCCGTAGATTTTAAAAAGGATTTTCAAACTGACAATTTGGAACTTAAAAGATTTAACCCAGAGCATTTAAAAAAGACCAGGATTATAGATTTGACCAAAAGTGATCTGGTAAGTCAGGAAACAATCCAGGAAAAAGAAAAGGAGTTTAAAAAATTAAAGCTCAAGGTTATTCCAGTCTCAATCCACGATTGGGACTCTCTAGAGCAACTCAAAAAGATTTTGATTTAACTACAACTTTTGGATTAGCGTCTGCTTGCAGTGACTTCTCCGAATAAATTTCTGGGTAGATGTTTTTGAATATATTCAAAAACTTTATCTTGAGGACTTCGATGAAGCAGCCAGCTTAATTTTACTTGAGAAGCAGAGGGGGTCATATCACCTGTTTGGATCGCTCCTAGCTCAACAGCTGCTCTAGCTGTTTCATAAATAATGGCTGTACCCATTCCGCTTTCCGGAGGGGTAATTATTACAGGGATTCTCCTTTGAGCTAATTTGGCAACTACATCTAAACTCCAATCAGGTGGATTTCCAGCGCCATGAGTAGTGAAGACTACTGCTTTATAGGGAGGATTATCAACAAGTAGTAAATCTCTTAAAGTCTCAGAGCCGGTGTTCGGCTCCAATTTTATGGTAATAATACCACTTCTAAATTCTGGCTCTTCCCAGAGGCCTATAAATTTACCTGATCTATTTTGTGTAAACCTTGGAGATAATTCAAGTCCACGTCTTGGTGGTTTGACGTGATCTAGATCATGAGGTTTTGCCCAGCTTATTCCAGAAGCAGTACTAAAACCTGCAGGACCAGTAACTGGCGAGCTAATAAAATCAAATCTAACCTCACTTGCTTTAATAGATCTTACTGCCCTATGAACTTCTCTATCGGCCACAATGAAAACATCACTAACTTGTTCTCTCCTTGCCTTTATTAGAGTAGCAGTCGCATCTTCAAGGTTAGAGATAGCATCAGTTCGAGATTGATTAATCGGTAATTGTGAACCGGTAAAAACTACTGGGTTATATATCTCCTCACCCAAAGCAAACCGAAGTGCAGTTGCAGAGTAGGCCATGGTGTCGGTTCCATGGGTAACTAAAAAACCATCGTAGTTGTTATATCTCCTAGCTACTCCACTAGCGATGCGTCGCCACTCGACCGTGCGCATATTGCTACTATCTAGATTCATTAAGGGGATAATTTCAAAGTCTGCTTCATCTAATAAGTGAGGAGCAAACTTTAAGAGTTGCTCAGGATGTTCAGCTGGTGCCAGAGCGCCTTTTTCATTAGGAACGCTAACGATAGTTCCACCTGTCATAATAAGACCAAACCTTAATCTCTTAGAATCGGTTCTTCTCTTCCAGTCACCCCAGGTATGAGTAGTAAATTCTATTTTTTCTGTAGCCATGTGCAGAATTATACACTATGGGGTGGGTCATAGTCAAAGGTTGGATTACAAGAACTTTTTCGGTATAATCTTCCCATGCGTCTTACATCAGATCAAGTCAAAAAAGTAGCTAAATTGGCTAATTTACCAATTCAGGATACTGAAGTAGAGGCTTTCTCGAGTCAGTTATCAGAGATCCTTAATTATGTTGATTTGCTTGAGAAATCACCTGCCCAAGGAGTAGAATCGTTATTTAATGTGGCTATGAGTAATGTAGGTACTCAAGGAGAAACAGTGAGTAATGTATTTACTCAAGAAGAGGCTTTGTCTGCTGCTCCTCAACAAAAGGATGGTTTTTTTATATCAAAGGGGGTATTTAAAGATGAATGAGCCTGTTTTTTGGAGTCTTAAAGAGACAATTAAAGCGTTAGCTGATAAAAAAATATCCAGTGATGAACTTAACCTAAGTTATAAAGATCGGATTAAGAAGTTGGATTCAAAAGTAAACGCTTTCAGGTATCTCCCAGAGAACTTAGATGGTATTCCGGCTGCTATTAAAGATGTGATTATCACTAAGGGCATAGAAACCACCGCTGGATCTAAAATATTGGAGGGTTTTATCCCGCCTTACAATGCAACGGTTATTTCTAGACTAAAGGCTGAAGGAGTAGGAGTTATCGGTAAAACCAACTGTGATGAGTTTGCAATGGGGTCCTCTGGAGAGAATTCAGCATATGGGTCAACCAAAAATCCTTGGGATTTAACAAAGGTACCGGGTGGTTCATCAAGTGGTTCTGCAGCGGCTGTAGCAGCCGATTTTGCCACTTTTGCCTTAGGAACTGATACTGGAGGGTCAATTAGACAACCAGCTTCTTTGTGTGGGGTAGTGGGGCTAAAACCTAGTTATGGCAGAGTTTCAAGATATGGGTCAATCGCCATGGCCTCATCTTTGGATCAAATAGGCCCAATTACTAAAAGTGTTGCTGATGCTAGACTCGTCCTAGAGTGGATTTCAGGCAGTGATGGGCTGGACAGCAATTGTGTTAGTTCAAAGTTCAAAGTTGAAAGTTCAAAATTTAAGGATAATTTAAAAGGGGTTAAGGTAGGCTTGCCAAAGGAATACTTTGCTGAGGGGTTGAACCCCGAAGTTGAGAAAGTAATTAAAGAGGCGATTAAAAAATTAACAGATTTAGGGGCGCAGGCGGTAGAGATTAGTTTGCCCCATACTCAATATGCCATCGCTGCCTACTATATTTTGATGGCTTCTGAGGTTTCATCTAATTTGGCGAGATACGATGGGATCCGTTTTGGG
Organism: Candidatus Daviesbacteria bacterium; assembly: GCA_030646805.1. Lineage (GTDB taxonomy): Bacteria > Patescibacteriota > Microgenomatia > Daviesbacterales > UBA10151 > JAUSKZ01. Next base: position 2,706 of record JAUSKZ010000029.1, read on the forward strand.
AAAACCCGGGACTATTTCGGACCAGAGGTAAAAAGAAGAATTATGTTGGGAACCTTTGCCCTCTCTTCCGGTTACTATGATGATTATTTTGTCAAGGCCGCACAAGTGCGGTCCTTGATTAAACAAGATTTTGATAATGCCTTTGAAAAATGTGATGTTATTGTTGGCCCGGTTTCCCCAACTGTAGCTTGGAATTTAGGAGAAAAGATAGATGATCCGCTAAAGATGTACCTTTCGGATGCTTATACTATCCCAGCCAGCTTAGCTGGGTTACCGGGATTGTCGGTTCCTTGTGGTTTTTCTGAAGGGTTGCCGGTGGGACTACAAATTTTAGGGAAATATATGGATGAGGAAACAATTTTAAATATTGGGGAAATTTATGAGCAAAATACTGATTGGCACAAGGAGAAGCCTAAGCTATGAAAAATAGAGTTGCTTACCAGCGTGCAAAAAACCGCTCGCGCTACCAATTCGCTCGCTTGAAGTTTGCTAATTACCAGAGTTTACTGCAAGTCATGATGTGTAATCTAAAATTAGCTGCACTACATTTTTTGACTACTGCTGATTGCGCAACTAGTTGTACAACTTTAAGGAGAGAAGGTGTCTAAATATTTACCAGTAATAAGTCTACTTCTTACTTCGTTCGAAGATCTTGTAATTGGTTTAGGAGGATTATATGAAACAGATGTATAAACCAATTATTGGACTCGAAGTCCATGTTGAACTTAAAACCAAGCAGAAGATGTTCTGTGGTTGTCCGACCGATAATTTTGGTAAAGAACCCAATACCTTAACTTGTCCGACTTGTTTGGGTCTACCAGGGGCTTTGCCGTTTACTAATCAAGAAGCTATTAAAATGTGCGCTAAGATCGGCTTAGCTTTAAATTGCCAGCTTGCTGAGAAATCTTTATTTGAGAGAAAAAACTATTTTTATCCGGATTTACCCAAAGGTTATCAGATCTCCCAATATAGGTGGCCACTTTGCACCAACGGCTTTTTAATGGTCGCGGATAAAACAGACGAGAAGAGAAAGATTCGGATAAACCGGGTTCATCAAGAAGAGGATACCGGAAAGCTTCTCCACCCGGGGGATCAAACTTTGATAGATTACAACCGTTCCGGGGTGCCTTTAGTAGAAGTGGTCACCGAACCGGATTTTACAGATACCGAACAGGTTAAAAATTACGCCAAGCTCTTGGCTCAGATTTTCCGGGAGCTTGAAGTCTCAAACGCTGAGATGGAAAAAGGTGATATGAGACTGGAAGCCAATGTTTCAGTTTCTCCTCCGGGATCCGAAGGATTACCAAATTATCGGGTAGAGCTTAAAAATATTAATTCCTTTACTTTTATGGCGAGTGCTATCACTTATGAGATAGAAAGACAGATTAAGGTTTTAGAATCTGGAGAGAAAATTACCCAACATACCAGAGGTTGGGATGAGGTTAAAAAAGAAACCTTTGTCCAGAGAGAAAAAGAAGAAGCCAATGATTATCGCTATTTTCCGGAACCTGATCTGCCAGAGTTAAGAATAAAGAATTTAGAATCTAGAATAAAGCAGGAAATCCCTGAGTTACCAAATATGAGAGAAGAGAGATTAGTTCAAGATTATGGATTGCCATCCTCATCAAGCGCGACACTTTCTGCTTCGAAGGAGTTGGCCATATTGTTTGAAGACAGCGTTTTGCTCGGAAAATCAAAAGGTATTACTCCGCTTGAGATCTCTAATTTACTTTTAAACGTAAGTGTTAAAAACCGACCAAAGGATTCTCTCGCCACAATTTCCACCATTGAGCAAAGTAAGAGTGGAATTATTGATGATAATAACCAACTTGAGGTATTAGCTGGTGAAGTAATTACCGAAAACCGAAGGTTGGTTGAAAGTTATAAATCTGGCAAGGTTACCGTGATTATGGCTTTGGTAGGGATGGTAATGAGGAAAACTGCTGGTAAAGCAGATCCATTAAAAACAAAAACTATCTTGGAGAAACTACTACAAAGTTAGATTATCGGGTGTGTTTATTAAGTTGTCTGAAGGAAAGGCCTGTTTGCATAGTAAAATGATTAACAGGAATTTTTCCGCTTCCTCTTTTAGATAAGGTTGGGCTTTGGGGCGGATTTAACATTTCTTCAAAACAAGTTTGGCGATACATCAATAAATCTTCGACCTGCTTTTTCATTACTGCATTTTCCAAAGCTGTGGTTGGTCCGATTACCGTATTGGTTTCGATTCTCCATTTTTTGCACCAGCCAAAACCGACTACTTGATGGATTAACTCTCCATCTCTTCGGCGTTCAAAAAAAGCACAACCTCGGCAACTACCAAATTTATTAGGATTGGGTGCAGTTACAAGACTAACCTCTGCTGACATTAGTTTGAGTCTAGTCAAGTTTAAAAGATAAGTCAAACTCCTACTTGAAAAAGTTTGAGGCTTTGCTGGTAAAATAGGTTGAATTCAATGGCGAATAACTTTGTTCATCTTCACGGTCACACCGAATATTCCCTGTTGGACGGTCTTTCCAAGGTAAAAAAGCTAATTAAAAAGGTTAAAGAGTTGGATATGCCGGCGGTTGCTATTACCGATCATGGGGGGATGTTTGGAGCAATAGAGTTTTATAAAGAGGCAGTTAAAGTTGGGGTAAAGCCGATTATTGGTTGTGAGCTATATGTTGCACGTAGGTCACACAAGGATAAGGAGGGAAAGCTTGATACTGAGCCGTACCATCTAACGGTCATGGCCAAAAATCACCAAGGTTATCTAAACTTAATGAAATTGGTTTCAGTAGGTTATTTGGACGGTTATTACTACAAACCACGGGTAGATAGGGAACTACTAAGCCAATATAGTGAAGGATTGATCGCTCTCTCCGGTTGTCCTGCTGGTGAATTTATCCGCAGTTTAAAGTCAGGAGATTTAAAAGATGCTGAAAAAGTCGCCAAAGATTATCTTAAGATTTTTGGGGAAGGGAATTATTTCTTTGAGCTACAAAACCATCAATACGATCTGTTATTAAAAAACCCAAAGCTTGATCCTTCGGTTAAAAGAGAGTTAGAACGGATGGGAGAGGTTCAAAATTTAACCTGGGGCGCGGTCTCTGGTTTAAGTAAAAAGTTAGGGGTTAGGGTGGTGGCGACTAACGATTTTCATTACGTTGATGAGGGTGATTCTGAGGCTCAAGATGCGGTAGTTTGTGTTCAAACCGGAAAATTTATTAAAGATATCAACCGCCTCCGGATGATAGATACCCCAAACTTATATCTTCGTTCTGCTCCCGAGATG
>JAUSKZ010000031.1 GCA_030646805.1 Candidatus Daviesbacteria bacterium
TTTCTGGCCTGGGGATTAAAACATCAGGAGTGACCTTAAACCTTAATTTAAAAAATTCCGTCCAACCTTTTTGATATTGAATAGGAGAGTTAGTGAGCATTTTCTTCTTTGGCAGCTTCTTGGAGTGCTGAAGTAATATTAGATAAATTACCTTCGAGAATCGCTTCTAGATTATGCCAAGACTTACCGATCCGGTGATCGGTAACCCGGTTTTGGGGGAAGTTATAGGTCCTAATTTTCTCAGATCTATCACCACTACCGATTTGAGAAAGCCTCGTTCCAGAGGTGGCCTTAGCTTTATCTGCCTGTTCAATCTCCCAAAGTTTAGCTCGAAGAAGGGCCATGGCATTCTCTTTATTTTGAAGCTGTGACCGTTCAGTTTGAGCTGTCACCACAATCCCTGTTGGAATATGTTTGATTCTAACGGCGGTATTAACTTTATTAACATTTTGTCCCCCAGCCCCACCAGACCTGAAGGCATCAAATTCTATATCCGAGGGATTTATATGGATCTCAGTTTCAGGAATTTGAGGTAAAACTGCAACAGTTGCGGTAGAGGTATGGATTCTGCCACTAGATTCAGTTTCCGGTACTCTTTGGACCCGGTGAACCCCAGATTCATATTGGAGCTCTAAAAAAGATCCTTGCCCGGTAATCTGCAGAGTTAGACTTTTGATTTGACCAATCTTGCCCTCGGACCTATCCAACTCTTCAATTCTCCACCCTTTAGTAGTTGCATATCGGGTATACATCCGGAGTAAATCCCCGGCAAAAATTCCAGCCTCATCACCTCCGGCAGCGCTTCTTATCTCTAAAATAGCGATATTTGGGTTTAAACTATCGTCTTCGTTTAAATCCTCTTCATCTGAATTAACCTCCGAGTTTGGGGTTGAGGCAGATTGAAGAAGCTCTTCTTTTTGTCCTTTTAAGCTTTCAATTTCAGAGACCGCCATCTCCTTAAGTTCTGGATCTTCAAGGAGAACTTGTACTTCTTCTATTCTTTGATCTAATTCTTTAATTTGTTGTTGTAGGTAGTCCATAGAAATCTCTACATTGTCATTTTGAGCTCTGCGAAGAATCTAGTCAACAGATCCTTCGGCTTTTGGCCCCAGGATGACAATCAAAAGTATCTAAGTAGCTTTTCTGGCTTGGATCAAAAGATCCTTGAGGGAAGGTTTGTCTGATTGGCTTTTTTGTTGTTTTTGACTTCTATTCTCAATAATTTTGGCTCTTTCAACTCTTTTAACATCTGAGATCGCTCGGGCTTTGATAAATTTATCAACTTGGCCTTGGGTATCAACTAATTTCTGAGTCCCGGTATAAAATGGGTGACAAGCGCTGCAAATATCAACCCGGATTTCCGGCACGATTGAGCCTGTGGTAAAAGAGTTACCACAAACACAAGAGACTTTAGCTTCCGGATGCCAATTTGGATGGATATCTGCTTTCATGATTATTTCAATTATATCTTGAGATTAAGCTACAAAATATAAAGTTTTTAACTTTACGAGTATATCAGAGTGAGGCTCAAAAATCAAAATTAACTTAAGTTCTATGGTATTTAGGGTGCTTATGGTTATCTCTGCCTAAAGTTCCCCAATAGACCCCTATGATAATAAGGGTTATTCCAAAGATAAATGAGGGGTCCAGTTTTTCAGCCAAGACAAAATAAGCCAAGATGGCAGCAATCGGTGGCTCAATATATTGAAACAAATCGGCTTTGACTACCCCCAGCTTTTTTAAAGACCACTCAAACAGGAAAAAAGCAACTATCGAAGAGAGAAGAGCTATATAGGTAAGGCCTAGTAATCCAAGGTAGGTTAAGTTGTTTGGCCAACTGGGATCCAGTAAGTATTCTCTGACAGCTGGACCTAAAAAGGTGATAGTCCCGATTAAAAATAAAATACTGGTGATAGTTAATGTGGAGTATTTTTTTAAGAGTTGTCTAGAGAGTATGGCTCCTAAAACCCAACTGATATTACCCATTAAAATCAGTAGATTACCAATCATTGCTTGGGGGTTAAAGCCGAGTCCAGCCAAGGCTAAAGGCACTCCTAAAATAATTATCGCTCCGATTAACCCGGAAGCGAGTCCAACTAAATTAATAGTAAAAATCTTCTCTTTTAAAAAAACCCAAGCAAATAGAACCGATAAAACTGGAACTGACATAGAGAGGGCCGAAGCGTCAATCGCCCTAGTCCGGGCTATCCCCAGATAAAAAAATGAGATGCTAAAAGTAATAGTTAAAAGTCCTATCCCTATCAATCTCGGTAGGTCATTTTTATCTATTTTGACCTTTTTCTTTTCAAAAAGTAAAAATGGAACTAGAAAAAGCGAAGCGATAAAAAATCTCAGAAAGGCCAAAGACATTGGGGGAATTTCCTGTAAAGTTAACTTAGCAACAATATAATTTATGCCCCAAATCGTAAAAGCTAAGATTATTGCAACATATGGCCAAAGGTTTCGGTAATGGAGAATCTCGGTTATTTTTTTCATTCACTTAAGCGGAGTTTAGAGATAGCTTCATCCAAGGTTAGGCTTTCTTGGGTCTTATTATCTAAATTCTTTAAAGTAATCTGTTTTTTTTCCTCTTCATCTGGGCCAATAATGGCTACATACGGGATTCCTTTTTGGTCTGCGTATTTTAATTGTTTATCTAATTTGGAAGTGGAGTCGATCCAAACCTCACAGCTGATATTGCTTGAGCGAAGCTTAGAACATATCTCCAAGGATTTGGCGGATAACTCCTCGTTAAATTTGGTAACTAAAACTTTTGCAACCACGGCTTTTACCTCTGGCATCTTATTTAAAGATTCTAAAAATACTTGGATTGGGACATCTCCAGGAGCCATTCCTACCCCAGGCACTCTCTCGCCGCCTAGAGCTTCGGTTAAGTTATCAAATCTTCCACCACCAAAGAGAGATCTACGAAGGCCTCCGTCGTTCCATTTTTTATCCCAAGCTTCAAAAACCGTTCGAGTATAATAATTAAAACCTCTCATCACCAAAGGGCTGTATTCAACGTAATCCAAAACTCCATCATAGTTCCCCAAAGCGCTAAACAGTCTGGTTAACCACTCAGAGTTTTTAAAGTCACCTTTGGAGGTAATGTACTGCTTTAAAGCCTCAAGTTGAGTAGGATTTAAAAAGTTTAATTTACCTTCAAATGCCTCTCTTGAAAGTTTTAAGTACTGATCAAGGGTTTGAATTATTTGGAGGGTATATTTTTTATCAATCCCGTTTTTCTCTAAAATTTGCTCAAAGTAAGACCTATCGTTAATATAAATTACTACCTCATCCGAGGTTATCCCGAGCTCCTTAAAGTATTCAACAGCGATAGCGATAATCTCGGCGTCAGCTTCGGGAGATTCTGGACCTAAGATATTTATCTCCCACTGGAAAAACTCTCGGCTTCGGCCTTTTTGAGGTTGTTCATAGCGATAAGCTCTGCCAAAAGAAAACCAGCGGATAATTGAGGGGAGTTGTTGTGATCTTTGAGCTACCATCCGGGCAAAAGTAGGGGTAATCTCGGGGCGAAGTAGGATATCTCTGCCGTCTCTATCTTTGAGTGAAAAAGCCTGGTCTTTTAATATCTCCTCTGAAGTTTTATCTTTATAAAGGTCCAGGTATTCAATATATGGCCCATCAAATTCTTGGTAGCCAAACTTTTCGGAAACTTTCTTAATTTTACCGTAGAGCCAATTCCGAAATGCCATATCTTCCGGATAAAAATCTCTAGTTCCTTTAACAGCCTGTATTAGTTGCTTCATGGTTTACTATCTCCTGATGATAACAGTTTGTTAAATACGATATCAATTGCTTCATTGGAAGTTCTCGCAGATAAAATTAATATTCTCTCCCTTTCATCAAGGTATGTATTTGCTAATTTGTCTCCCCATCCACCAAATCCTGTGATTGCAACCATAGGCTTATTATTTCTATAACTTAGAGCAATCTCTTCAAGCGTTCCAGATCCACCACCTAAAATAATCACAGCGTCAGCCATTGTTATTATTAAAGCCTCTTCTGAGGAGTTAACCATCCCTGAAACTATCTCAACATCGACATATTTATTTGCAGTTCCTCTTTCTTTTCCAGAAACAACACCAACAGTAATCCCTTTAAATTTCTTGGCTCCTTTGCAAGCTCTATCCATGATGCCTCCCTTGCCACCGCAAACGAGAATTGAGCCCTTTTTGGCTATTAATTCTCCTATCTCTTCAGCAAACCTGTAAAGTTTACTCTTAGGTTTAATTTTTAAATATTCTTCTTTACCTGCAGATCCTATTACTGCAATCTGGAATTTACGCTTATTCATTAATGAGTCTCCTAAGTTGCATTATTGCTTCTGTAAATACCAACTGATTCTCAACATATTTCTCTCTATAACGGGTGATGACGCTTTCTGATTTGGGCCCACTACCAGCAAATGTAGACAGGCTATTATTAGCCGGTATCCCGCTTTCTCCTTGATAGATAAGTCCAGTTATTGTACGAGAATATCCTGATAGTCCTGATCTCAGATCATCATCTTTTCTATTTTTAACCTGAAGAGGAGATAACATCATCCAGCTTGCAGCCTGCCAATCAAATTTTGATCTCTCATCAACTGTATCTTTGATTGCAAACGCTGTTGCACCAGTTGTAATTACGTCATCTAAAAGAATACAGGTCGTTATTTTTGAAGGAAGTAGTTTTTTAATTACAGAGCTAGGTGTCATAATGTTTACTCCCATAACGGCCATATTAGGAGCTAATTGACGGCGAACCTCTATATTTATATTTTTGAAAATTTCAGAAATACTGGTTGGAATTTGAGATTGAACTTGCTTTGCGCCTTCTCCTGGGAATACAAGTATTGTTTCATCAGGGTTTAAACCTCTGAGGAAACAGTTAATATTTTTGCTTAGGTTAAATGCTAGATCTTCAACAGAATATACATTTGTAAATCCCTTACAAGCTAATACAAAAAGTTCAATAGCATCTTGAAATTGAGATCTTAACTTTGGATATTTATATGATAAATCATCAATAGCAAGTCTTTGCTGGCTGTTATCAATGGTTAAAAATTCATCGTATTTTAAGTTAGGGAACTTTTCCTTAACTTTTTGCTCATATTCGCTCATTACTTTATCTCCTCCCCACTCAAGTCGGTACATATCTTTAAGTAGAAACAAGGAATATCCCTGATCAAATTAAAGGCTTGAATTGCTAATATATTTATTGTTTTTGCATTACTCCTCATAATTTTTCATTGTGGTAAAACCACAAAAAACCTCCCGTTCGTTGAACTTCACCACAAAAATAGTGAAATCCAAGGAACGAGAGGTAGTCTTTTTTCAAAAAAAGACCGCTCCCGCGGTCCCATCCTTAGTTCTTGCAATTGTTTCCAATCGTAAGCTCTTAGTCCGGCTCTGTCCGAAAATCGGACGACAGCGGTTGTTTGTCTTTATACAGCTCAAACTTTCTGGAGAGTATTTGGCTCTCAGCTTTGGGATCGTGACTCCCATGCAAACGCTTTTAAATATTCAATTGTAAAATCATTATATCATACCAAAAGTTTTTGTCAACTATAGGACATACTGTTACCATTTAATATGGAGTATAATTTTTAAATGGACTATCAAACAAAGACTAAACTAATTTTACCTTTTAGGGGCGAGTGGATGGTTACAAATGGCGGGAGTGACCCTTCAAAAAATAACCATCTTAGGCCAGATGGCCCTCAAAATCAGTTGTATGGTTATGATTTCCGAAAATCTCATCGCGGAGAGGGGAGAAACTTAGAAGATTATGAGGTATTTGGTGAAGAGGTCTTATCTATGGGAGATGGGACTATCGTTCAGATAATTGATGGCTCGATCGATGTCTTGCCTGGCGAGAGGGATAGGAGTGTGGGGGTGGGTAATGCAATTATCATTGACCACCAAAACGGCGAATGGAGCATGCTTTGTCATTTTAAACATAATTCGATCAAGGTCGCAGTTGGGGATAAAATTGAACAAGGTGCCATCTTAGGTTTATGTGGTAATACCGGAAATACCAGTGAACCGCATATCCATTTTAGCTTACAAGATGGTCCTTTAATGCATAAATCAAAAGCCTTACAGGCTTCATTTAGTAAAATTTTAGTTGATGGAGAATTGAAAATGGATTATCAGCCGAAACGTGGGCAAAAAGTTTCAAACTCAGTCTGATTACATTCTTAGTTTGATATAAATAGTCTGAATTGTTTTTGGCAAAGGCTTAATGTAACATAAATTTATGAGTTTAACTTCTGGTGACATTGTCATGATTGGTGAGGAAATGGTGAGGGCTTTAGAGCCGGTCTATGGTGAGTTGGATAAGATCAATAAAACATTAAATGAACATACTCAAAAGATTGACGCTTTAACATCGGATGTATTTCATCTTCAGCAAGATATGGGAGTTGTTAAAGAAGAAGTAAAGGTGGTAAAGAAAGAAGTAAAAGCGATAGATAAAAAGGTGGAAGTAATAGAGAAAAAAGTTGAAGCGATAGATAAAAAGGTAACTTCTTTGGGCGATAAAGAGAATAAAAATAGCATGGAAATTGGAAGGGTCAAAAGTCATTTAGGATTAGCTGCTTAACTTGTTCCCAAAACTCAATATTTAAAAATCTCTATCCCGATACTTTGAAACAAGACAGATAGCTTTTCCCATAATATAGAGTGGCATTATTTCTGGTAGAAAGACCCCTTTTAAAGCAGCAGTTGTCAAAAGAGCAATCGGAATAGTCTCCCAGAGAAGACCTCCAAGATAACCTGTCCTAAAGATTGGATCTTTTATTTTATCTAAACTAAATCTAAAACCAGTTGGAATAAAAAGATCTGTTAGAAATTCTTTTGATGGAGTCGGTATTTTACGACGTTCTGGCATTTTTTAATAGATCAGGCTACTGGAGTTTGGTAGACGATAGTAGGTTCAGACTTAAGGAATCTGGAACTGGGAGTCCTATGGCTTATAAAATTATAATCATTGAGATCGTGTTTAGACCTTGAAAAGATTAGAAAGTCTCGGATAAAGTCACAATCTAAGACTTTTGGTAAAGCCAGCTGACCTTTGGCAACCTCCCTTAGGGCTTGAAATAAAACATCATTTAGCAAAGAGGTAAATTGATCGCCGTGAACCCGATAATATTTGCCGCTCATCTTTTGCCAGATTTGTTGATCAAAAAGAGTTATCTCAGTTATTTTACTAGCAACTGGTTTGACTAAGTAATCTGGAGCTGGAGTTTCAGAAATCGCCCAAGTTTTACCGCTGGGCACAAAACTTCGAGTCGGCAAGTTACCGGAACTGGTAACACTGATGTCCCCGCTTGATAGATCATAAACTCGGGCAAAATTTAGAAACTCTTCAGATTGCCAGGCCATCTCTTTATTGAAAACTCCTTGATAGTTGATTCCGATATTTAAATCCCCAGTTCTGGTTGCTAAGGTAAATGTAGGATTTTCAGCCATTCCAAGATGTAATATACAACTTGCCTTAAAGATTTTAAAGTTGTAAAGTAATTTTTGTGTCACTGAACTCAGAAAATTTTTATGCGGTGATCTTGGCTGGAGGTGGGGGAACCAGGCTGTGGCCTAAGTCCCGCCGCAAACATCCTAAACATCTGCTATCTCTCTTTGGCGATCAAACCCTTCTTCGTAAAAGCTTTGAAAGAATCTTGCCTCTTATTCCGGTTGAAAGGGTTTTTATCATTACTCTGAAGGATTATCAAGAGGAGATCAAGCGTCAACTTCCCGAGCTACCTGAGTCTCAAATTTTAATTGAACCTAAATCTCGTAATACAGCCTTGGCGATGGTATCGGCCGCGGCCATGATTAGATCCAAAAATTCTCAAGCTGTAATTATTAACTTGCCAGCTGATCACATCATTAAAAATGACGACCAATTTAGACAAACTTTAAAGGTAACACTGGAGGCGGCTTTGACATCTTCATCAATTGTAGCCATTGGCATCAAGCCCACCTTTGCTCATACTGGCTTGGGGTATATCAAGACCGGTGAGCCTCAAGGGCAGTTTCAAAAGGGTGGGATTGAGGTTTTTTTAGGGGGAGGTTTTAAGGAAAAACCAGACCTTCCAACAGCCCAATCGTTTATAGATTCAGGGGATTATCTTTGGAACGCTGGAATGTATGCTTGGTCAGTCAATACCTTAACTGAATCTACCAAAAAATATGCTCCAAATTTATATCAAATTTTAGAGAATTTGAATCAGGTTGATATCAGTGAACAAAGAAACGTTTTAACCCAAATTTATGAGTCTGATACAGAAAATTTATCGATTGATTACGCCTTATCTGAAAAAGTTGAAAACCTATTAGTTGTCCCGGGAGATTTTAACTGGAGCGATGTTGGGGACTGGAAGGTAATTTATGATGTCATGGAAAAAAACGAAGATGGAAATGTTTTAATAACTCAAAACGATAATCATATTGGCATAGAAGATCAAAATTGTTTGGTTGAAACAAACGGCCGGTTGGTGGTGACTATCGGACTAAAAGATTTGGTAGTGGTTGATACAGAAGATGCAATTTTAATTTGTGACAAAAACCGCACCCAAGATGTTAAAAAGGTAGTTGAGAAATTAAAGCTTCGCAAAGCTGATCAATATCTTTAATTATTTTTAGGTTTAGCTGACGGTGAGGCTATTTTAGCTGAAGATGAAGCTTGGGCAGCTCGACTCGCTTCCTTGGACTTTTGTAAATTATTAGTTCCCGAAGCTTGGGGAATTATATAAAGCGAGCTGACTAGATTTTTATCCGTTTCTTTTTGATAAATTACAAAAACTGCTTGGTTGGACTTTAAAGTTGAAGCAGTAACCTCGTCGACTCCTTGGTTGTAACTTGAATCGGTAGATAAATTTAGGGTAATTAGAGAGGATTTCTCGTCTGTAGTTTTTGGCTTGACTACCACTTTATCTTTGGTGATTGATGTCAGTTCCCCGAAAACTCCCAGTCTCGCAGTAGGCAGGGTTTGTTTGATAATTTTTCTGGCCGTTAAGACTTGGTTTTCGTCCACATCACCTAAGGCGACAATAAAATCTTCGACCTTCAAGTTTTCAAAAGTAGTTTTAGTTTTACCTCCATAGATTGTATCTTGGTTGACGGTGATAATTACTGAGCCGGAATGTTCCGAGACGGTTAATGAATCTTGAGATTTACTCTTAATTGTTCCCGCAAAGGCTTTATTCTGGAGTTTTTTACTAATCTCATGTTTTATCTGAGCGGCTTTGGAGGCAATATCATCCTGTAGGGCTCTGATCTTCGCTTTTAATTGGGCACTGGGAGAAGCACTCTTGGTGGCTTCTTGAGCTAAAACAGGGTTTGAGAATAAAGCAAATAGAATGAAGAATAAAGCAATGAAAAACAAAACTTGCAAATCCCTAATTCTAAATTCTAGCTGCTTAATTCTATTGATCATATTTTCTCCTTTGAATAATATATGGTTCGGCTTAAGGATTTAGTGTTGCCGGCAACATCAAAGACAAAAATATTAAAAATATTTAGTCCGTCCTTAAGTTTTATCGTGGTTGAAAAATCGCCTTTAGTATTCTGTTCTAGGATTTTTTCACCCGAATCTAAACTTAAAATAACGGTGGCGCCTAAGGCCGCCTTTCCTTGGATTAGTAGATCACTTGAGGAGGTGAGAAGGTTGTCTTCTGGGGAGGAAAGATTAAAATTTAAACTGACTGGCTCAGAGGTTACTGGTGTGGAAAAAGTAGATAACGGCAAGAGACTTTGATAATTCGCAAAATAATAATATAAGCCAATTAGGAGAAGTCCCAAGAGCAAAATAAATAACATAATCCCAAGGAACAAGGTACTGGGAAGGTTTTTGCTCATCGAGCTATTTTAACCTTGTGGAGAGAAAATTGCTATGTTAATATACGGGTTGGATGGATATTTATTGGTATGGCCAATCATGTTTTAAAATTAAAGGTAAAAGTGCGACAGTTTTTATTGACCCGTTTGATCCGGATAAATTTGGCTTAAAACTGCCTAAGGATGTCGACTCTGACTTAGTACTCTCAACCCACGATCACCCTGATCACAATAATTTTTCAGCTATTTCCGGTGAACCTTTGAGAGTTTCTGGACCTGGGGAGTATGAAAAAAGCGGAGTTAGTGTTTTGGGGGTGGGAACTTATCACGATGAGACAAAAGGCGCAGAAAGGGGTCGGAATACAGTTTTTAATTTGATGATAGATGGGATTAATGTGGTTCATCTTGGAGATTTAGGACATATGTTAGATGAGGTACAAGTCAGCGAAATTGGTAATGTGGATATTTTACTATTGCCCGTTGGTGGAGTTTACACTATTGATGGAGAAGTAGCCGCTAAAGTTGTAGCTCAACTTGAGCCAAAGATTGTTGTGCCAATGCATTATAACCGCTTCGCCAAAACCCCGGGTTTTGATACCGGGGATGAAGGCGAAGAAAGGTTTCAAGATTCCGCGGCATTAAGTGGCGAAGCGCTTGAAAGCCCAAAATACAAGAAAACCGCAGACTCTCAATCCACGGAAGCTTATAAATTGCCGGAATTAAAAGCTGAAATTGAAGGAGTAGAGAAGTTTCTCAAAGCTATGGGAGCAGAAAGTATTCCTGCTGTTCCAAAACTAAGTATCACCAAAGATAAACTGCCGGAAGAAACTCAGGTTGTGGTTTTAAGCAAGAGTTAGGTGGCTTAGTCAGAGTAGTTGATGTAAAAATTTAGGGGCTAGTATTTTCTTCTTGGACTCTATATAAACAATCTATGCCGCAACCAACTAAGCAAAACAGGTCCAGCGATTTAAAAATCCCACCCCAAAATATTGAGGCTGAACAATCGCTGTTGGGCAGTTTACTGATCGATAAAGACGCTATTGTTAAAATCGCTGAGAGTTTAAAACCGGAACATTTTTACCGGAGTGAACAACACGGTAAAGTTTATAGCGCCATTTTAGACCTCTTTGAAAGGCGGGAGCCGATAGATCTTGTAACTTTAACTGATAGGCTCCGCCAGACTAACTCATTGGATTTAGTAGGGGGATCGGCATATCTCACAACCTTAGTTAATACTGTCCCAACGGCCGCTCACATTGAACACTACGCCAAGATAATTCGAGAACACGCCGTCCGCCGGAGTTTGATCTCTCAATCTACTCGCCTGGTGGAAGCAGCTTATGATGAAAGCCGACCTTTGGAAGAGATTTTAGAGTTGGGGGAGCAGGGAATTTTTTCGATCTCCCAGGAGAACTTAAAACGAGACTTCGTACCCTTAAAAGATCTTTTAGTCGCGGCTTTTGATAAGTTAGATGAGCTACAAAAATCAGCTGGCAAATTGCGGGGGGTACCAACTGGGTTTCGGGATTTAGATGCCAAAACTGCCGGTTTACAGGATTCAAATTTAGTTATTTTAGCCGCTCGGCCCGGTCAGGGAAAATCAAGCATGGCCCTAAATATCGCTGAGCATGTAGCAATTAGGGCTAACTTACCAGTTGGTATCTTTTCCTTGGAGATGTCCCAAGAGGAGTTGGTCAATCGCTTGTTGGTATCCAAGGCCGAGATCGATGCTTGGAAATTAAAAACCGGCCGGTTTGATGAAAAAAGTAAGGATTACGAAAAACTTTCCCAAGCCATGGGGGAGCTTGCAGAGTCTCCTCTTTATATTGATGATACACCGGGATTATCTTTGGCTGAAATTAGAACTAAAGCCAGAAGACTGCAGATTGAACACGGATTAAAACTTTTAATCATTGATTACCTGCAGTTGATCCATGGCAGTGGTAGGTATCAAGATAATCGGGTCCAGGAAGTCTCTGAGATCTCCCAGGGACTTAAGAACTTAGCCAGAGAGCTTAAAATCCCGATTCTTTGTCTATCTCAACTCTCCCGAGCGGTTGAAAATCGGGGTACCAGAAAGCCTCAATTAGCCGATTTGCGTGAATCTGGAGCGATCGAACAAGATGCCGACATTGTTATGTTTATCTACCGGGAGGATCCCGAGAATATGTCAGATGTAACTTTGGATATCCAAAAACACCGTAACGGCCCAACTGGGGATATAAAGTTGATGTTTGTTCCCGAGAAAGTTAAATTTTATGGAATGGAGCGCAGTAGAGTTGGTCCAAAAAAGTCAACCGAAGATGGGTTAAATTAACTAAATGTAGGAGCCAGGCTTAAAAAATGAGACAAACACTTAAAAAAGGTAGGTATCAACACTTTAAAGGTAACTTTTACGAGGTTTTAGGAGTGGGTAAACATAGTGAAACGGACGATCTATTTGTAGTTTACAAGCCTTTATATGATAGTCCATATCATATTGAGGGGGTGGAGTTTAGTATTCGACCCCTGGATATGTTTTTGGAAACTATTGAAAGAGATGGGAAAAAGGTTAAAAGATTTAAATATATTGGCTAAAAAGAGGGTTTTTAGTAAATTCTTCCACAGAATTTTTAAGATCTAGGATTGTCCCGTTGTTGGTAATTTTTATATCTGCGTTTTGGCCGGTACTTTTAATTGGCATTTCGGTTGGAGCTTCTTCCTCTTTTAAAAATTGTTCTAAACTGACACCTTTCTCTCCCACTTTTTCGGTTCTCTGACTAATTCTTTTAAATCTAACTTCGGTATTTGCGGTGATATAAACTAAGAGGTTTTGAGGGAAGCTTCTAACTAAGTCAGCATCTTCTTTATATCTTACTCCGTCAATAATGGCGATATCGTATTTAGAATCTTCCAAACGTTTTTGTAAGGCTTTTGCCACGATATCATTACCAAAGGCTTGACGCATAGT
>JAUSKZ010000046.1 GCA_030646805.1 Candidatus Daviesbacteria bacterium
GGAAACCGTGTGGCTTTTAACCCTTCCAGGACTTTCAGCCCACGGATGAAGCAAAGCAGTGATCAAACCGTTTTCTCAAAGAGAAACCGAGGGCTTTTAGCCCCCGGAGGTTTATTCCAAAATTTATTGTGTTAATTCCAGGAATGGCTTTATCACTTTTTGATTCTCGCGCCTCTTATTTAGACGTTCTTTAGAAGTCTTTTTTGATAATTTTATATTACGAAGATTTTGGCTTGGCTTTCTTTGTGCTCTTCCCAGCGGTTTGTAGAGATCCCCATCTTACCTTTAAATCACCTTTTGCCATTTCTTTATTTACACCTTCCCGGCTGATGCCTGCCAACTTAGCCAGATCACCTTGATTTAATCTCCTAAATGGTGACCACCGTTGGTTTAGTCCTTGTAGTTGTTGGAGCAATGCTTCAATCCTGACTTTAGAGAGTGCTTTTGTAAGTCCGGGATGTTGCCGGATATTTGCAGATTGTCTAAGAGCCGCCAGGAATAAACTTTTACTGTCAACAGGATCTTGGAGTATACGCACGATATTGTAGGGTCTAATTTGTTGAACCAGGCAAGTTGTTAGTGTTTCGGCTTCACTCTCGTAATCACTATCTTCTACCAAGGATTCCTCACCAATTAAAGTGGGTGAGACTGCAAGCTCCATAAACTCATTCTGATCACTTTCTCCCGCGTACCTTGTTAAAGTCACGATCCCATCAAGAACTAAAAACAGTCTTTCTGCAGCTTGACCGTTCCTAAAGAGAATCTTTCCGGGAGGAAACTTCATAAAAGGTTGATCTTTAAGAGGGTAAACCCGGTTCGAAGACTCGTCTTCCGTTCCACTTACTGTTGCTGGTGCTACTAAACCGTTTGATCCAAGTTCTCTCGTCACAGCCACCCAATATATCAGGAGTCTGGTTGTTTTTCAACCTTGAGTGGAGGTTACTTCCTTTTGTAATTTCTTGAGTTGTTGAAGACGCCACATAAGCCACCCTCGTTTTATTCGGGAGCTTGAGTGGCTCTTTTCGCATCTTTCAGCTGCTTCAATCGCCACATGAACACCTTTCCTTTTGATTTCGCAGCAGTATAGCCTTTGGCAAAGTTCAAAGCCTGTTCAAGCAAATTTCGCTCGTGGGTTTTGGCAAGTTTTATATAAAGGGAGCAATGTTTTAAATCTCCTAAAGCCTCAGCAATAAAGCTGCCATAAACCTGGAACTCAGTGCTTAAGTTTTTGGCTCGGGCGTTACTTGATTGTCGAAGTAGCTCTCCAATTTTTCGCATATCTATCCTTTTGAATTATTAATTTTATCTAATCTTTGAAGTACCTCCGGATCGTTGGGGATAAACTTTAAGATTACTTCAAGCTGAACCTTAGCTTTTTCTGGTTGTTTTATTTGGAGATAAATATCTGCCAGTTTAATCCGAGCTTCCCGGTAGTTAGGTTTGAGATCCACAGCTTTTTCTAAACTTTGTGCTGCGCCTAGATATTCTTCCCTAACTTCGAGGATGATCGCCTTGTTATATAATAGTTTGGGATCGGTTGGAGCAAGCTTTATGGTGCGATCAAGTGTTTCAATAGTCTTTGGGTAATATTTACTATCAACTAAGGAAAGCAGAAAATAAGTTCGGATAGCGGTCCGTAAAAATGAGACATTATTTGGACTTTGATTAAGAACAGATTCAGTTTGCTGGTCGGAGAGAGTTACAAGTCTGGCGGAGGTCGTGCTTTCTGATTCATCCAAAATGCTGGCAATGGCGGCTCCGGAGTATGCTAATTCGCTGCGATAATATGGCTCTTGTGGATTTAAAGTTACAGCTGTATCTAAAAATGAGAAAGCCTCGGTGGAGTTGCCCTTTTCACTTAATTTATATCCCCGGCTAAAGATAATATCCGCAGTGTAAAAACTGAGGACCTGTATTATTGCCAGCAAAAGTACCAAAACAAAAATTGAATAAAATATATAACGCAACTTACCTTTATAAAAAAAGTTGGGAAGTTCAAGTCTTAGAGTTTGATCTGAGGTATTTGAAATGATAATCGAAATAGCTGGCAAAAGAAAAAATAATAAAGCCGTTCCGACAACCGAGAAACCAAAGAAATTGGTGACTAAATAGGAGATATAAGAACATAAAATTGCAAGCTGTAGATAACTTGCAGTTAGATTGTCTTTCCTCGTAACAAAGATTGATTTAATACTCCAAGCGATGAAAATGGCAATAAGGGCTAGGTAGCTTGCAAATCCCAACGCTCCGGTGTTAGCTAGATAATTTAAAAATTCATTGTGAGCCTTGTTATATAAAAACTCCCACTCAGAGACAAGGTTGTGTTCAACCGGACGATACTGATAATAGGAGTAAGCAAAAGTTTCTGGTCCGGTGCCAAGTATTGGATTTTGTTTAAATATCTCAAAAGCCCCACGCCAAACTATTAACCTAATTTGACCAGATTCAGTTCCACCATTTTCCAATTGTGTCCCAACTGAAGGGTTTGAAATTGGGGTTGTGATAGATTCTCGGTTTGATGGCGCAAATTGATTAACTAGATGAAAAGACGTCAGAGATGACCCAAAAAGGATATTAATTATAAGAAAGGTGAGTAAAATAATTCCCATAGCTTTCAAATTAAAAATTTGAAAGTAAAAAATTCCAGCTAAAAATATTCCTAGGCCGGCAATTAATCCAACTGTCGCACCTCGGGAATAAGTAAATGTAAAAGCTAAGTAATAGATAGCTGCAATAAGTAAGTAGAGGGCTCTTAGCCTTAAGCTTTTAGCACAAAGCATGAAGCCAAGAGCCGGAAAGATTAACATCCCTAAATAGTTGGCAAGCCAATTAGGTTGACCTAAGGTCGCAAATACCCGAGCTTGGACATCTTGGACCCAACATGAGGCGTTAAGGTTGCCGGTGAGAAGTAAACAAGAAGGGGATACCCCAAAATGTTCCGGAATGGCCCACAGGGAAACTATTACCCCGCCCCATATGGCCGCTTTTAAAAACCCTAAGGCTTGTTTAGGGTTGAAGTTTGAGACTAGTGCGTAGTACAAAATAATGTAGGTCAAAAGTGAGAGTAATCCACCGTTTAACCTGGAATAATAGCCAAAAATTGAGAGATGGGGATCCTTGGAAAATATTGTCGAGAGAATATTGACCCCTAAAAATAAAAGCAGGGGGATATCAAGCGGTGTTCTGTTGATAATAATAGATCCAAGTCTGACCATTTTGAAAATCCAAACTGTCAAAATAATTAAGGTTAAAAAATAGACAAAAAACATCTTGTTGAATTCAAAAAGCTCGTGGTTTAGGGGGGACCAAACAAGTGGGGTTAAGAAAAAAAGTAGATAAAAGGCGTAAGTTAGGATAGTTAAAAGCATATCTAATTTCCCTTCTTATCCTAACAAAAATTATAGAAGTTACCAAGGGAGTACTCCTAAAAGTTACGAAATGTTAAGATAGCTGAAAGTATTATGTTGAATCGATTCTGGTCACTTTTTTCCTACGATATTGGTATAGATCTTGGAACAGTTAATACCCTGGTCTTGGTCCGAGGCCGAGGGATCGTTATCCGTGAGCCATCGGTGGTGGCAATTCATAAAAAAAGTAAGCAGGTTTTGGCGATCGGGACCGAGGCCAAAAGGATGTTGGGCCGGACGCCAATTGCCATTGAAGCAATTAGGCCGTTAAAGGGTGGGGTTATCTCTGATTTTGATTCGACCGAAGCGATGCTCCGTTACTTTATCCAAAAGGTTCATCAATCTGGTAGTTGGAGAAACCCTAAGATTCCCAAACCAAGGGTGGTTATCGGAATCCCCTCAGGGGTAACTGAGGTTGAAAGACGGGCTGTTCAAGACGCTGCCTTAACTGCCGGAGCTAGACAAGCCTATTTAATTGAAGAACCGATGGCAGCCGCGATTGGCGCCGGTTTGGCAATTGAAGAACCGGAAGGGAACTTAATAGTTGATATTGGGGGCGGAACTACTGAAATAGCAGTCATCTCGCTGGGTGGGATGGTAATAAATAAATCTTTAAGAGTTGCTGGAGACGAGATAGACCAGGATATTATCAATTATATGAAGATGAGGTATGGGATGTTAATTGGAGATAGAACTGCCGAAGATATTAAAGTTGAGATCGGCTCAGCCATTCCCCTTAAAGAGGAGAGGGAGACAGTTGTCCGGGGTCGGGATCTAAGTACCGGACTGCCTAAATCTTTAAAAATATCCTCAGTTGAGATTCGTGAGGCGATTATGGGGACTTTAAACCAAATTGTGGGAGCTATTATGGAAGTAGTGGAGGAAACTCCTCCGGAGTTAGTTTCAGATATCTTAGAGCGGGGGATTGTCATAACTGGGGGTGGTTCGCTCATCCGTGGTTTTGATAAAAAGTTAGCTGAGGAGACCAAGCTACCGGTTTGGGCGGCTGATGATCCTTTAACTACAGTGGTCAGGGGTTGTGGTAAGGTTTTGGATAATTTAGATCTATTATCAAGAGTTAGGGTTACCGGGGGTTTAAGGTAATCAAATTAAAACCTTGTAAACTAAAAGTAGGGTCCCTTTTGAATTTAGTTTTTTAATCTCTAAAAGCTTTAAATCTACATCTAATTTATCATCACTAACCAGGTTTTTTCCCAGGCCAAAGATTTTAGGTTCAATTGTAATCTGGAGCTCGTTAACCAGTGAGCTTTTTAAAAAAAGCGAGTTAATTATTCCTCCTCCAAGTAATAACATCTTTTTATATCCTCTGGCTTCGAGTTTTTTGACTAATACTTTAGGTGAATCAGAGCTAAACTCTAAGATATTTGGGATTTCCTCCGGGGTGTACTTTTGAGGATCTCGGGTTAATATAACCCTTAATTTCTCCTTTGTCAGTTTAATTTTATCCCGAGCTGCCTCATAAGTTTGGCTGCCCATAACTAGCAAGTTATTCTTCTTAATTTGTGAGAAAAAATGTTTTTGGTCTTCAAGGGACGTCCATTTATAGATATCAGAGGAGATCCCCTTGGTAATCTTGCCGTCAAGCGACATAACCCCAACCATAGTTATTTTCATTTATCCTGTTTTAACCACCTAACCCCAAGATAAACAAGGGGAGTCTCAAGGATTGACATAAAGGATTTAAGTAACCAATATGGCAAGATTAAACTAAATAAAAACGAAAGATTGCTTGACAATCCTTTATCAAAAGCATAAAAAGCTAGGATCATAAATACCGTGGTATCAACAAATTGAGAGATGAAATTGGATAGGTTATTTCGGAGCCACAATCCTTTTTTACCCAGTCTCTGACGAATTTTAACAAAGATTAAAACATCCAAAAATTCAGCTAGAATAAAGGCGATCAGGCTTGCGGCGGCGATTCTGGCAGACAGTCCAAAGATCTGGTCATAGGCCACTTCAGAACTCTCGAATCTGGTTGAGGGAGGTAGGTTTGTTGAAAGAAGTGAAAATAAAAGAATTAAAAAAATAACAAAGATTCCGGATCTAATAACACTTCTGGTTCTTTCTTTTCCATAAACTTCAGTAATTACGTCGTTAATTGTAAAAATCAAAGGGATTACAAAAATGGCCACACTGGCGTTTAGTTGGTATCCAAAAAGATTGACCAGAGGAAAAGTTTTTCCTCCCATAAGTTCTGCCACAGCGATACAGAAGATATATAAAGAGACTAAAAGATCAAACTTTTCAATCTTAAACATCCCTCGGATTGTATCATAATTTTCGACCGACCAAGTGATAAATCTCACCGATGAAATATAAAGACCCAGTAATAACTAATACATTTTGCGACGTCCCTAGAATGGCTCTAAACGCCTCTTCTTGATTTGGGATACTACGGGACCTCGTAGTTCCGATATTTTTTAAGAGCTTGGTAACTTCGGATGATTCCTGGGACAAATGAGCCAGATCTTGATTGGTGGTGAAAAAATTAGTAACAACAACGTTGCCCACAACTGGTTTTAAAAGTTGGATTATTTTTTTGGAATCTTTACCAACTTTGAAAGCCAGCAGAAAATCAAATTTTTGTTGAGGATATACTTTAATTAAAGTTTTTATAAAACTTTTCATTTTTTGAGGGTTGTGAGCTCCATCCAAAATAATAGTTTTTTCTCCTTCGTGAAAAATCTCAAATCTCCCTGGAAAATTGGCAACCGCCAAAACTTCTAAAATTTTTTTAGTTTCAAGGGGGAAGCTATCTCTTTTTCCAAGATGCCAGAGCGCAGATAGTGCTAACGCACAATTTTCAGCCTGATGATCTCCAATAAGACCCAACTTAATTATTAAGGTTAAATCTTTAAAATTAAACTTAAAAGATGTCCCCTTTTCACTCACTTTTATATTTTTAAAATTTTGATTTTTTTGAAGGTATGAAATGGAGGTTTGGTTATCTTTGGCCACCTTATCAAAGACCATACTTACTGCTCTCACTTGGGGGGCGCTGATTGTTATATTTTTACTTTTTATTATTCCAGCCTTTTGGGTTGCAATATCAGCTAAGTGACTCCCTAGTATTTGGGTATGATCGTGGCCAATCCTAGTTAAAATAACTAACTTATCACCGGAAGTTATTACGTTTGTGCCATCCAGTAGTCCTCCCATGCCTGTTTCAATTATGGCGTAATCAACTTTTTCCTTCAAAAAGGTATAAAAAGCTAAAGCGATTAAGATCTCAAAGTAACTTGGGGCACCATATTGGCTCTTTGACACGCTGTCTATAACCCCGACAATATTGTTTAAATTATTAACAAATTTGACTTCCGAGATTAACTCATTATTAACCTGGATTCTCTCCCTGATATCTAACAGATGAGGTGATAAGGTTAAACCAACTTTGAAGCCCTGAGATTTAAGGAGAAGGCTGGTTAAATATGCAGTCGATCCTTTGCCAGAAGTTCCGGCGATATGAATTACTTTTAATTTAGTGCGTGAGCGCGGGCTTTGCCCATTTTGTGGATCTCCCAGTAACTTTAAAAAATATTTAGCTCTTTTTAACCCTAACTCACCAGGAAACATCTGGGCAGACTCTTTGGGAATGTATTTTAAGAGATACTTCTCCGCCTCTTTTAAAGTTTTAAGTTTCATACCAGGCTATTTTAGGGCAAACTAAGAAGAATCACAAATCCGGATAGTCCCGAGGTGTCAAGCTAGTCCACCTCCGAGGTGTATTATATTAAGTTTTATTCAAACCTGTAAACATCTGGCGAAAGTAGTCTGTTTTTGAGCCTTTATCATCTTCAAGCTCTTCCGCAGTTTTAATTCTCCGCCCATCCATCCACCTTACCCAGGACTCATTAATTTCAGCGATCACCCCCGGGCCTTTTTGTCTGACTGCAGTTACAAGTTGTAAAACATCTGCTCCAGCCTGAAATTTCTCCTGTGCTGAAGAAAAATCATTAATCCCACCAACTCCATGGATTTCAAAATCTGGATCACCCTTGACTAAGTGTCTAATAAAAGCAATTTGGGTAGTAGTATCTAGTCGGTACTGATGGTAACTGCCACTGACCCCACCCAGCTGACCTTCCCAGCCAAATAATCTTTTGGTACTCTCATTACTCGTAGAATTAGCCACCACCACCCCGCTTAAGTTATTCTCTCTGGTAACTTTAACAATTTCTTCAATTGCGTCTTTAGATAAGTCTGGAACCGGAGCCATTTTATGGTAGGTTGGCTTAATACCACCTCGCTGTCTCATTGTGTCTAGAACTGCCTGATCGATATCTCTCAAAAATTTAGGATCTTGAAGTGTCCTTAAATCGGGAGTATTGGGAGAGGAAACATTAATGGTAAACCAAGACCCAAAAGCATATAAGCAATTAACAACTTCTGCAAAAGCCTGTGGAGCTTGAGCAGGTAAAATATCATTATGAGCAGGTAAAATATCATTATTAATTCCCACGTTGATTCCAATAGGTAATCCCTTGCCGTCATATCTGGTTAGATTACCTACAACCTCCCACATTCCGGGAGAGTTAAATCCTAGACGGTTAAGGGCTACTCCGCGCGGGTTATAAAATTGGCGGGGTTTGTCGTTACCTATCTGAGGTCTTGCTAAAACTGCGCCGATCTCTACTCCGCCAGCCCCCAACGCTTTAATCCAAGCCTCAGCCGAGATCCCCCCTTTATCCCAACCGGCCCCAAGTATCATCCGGTTATCTAGCTTTACTTGCAAGTGAGGTTCAACATTTTTGCCTAGGGTAACAGCCAGTCTCGGGTCGTTAAGTCTTCGGTGGGAAGGTGTTCCTAAAACTTCAACCACCTTTAATCCTCCGGGGATTAACTCGGCTAAGTGTAAAGCATTACGGGCAGCGGCATGACCTTTCTCAGAATCAACTCCATTTAAAAGTGTAGAAACAATATCTCTATAAAATTCCATTATTTGGACTTTCCTAAATATTGGAGGATGTTTTGGTAGGAGTCTTCAGATAAACGATTAGTTTGTACCCCGTATTTTAATAACTCGGTAACTTTTAAAGCTGCATAAAATGGATATCCAGCATCTATTAATTGCTGGGCTCCGCCTTGTTCTCGATCAATTGCTACCGCAATTCCCACAACTTTAAGTCCTAAAATTTCAGCTGCGGTGATGGCTTCAAACTTTGTATCTGCGCCGGTCACAAGGTCATCAGTAATAAGGATCTGACCACGAATTCTAGTCCCTGGGTTTTTTGGAATGATTAGTCGGGTACCATTGCTTAAGTCTATCTTATCAAAAATATCAACATAGGGTATATCTGTAACTTTTGAGTAAGCTTTCGCAATTGGTTCTCCAGCATTAGGAATTCCGGTGCACATATCAGGTCTTCGGGATATGGGCAAAGAAGCCATAGCTTCTGCAGTTACTTTTAAGACTTCATCAGATAGATTTCGGAAATTGAGAAAGAAAGGAGATAAGGGGGCGTCTGGTCTTTTCTCGTGTAATTTTAAAGCAAATTCTCCCGGGTGCTTTGGGAAGTCCATAAGTTCAACTGGGCGGGTTATAGATTCAAATCGGTAGGTTTGATCAGGATTTTGAAACCTTCTATTTACTTTACCTTGAGTGGTTGTGGTATATAAAGTTTCAGCGAGTCTTCTTTGTTCTGGGGATAAATCTACTTTAGCCATTATCTAATGTTGGCGGTCACTAACTCTGCAGCAGCTCGCATATCCGCAGCTTTATAAATTGCACTGCCAACAATGGCGTTCCACCTGGGACCTGCAACTTTAGCCATTTCTGAGATTTCTCCACCCTGAGTAATGAAACCTGGTGCGTTTAAAGTATAATTTCCTTCACCCAATAATTGATCTAGCGATTCTTTATAGTATTGGACTGCCTCTAACTTATTTCCGGGAACTATAAAATCGGTCACTCCTAATCGAGCCGCCAGTTCAAAGGCTAGTAATGGAGCAGTATCATCGATGTATCCACCTTCGGATTTTAAGAATTTGGGGTGAGTCATATGTAAACCCGTTAAGACTCTCACTCCAGCATCTTGAAGTGATTTTGTCCAAGATTCTTGAGTAGCGGGGCCACTCTGAGGGAATAGTATAGCTGCATCGACACCCGCTTCCTTCATGATAGATGCAAACTCCTTACTCATATCTGGAATATCGGTGGCAGCTTTTTGATGGTCCCACATTACAGGAAGGCGGGTATGTGCCCTGACAGCGTCGACGGATCCTTTAGCGGAAAATCTATATCCTAAGGCAAAACCAATTTTATATCCGCCTATTCCTTCAACATCATGGGTAGCTATTACTAGGCGGTCAAGATGATCCAAGGTTGCCACATCAGCTGCAACTATAACGCTTCTATCTCTTTCAATCAATCTATCTGCAGATCCAGTCATATAATAATTTTAAAAGGACACCTCGTAACTTATAATGAATTACTATTGATGTCAATATACTCAAACCATATCAACTTTGGCACTTATACCCACACGTCATGTATTCTTGACATATAGAATTTTATATAGTATTCTATATATATGAATACTTTAATGCCCAAGACTGTTTCCGTATCTGATATTCAAAAAAACTATCGTAAGATCTTTGATGATGTAAGAAAAACTAAGGAACCTGTGATTGTTTTGTCTAATAATAAGCCTGACGTGGTGATTATGGATATTAAAATATTAGAATCGTTAAATAAAAAATTAGAAGAGGCGGAAATAGAAGATACTCTCCGAGTGGTAGAGGAGGGGCGAAGGGAATATGAAGAAGGTAAAACTATTAAGGCAAATTCCCTAGCTGATCTAATTTGACGACCAAGCCACAAGTAGTATACTCAAGAAATTTCGTTAGACAATTTAAAAAGTTAACCCCTCAAATGCAAAAACAAGCAATTGAGGCAGAAGAATTGTTTAAAAAAGACTTGTTTTTAAAGGAGCTAAAAACCCACAAATTTGGTGGTAATTTACAAGGTTTATGGGCATTCTCTATTAATTATAAAGATAGAATTGTCTTTGAATTTATGGGTAAAGGTAAGGTTTTATTCCATAAGATTGGTAGTCATGATATTTACAAATGAATTTCTTAATTTAATGAGCTCAAGGGATAAATGCCCTCAAACGATATCAACTTAGGTGGTTTGGGGTGCAATATCTGTTCGATAATGCATCTTGTCAAAGTGAATCCTATTTGGGCCAATTTGAGAATATGCTTTTTTTCTTGCAGCGATCAAAGTATCTCCTATTGCTGAGATCGCCAAAACTCTCCCGCCGGAAGTAACAGTTGACCCATCAGGATTTTGAGTTGTGCCGGCGTGAAATACTAAAACATCAGGGTCGGTTACTGTATCCAGTCCGTAAATTATTTGACCTGTTCTTGGTTTTTCTGGATATCCTGGAGTAGTTAGAATAGTAGTTACAGCTGCCTTGGGTGAAAACTTAAACTGGCTCTTATCTAACTTTCCTTCGGCTGCACTCCAAAGCATCTGTAAAAAATCTCCCTCTAGTCTGGGAAGTTGGGTTTGGGTTTCTGGATCGCCAAATCGGGCATTGAACTCTAGAACTTTAACTCCTTTTGGAGTAATCATTAGCCCAGCATAAAGAGTTCCTATATAGGGTGGGTAGTTCTTTCGAATGTAATCTACAGCCTTTTGTAAGACCTGATTTTGAGTCCATTCTAAAAACCTTTGGGAATATAAATCATTTACTGAGTATGCTCCCATACCCCCGGTGTTTGGACCCCTATTTTGATCAAGTAGCCTTTTATGATCAACAGCTGGAGGAATAATCTTGATTGTTTCACCGTCGGAGATTCCCATCACAGACACTTCTTGGCCTGATAATTTTTCCTGAATAAGTAAAATATCACCCGAATCAAACTCTTTATTAACGAGGATCCGGTGGATAGCCTCTTCTCCTTCCTCTTTGGTTTCAGTTACAATCACTCCTTTACCGCTGGTCAATCCATTGGCTTTATACACAAATGGCCCTTCATTCTCTTTTAAGAATTTAAAAGCTAGCTCAGGTTCGGTAAAAATTTGAGTAATTGGGTATGGAATTCCTGCACTTTGCATGAGCCATATTGCCCAAGCCTTACTAGTTTCAATTCTGGCCTCCCTTCGATTTGGTCCATAAACCCGAATGTTAGGATCTTCTAATAATCGGATTTGATCTGCTAACCCCGCCGCTAAAGTTGCCTCTGGACCAATTACCGTCAGATTAATCTTGTTTGATCTGATAAAATCAACGATCCCATCAATATCGTCACTTTTAACCGCAACACTCTCGCCCCATCTTCTGGTTCCCGGATTACCGGGGGTTATATATAGGCGATCAAGTAACGGTGATTGAGAGATCTTCCAAGCCAAAGCGTCTTCTCTTCCGCCTGAACCGATGACTAAAGTTTTAAGGTTCCTTTCCATTTCTACATTATGTGGTATATTTAGCTCCAATGCTAACCCTGCTGGCTGATTTTAAAGCTTTCTTACCTCCAGTTATTATCTCTTGCCTGCTTCTTTTTTTAGACTACTTTAAAGTCTTAGACCTTCCAAAAATGTTAGTTCAAACCTTAACTTCCCCCATCCAATATGGGGTTTACCATATGGGTATATTAGTATCTGATCAAGTGGAGTTTATTACCTCGTCCCGCCAGGCGGCTCAAGAAAATAAAGCTCTTAGGTTTCAACTCTCCGAACTTTTGTTGGAAAATTCAAAGATTCAAACTGAGCTTTCTGAGGCTAAGGTTTTAGTGGAGCAAAAAGATGTTTTGGGACTTCACACCTATGAATATATTCCGGCCAAGGTTTTAAGCTCAGGCAGGTTTTTGGTAGTGGATCAAGGTTCCTTGGATGGGGTTAAAGTTGGCCAACCGGTTATTTTTAAGGATAGCTTTGTGGGACTCGTCTCAAAGGTGAATCCAAAGATCTCTCAAATCACCCTACCTTATGATCCGGAATCAAAAATCCCGGTTTTCTCACAGGGCAAAGATGGAAAAGCCCGGGGAATAGTCCAAGGCAAGTTTGGATCAGACCTTTTGATGGATAAAATTTTACACCAGGAATCTATTAGTATTGATGATTTAATTTATACTGATGGATCAGAAGGTGTTTTGCCCAGGGGCTTGATTGTGGGTAAAGTTATTAAAGTTTTAGACCGTCCCAATGAAATTTTTAAACAAGCTGAGGTCGAGTCTTTATTTCACACTCGTGATTTACCAATCGTATTTATAATCAAAAATTAATGGTCGCGGTAATATTACTAACCTTAATCAGTTTTATTCAAAGCTCACTCCTCCCCTTTGAGTGGGTTTTATTGGCACTTATCAGTCGGAGTTTTTTACGTCAGGACAATAAAAATTATTATTTGGCTTTTGGATTTGGAATTTTTCTCAGTCTGCTGCTCTCGCAACCCCTGGGATTTTTGAGTTTGGTTTATGTACTAGTTGTAAAGATTGTTCATACAGCAAGAGGATTAACTATCGGCGCTCATTGGTTAGCAATTATTCCAATCATTTTTCTTAACCTTAGTCTTTTGTCGCTCATTAATTTAATTATTTTCAAATCGAGCATTGAGCTAACTTCTCTTCTCCTCCAAACGATTTTAGGCGTAGTGATTTATTTTATAGTCCGAATTTGGGAAGATAGGTTCACAAGGACTAAGGGTATCCGTTTGAAAATCTAAGTTGTATGAGAAGAAAAAAAACCTTAGGGCTGGCCTTTTCTGATCAGTTGATCGAAGGCAATTTTAAGTCTGCGATAGGATCAAATGTCGAGAAAGAAACATCCGACTTCCTCCTGCCAAATTTTCAACCGGAAGAGTTAAACGATATGCCATCACCCTGGAAAGTAGTTATTGTGGCTATTTGTTCGCTGCTCCTATTCTTCGGGTTATTTTTACGGTTATTTCATCTCCAAGTAATTTATGGTAGTTATAATAAAGAGTTGGCGGATTCAAACAGAATTGCATTAAGGACAATTCACGCTCCCCGCGGGGTGATCTATGACCGAAACGGTAAAGTCGTCGCCGAAAGTAATCCTGGCTGGCGGATTAAGGATAAATTCCTGACCCGGGATGAAGCTCTAAGTTTGGAAGCTCGGAACGATCCAGATTTTTACAAATTGGAAATAGATGCCATTCGTCATTATCCATTGGGTGGGGTTACTGCCCATATCATAGGCTATGTTAGTCAAATCTCTGAAGATGAACTAAACACTGAAACATATGGTAGTTTAAAAACCGGAGACAGAGTTGGTCGTTCTGGGGTAGAACAAGTTTATGAACAGGTTTTGCGGGGGGTGGATGGAGCAGAGATTATTGAAGTTGATGCGGGCGGCAAAAAACTGCGGACTATTCGTCAAACAGACCCTCAGCCAGGCAAGAGTTTACACCTAAGTATCGATGCTGATTTACAAAAGGAACTTTATAGGTCTTTGGAAACCCAAATAAAAAAAGTTAAAGCTTGTTGTGGAACAGCAATTGCTTCGAGTCCCCAAACTGGAGAGATTTTGGCGATGGTCTCTTTCCCTTCATTTGATGCTAATGTTTTTACTGACCCAACTAAGAACTCACAAGTAACCGATTACTTTCAAAATCCCAACTCCCCACTTTTAAACCGGGCTATCTCCGGAACTTACCCGCCTGGATCAACCTTTAAAATCACCTCGGCCTTAGCTGGACTAACTTCTGGAAAGATCGATAAATCTACTTTAATAGAAGATACTGGGATTATCTTTCTAGGCCCTTTCAGTTTTACCAATTGGTATTTTACCCAATACGGAAGAAAGGAGGGTCAGGTTGATATTGTCAAAGCTTTGCAGCGTTCAAATGATATTTATTTTTACAGGCTGGGGGAGATTATCGGTGAAAAAGCGCTAATTGACGCAGCATATAAACTTGGAATGGGGAAAAAATTGGGAATAGACCTTCCTGGGGAAGCTTCGGGACTTTTGCCTTCTGACTCTTGGAAACGGGAAAATGTTGGTGAAGGTTGGTATCCGGGGGATACTTTACATCTTTCAATTGGCCAAGGGTTTTTACTAACTACACCTTTGCAAATATTAGCCCAAACGCAATATATAGCCTCAGACGGAGTATTATTCAAGCCGTATTTAGTTAAAAAAATTACGGATTCAGGTGGAGAAGTAGTTAAAGAATTTCTCCCGGTATCTTCAGGGAGAAATTCTTACTCGAAAGAAAACTTGGAGCTTGTAAAAGCTGGCTTAGAAGCTGTTCCTAAAATAGGCGGTACAGCTTGGCCATTTTTTAATTTTATTATTCCTACAGCTGGAAAAACTGGAACGGCCGAATTTGGGGACTCGCAAGATCGAACTCATGCTTGGTATACGGCCTATGGACCTATTAAAGATCCTAAGGTTGTAGCTACAGTTTTAATTGAAGCTGGCGGGGAAGGTTCTTCGGTCGCGTCTCCTGTCGTTAAAGATATTTTTACCTGGTATTTTAGTGAAGATAAAGCTAAGGTTGAAATCTTGGAAACGGGCGAGGTAACGTCTGATCAAAAGGAGCTTGGAGAATAAATGGATCAATATATATTGGCACTGCATTCGGTACTCGGTTTAGGTCCAATCAGGCTTAAGATGATTTTAGATTTCTATCCAGATCCTCAAAAGGCCTGGGAGGGTAAACGCCAAGATCTTTTAAAATTGGGAATTCCCAAAAATGTCATCTCGGAACTTGAGGCGACCAGGAAAGTTTTGGATCCGGATAAATATTTACAAAAAATTAAAGACTCAGGAATTAAATTCTTAACAATTTATGATGAAGGTTATCCAAAGAGGTTAAAAGAGATTTTTGATCCCCCACTCGTGTTTTATTATTTAGGGGAGATTCCGAGACTTGAAAGGTCGATCGCGATTGTTGGAACCAGAAAAGTCACCGGATATGGAAGTCTGGTCACCCGAAAGTTTGCCGAGAGCCTAAGTGCATCGATGGTAATTGTCTCGGGGTTAGCAGAAGGAGTAGATACGATCGCACACCTTGCAGCTTGTGAGGTCGGTGGAAAAACTGTGGCGGTTTTAGGTGGAGGGTTAAATCGAATCTATCCCCCGAGTAATCTCTCGCTGGCTAGAAAAATTGCCAGTCAGTATGGGGCAATTATCTCAGAATTTCCGCCAGATGCACCAAGTTTACCTGGGAACTTTCCTTCCCGTAATCGGATTATCGCTGGGTTGTCCGAGGCAGTTCTTGTGACTGAAGCAGCTTTAGATTCTGGGTCGTTAATTACGGCGCGGCTGGGGGTAGAGTTTGGTCGAGAAGTCTTTGCGGTTCCCGGCCCAATAACCTCAAGTCAATCACAAGGAACCCACTACTTAATAAAAAATGGGGCCATACTTGTGACTGATCCACAAGAAATTTTGGATCAGCTGGGAATAAAACCTTTGGCGGATATGAGTATTCTTGAGGATGCGATTAAAAACCTATCTGCGACAGATTTACAAATATTTAATCTTTTAAAAAATGAGAGTTTACATATCGACGAAATTGTGAGGATTTTAGGTATCTCCTCTTCCCAGGCTTCAGCGGGACTGGTTAAGATGGAGATTAAGGGTTTAGTTAAAAATATTGGGGCTGGTTGTTTTATTAGTCTTTCGATAAATTTCCAGAAATAGATACTAAGAACCCGAAACTCCAGCTTTTAAGCTGAAGTGAGGGTTCATTCGTGGGGATTAATTTGATAATATAAGAATATGCA
>JAUSKZ010000024.1 GCA_030646805.1 Candidatus Daviesbacteria bacterium
GGGAATTACATCTCACAACCTAAATATCATCTACGGCTGGAATTCCTAGTGCATTAAGGAGTCCAATCATTCCTCAGTAGGTTCTGGCCTTAATTTGATTACAGCTCCTTTAAAGATTCTGCCGACCTTTCTTCTATCTATTCCGAGTTCTCTACCGAGTGCAGTAAAAGTTCTGGTTTGACCATCAAAGAAACCTACATGTCCATTAACTATTCTAGTCTCAAGTGGGTTCAAAACAGTTCCTATCATCTCAGCAATTTTTTCATCTGGTATTTGTTCAACAACCGCTGGCTCGGTTCTGTTCAACAGCTCATCAATATATTCTCTATCTAATCGTAATCTACGGTATCCAATAGCAGCAAACATGAGGCTCTCACTGAAGGATAAATTAGGATGGATTATATTTATTTCGTCTTGTGTAATACCTCTAGGCTCTTTATCTACCATAGATTACGTTTTAATCTCTATATCTACACCCGCTGGTAATTCTAAATGCATCAAAGAGTCAATTGTCTTATCTGTAGGTTCTACAATCTCAACTAGTCTTTTGTGGGTTTTAATTTCAAATGATTCTTGGGAGTCTTTATCAGTAAAAGGGGATCTGGGGACAGTAAATCTGGTTGTTTTGGTGGGAAGTGGAATTGGACCAACGATCTTAGCTCCAGTCCGAAGAGCCGTCTCGAGTAGCTGCTCAGTCGTACTATCTAAGACCCGGTGGTCATAACTTTTTAATTTTATTCTAATTCTACCTTTAGCCATATCGGAGCGACTGCACTATGCCTTGATCCAGTCGCGAGATCGCTTGCAAGAAGATCCTAATTGGATCTTTTTGACAAGGGCGTCAAAATTGGTTTCTCCCTGTTAACGTGCTTTTGATATAAATACCAAAAAGGGGCTTCTCACCCCCTCAACTTACTCTTAAATGCGGATTTATTACTTCAGTACTTTAGTAATAACTCCGGCTCCAACGGTTTTTCCACCCTCTCGGATAGCAAAACGAAGCCCATCTTCCATAGCAACTGGAGTAATTAGCTTAACATTCATCTTAGCGTTATCTCCAGGCATAACCATCTCAACACCTTCTTGTAAAACTACCTCGCCGGTCACATCAGTAGTTCGGATATAAAATTGTGGCCGGTAACCTTTAAAGAATGGCGTATGTCTTCCGCCTTCTTCTTTGGAAAGAATATAAACCTCAGCTTCAAACTCAGCGTGAGGGGTAATAGATCCGGGTTTGGCTAAGACCTGACCACGTTCAACATCCTCTTTTTCAATGCCTCGAAGTAAAACTCCGGCGTTATCTCCAGCTTGACCTTCATCGAGCATTTTATGAAACATCTCAACTCCAGTTACCACACTTTTCTTGGTTGGTCTGACACCGACAATCTCAATCTCTTCATTAATTTTAACCTTGCCTCGCTCGATCCTTCCGGTCACAACTGTTCCTCGACCTTTAATCGAGAAGACGTCTTCAACCGCCATCAAGAACGGTTTATCGATTTCTCTAACTGGATTTGGAATCCAAGAATCAACCGCATCCATCAAAGCTTCAACCGCTTTTACTGCTTCCGGATCACCTTCTAAAGCTTTTTTAGCTGAACCCCTGATAATCGGAGATTGTGGGTCATATTCATATTTCTTAAGTAAGTCTCTGATCTCTTCTTCGACCAAATCCAAAAGTTCAGCGTCATCTACCATATCGACTTTATTAAGGAAAACTACAATAGCTGGAACTCCGACTTGTCGGGCCAAAAGTAGATGTTCTCGAGTTTGAGGCATTGGTCCATCTGGAGCAGACACAACTAAGATTGCTCCGTCGGTTTGCGCAGCTCCGGTGATCATGTTTTTAATATAATCAGCGTGACCAGGCATATCGATGTGAGCATAATGCCTTTTCTCGGTCTCGTATTCTTGATGGGAGATATTAATGGTAATTCCGCGGGCTTTTTCCTCTGGAGCGTTATCGATTTGATCAACTGATCTTTTCTCAGCCAACCCTTTGGCAGCTAAAACGCTAGTAATAGCAGCGGTTAAAGTGGTTTTACCGTGGTCAACGTGACCCATGGTTCCAACGTTAACGTGTGGTTTAGATCTATCGAATTTTTTTGCGTCAGCCATATTTTTTAAATTTAGACTTAAGAAGTGTAATTGAATCTGAAATAAAAATCAAGACCTTTCTTTAAAAGGTTGGACTGTAGTCTCCTTTCATACAAGGATTACCAACACTACTACACTCACCGCCTTGATTACTGACGATCTTTAAAGATTTAATCGGGTCTTTAGAGTAATAGGTAGCACCCCGATCACCTCCGTAATAAACATTTCCCTTTGAGTCAGTTTTAAAATCAGCCAACTCAGTGCAGTTAATCTCACTTTGCCAACAAACTTTTAGAGCATACCGATGATCGTTTTGTAAATTTTCCAAATTGACATTAAATTTAAAGCTTAAAACTTTATAATCTGGATCCCCAGAATAATGCGAATCAGTTTTCAACAGAGATATTCCAACTGTCCCTTTAGCTTGCTCTCCGAGACTACTCTGACTTTTAAAAAGATAGACTGTTGCTCGGGAGATTGGTTTTGGAGTAGGTGTTTGGGTCGGTGTTAAAACTATCTCTTCCTCAGAAGTCGAAGAGACTTCTGTTTCGGGAGGAGCTAAAGTTTCGTCCAAAGGACGATCGGCCTCTGGTCGAGGAGTAGGAGATGCTTCTATCTCAAGAGGAATTTCCCTTGGTTCAACAACTTTACTAGTATTTTTGCCGGATAAAAAATACATCCCCCAACCAGCGCTTAAGACTAGGAGCAAAACAATCAGTCCTATGGAGATAAAACCTTTTTGCATATCTAGGTCCTAGTATAACTATTTATAGACTTCATGGGTGCCAATATTATCAAAATAAATATCTTCACCTACAAAATGAAAAACAATCCGCCAATGATAAGAAACAGAGAAAGCATAGAATTTCCTAAGTTTGCCTGACAATTTGTGAGTTTTTAATCGTGGATCATAAGGATCTTTTAAGAAAATCTTCTCTTTTTCTGATAAATGGTTGAGCTGATCTTTGGGAAGATGTTTTAAAGACTTAAGAAATTGCGGGGTATAGTTAATCTGTCTGTGCTTCATGCCACAAATCAACTAAAGAACCTTTCAACTTTTTAGCTTTACCCTCTTTAATTTCTTGAAGACTCTGAAAAACAGCTGAGATAGCTTCAAGATCTTCTAAATGTTTAAAATCTACAATGGCTACCTGAGGTTTATTGTTTTTCATAACCACTACAGGTTCCTTAGTCTTTTTGACCTGATCAAAAATCTTTTTATAGTTTCTTTGAATTTCTCTGGCTGATGTAGTTTTAGGAAAAGTTATCATTTGTACATACTATTATATGTATAACTCTATGTCAATGGTCTATTTATGAAGAGTTGTCTAATGCAATTCAAGTATGAATTTTAAGAGAAGAAGATCAAAAAGACAGATCAGATGTACTATCTGTACCCAACATAGATGGTTGGGTAACTCCCAAGAGCGTTTCAAGATCTCTAAAAAAGCTTATTTAATAACTGAGGTTAGTTAAATTTAAAAGTGGAGAGGATTTTGTCAACTCTGGTCTCAACGCCACCACCCAATACTTTATGTATAAATTCTATCTTAGGTTGATTTACTGTCTGATATACATAACTGGATGTTGGCATAGATTCTTTTAACCCAACTGATATATGGAATGTATTCATCTGTATCCCTCCCACATTCTTAACATTAACTTCCCCATCAACTATGCAGGTAGTCGAAATATTAGCTTCAAACCGGGCATCCTTACAATTTTTTAAAGTTTTTAAATTCAGTGTTGGCGAAAAATAGACTACAAGCTCTGAAGGAATTATTTGATTTCCTGGTCCGAATGTACCGCTAAAAGTAGCTTTTCCACTATCTTCTCTCTCGAATTTATAATTTTCTGGATAACGAAATTCAAATTTTAATTTAGTATTTGTGTAGGTCTTCCAACTAGCAGTTTCATCTGCTCTGTCATCGGGTTTAGTTTCTGGAGTTGGCTTGTTATTTTGCTGGAGAGCTTGTGAAGGAACAATTATGGGCATCCCATATTGATCTTGAAACACTCTGTCTTTTTGAGTTTGAAGCTTATAAATATAAACCCCACTCAAAACTAAAGCAGTTACTAAAATTCCAATTATTAAATAAGTTAAAGTAAATCCTTTTTGCATAATTTAATCCTAGCATAATCCGTCATTGCGAGGGAGAAAGTCCAATGGACTTTCGAGTGCGAAGCAATCTATACAATAGATAAGTGCAATTGTTTAAATGGGTTGCTTCTCCGCCAGCTGGCGGATCGCAATGACGACGAATATACTGGAAACCTAATTAAATTCTAATTTTAGTGCTTTAGGGAAGCTAAAACTGAGGCTACTCCCCCGGCAACTCCGGCATAGGCTGCAATTCCTGCAGCTTCTCTAAGTGTTTGACTATTTAAATGAGTTCCTGCTTCCCAACCAATCAAACCTCCGGCCAAGGTAAGTCCAGAAATTACTAAACCTACCCCAATTTGCCGATGTTCCGGGGTCATTAGCCGAAATTCTCTCTGAAGCCGACCGCTCCCGACAGAGTGAACTCTTACTTGATCTCTGATTGCCTGGTGATCTGGCCGGATATCTATCGGTTGATTTAACTTTAATGGTGACTCTGGATTGCTCATAGTGAAGAATATTTTAGTGTTCTACTCGACCGGTAAAACCGGATGAGGCGACGATTTTTTCAGCGATATTCTTAGGAACTTCCTCATAGTGATCTGCTTCCATGTAATAAGTCGCCCGACCTTGGGACATAGAACGAATAATTGTGGCATAACCGGCCATCTCAGCCAGAGGTACCAAAGCTACCACCACTCGAGCGTTACCTCTCATCTCGGTCGATAAAATCTGAGCCCTTTTACTTGATAAATCGGCGATAATATCTCCTAAGAAGTCTTCCGGAGTAGTTACCTCAACCTTCATAACAGGCTCGAGTAGCACAACTTGGGCTCTGGATGCAGCATCAGACAACCCTAAAGATCCGGCGATTTTAAATGACATCTCGGACGAGTCCACATCATGGAACGATCCGTCGTAAACGATAACCCTTATATCAGTCACCGGATATCCAGCCAAAATCCCGGTGTCCTCTTTTTCCTCAACCCCTTTACCGATTGGGGCAATAAATTCTCGGGGGATCCTTCCTCCCACAACCTCTGAAACAAACTCCCGGCCCGATCCCCGAGGCAATGGCTCAATCTTAATCAAACAGTGACCGTATTGACCCCGACCCCCGGTTTGCCTAATATATTTACCCTCACCGGAAGCAGCCAGGTTGATAGTTTCCCGGTAAGCTACTTGTGGCTCACCAACGTTGGCTTCAACTTTAAACTCCCTCTTCATCCGATCAACCAAAACTTCAAGTTGTAGCTCACCCATCCCGGCGATGATTGTTTGGCCAGTTTCATGATCAGTTTTAACTCTGAAGGTTGGATCTTCCTCAGACAACCTGGATAAGGCTAAGCCTAATTTTTCTTGGTCTGATTTAGTCTTTGGTTCAATTGCCAAAGAGATAACCGGTTCTGGGAAATTAATCGATTCCAAAATTATTGGATTTGCCTCATCACAAAGAGTGTTCCCAGTAATTGTGTCTTTTAAGCCGACCGCGGCCACAATCTCACCAGCCAAAGCCTCATCGATCTCTTCCCGATCGTTGGCGTGCATTAACATCAATCGGCCAACTCTCTCTCTAATATTTTTGGTTGAGTTGTAAGCATAGGATCCAGAAGTTAACTTTCCAGAATAGATTCTAAGATAGGTTAGTTTTCCGACGTGAGGATCAACTTGAATCTTAAAAGCTAAGGCTGAAAATGGTTCGCTCGGATCCGTTTTTCGGATCTCTTTATCTTCTGTCTTAGGGTTTACTCCTTCAACTTCACCGACATCCTGTGGTGATGGTAAATATTCAACCACAGCATCTAACATCGATTGGACCCCTTTATTTCGCAAACTGGAGCCACAAAGGACGGGGACAATTTTATTTTCTATCACCGCTCGGCGAAGGGCAGTCTTTAAATCTACAATACTTATCTCCTCCCCACCGACATACTTTTCCATCAAACTATCATCGGTTCCTGAGATCTCCTCAACTAATTTTTCCCGGTGAGTTTTAACCAGATCTACCATATCAATTGGAATCTCGGTCTCGTGGAATTTAGCCCCAGTCTCATCACCTTCCCAGATAAAGGCTTTTTGGGTTAAAAGATCAATAACTCCGGTAAAGTCATTCTCTTTGCCGATCGGTAAATTGTAGGCTACGGCGTTCGCTCCAAGCCGATCCCTGGCCGATTGGATGGTAGCAAAAAAGTCTGCCCCAACTACATCCATTTTATTGGCAAAAGCCACCAAAGGAACTT
This sequence comes from Candidatus Daviesbacteria bacterium, assembly GCA_030646805.1. GTDB lineage: Bacteria > Patescibacteriota > Microgenomatia > Daviesbacterales > UBA10151 > JAUSKZ01. Next base: position 6,439 of record JAUSKZ010000024.1, read on the forward strand.
TGTATTTATTGGCCTGACGCCAAACAGTCTCTGTTTGAGATTGAACACCGGAGGCAGAGTCCAGAACAATAACTGCCCCATCTAAAACTCGGAGCGACCTTTCAACTTCGGCTGTAAAATCGACGTGCCCAGGAGTATCAATTAAGTTGATCCTGATCTCGTGCCCGGAGAACAACCCAGTTTCAGGTTTGACGGTCCAAAAGGTAGTGATGGCTGCTGAGACGATGGTGATTCCCCGTTCTTTCTCTTGCTCCATCCAGTCTGTGGTGGTTGTACCTTCATCGATGTCTCCGATTTTATAGGTCCGGCCGGTATAAAAAAGAATTCTCTCGGTGGTGGTGGTTTTTCCAGCATCAATATGGGCGATGATGCCCATGTTTCTAATTCTGTCTAGAGGAAAATCTCGGTTTGTTTTGATTGGAACTGCCATGGTGATATATTTTTATTTACTCTCTCCACTTTCAATTTTAACAATAATTTTCTTAACTTCCTCAAGCTTAACTCTCCAAGTTGCAGCGTCTTCGTCCAACATCTGAAAAGCAGCGTTCTCGCGAAGGTCCCCCATAGCCATCGCTTCGCCACGCTTTAACATAATCTCTTTGTACTCCTCTTCCATTTTTATGAGTTTCCCCTGCCACATTTTTAATTTTTCTTGATTAACTGCTGCCATAATAGCAAAAAAGCCCCCGCGGATACGGGAGCAAACATTGCGCCTCAATATTATCTAAATTTAGCCTGAAAGTCAAATTGTTAAGTTCATTACTGCTTCCTTACCGAATATTTGCCTAACGTTCAATGTTAAAGTAGTATAGTTTCAAACATGGTAGATATTCCAAAAGGATTAAGGATTGGCGAGACTTCCATCAGTTATTCAAAGAGTCCTATAAGTCGTCGTCGCTTGGGTGGTTTACTTGCTCTTCCGCCTATTCTTGCCTTAGCCTCAGGATGTAGAGTTGTGACTCCTACCGAAGCTCCACCAACACCCCAAGCTTCTATTCGTACTCCTGTACCTGCTCCCCGATTATCTGCTGCTCCTCCCCCTCAAATTGAATATCCACTTGAAATGGAGGGTGAGTATTTAGTTGATAAAAAATTAGGGAATCACCCATATTTGACTAGCCTTAAATACTCCTTTGACCCGAGGTACGCTGGTGGGTCTTTAAAAATGGATCTGGAGACTTCTAAAGCAAGTGAAATGAGACTTGCTACTTTTGAGGTCACTCCAAATCAACGTTGGATTTATTGCAAGCCTCATCGTCAACCCGGAGATGAGAGACTTTGGCCGGTAATTAGATTCATACAAGGAGATTCAGAAGTTATCCACTTAGGTTTTAAGGCTCCTGGTGCTCCTTGTATAGATGAGTATACCGGGATGAGGGCTTATCTACTTACCAGAAAACCAGATGGCGCTCTAAGCGGAGGATTTGTGGGACTCAGAAATTTAGATCCAAATAACCCAACTTTCATTCCCCAGGATTCCGAGGCTGCAACCTATTGGCAAAAAGGGTGCCTTATTTAGTGTGCGACATCTATCGTAGCCTAGACAACTTTTCTTGTTCCTTCACCATATTTTGTACCCCTACCAGCAGTAGCTACTAAGATTCTCTAATCTTTGCCCGAAGATGGCTTACTCACTGTCATCCTGGCTTGTCCAGGATCTTTTTGTTTTATAGATTCTGGAGTCCTCCACGCTTCGCTCTGAGTCCCCAGAATGACACATTAGAATAATGATTATATATTTAGCTTCATAGAAAGGGTACATTAGTCATGGAGGATTAAGAATTGATTGACATGCCCATACAAAAACTATATAATTGTATTATTATGCAAAGAGTAATTGTCCAGGTTCCTATGACTAAAGAATTAAAAAGTAGAGCAGAAGCTGTCTCTTCTGATTTAGGATTTTCCTCAATACAGGAAGTAATTAGAGTACTTCTAACTAAACTTTCCAAAAGAGAGTTCAACTTAAAGGTAGAGGAGGTTGAAGAGATAAGTGATCTTTCCCCTGCTGCGGAGAACAAATTTAAAAAGGCTTTAGAAGATATTAAATCAGGAAAAAATATTTATAAACCGAAAAATAGAAAAGACTTTTTTGATATTCTTAATTCGTGAAGATTTACCCTAGTTTCTCACCCCCATTTGAAGTGCGAGAAAGACTTATTCCGAACGAAGTGAGGATCAAGGCTTTTCACCCCCATTTAAAATGGCTGAATGCCTTACCCTTGCCGAAGGCAACGGGCAAGGCCGAACCTACTACAATAAACATCATAAGGAAAATTTAAGTTAAAGTAGAATTTAACCCCACTTAAAATGACTAAAGGCCTTATTCGCTTCTGCCGACCGGAGTGTATCTTCTTTTTTCTTAATCGCCAGACCTTTATTCTCGGAAGCATCCACCAGCTCAACCGATAGTTTCTCAGCAAATGAATGATATTCTTTAGCAGATTTGGACCTGGCTGCCATAATTAACCACCTAATCGCCAAAGCTTCACGTCTATCACCTCTGACCTCAACCGGAACCTGGTAAGAGGCTCCACCAACCCGACGGGGACGAACTTCCATCTTTGGGGCAACGTTAGCCAGAGCTGTCTCAAAAACCGTAATTGGATTTTTTTTAAATTTTTCCTCAATGATGGTTAGGGCGCCATAAATCTGCCTTTGAGCAGTACTTTTTTTACCATCCATCATAGCTCGGTTAATAAACCTGGATAAAAGTTTTGATCCATAGATTGGATCTGGTAAAAGCTGTCGTTTTTCAATCTTACCGGAACGTGGCATTAGTCGGCTTCCTCCAATATAGAATATAGAATAGAGAATGGAGAATGGAGAATTAAAATTCTCAATTGTAAATTGTCCATTATCAATTTCTAGGCAGCTGCCGCAGCCTTACCTCCTAACATTCTTTTGGCGCCATACTTTGACCGACTGGTTTTTCTATTTACAACTCCGGAAAGATCAAACTTGCCTCTGACAATATGATATTTTACTCCTGGCAAATCCTTGACCCTTCCACCACGAACCAAAACAATTCCGTGTTCGGCAAGATCATGGCCAACTCCTTGAATATAGGCTGTAACTTCAGCTCGATTTGATAATCTAACCCTGGCAACTTTTCGAAGAGCCGAGTTTGGTTTTCTCGGAGTCATAGTTCGAACCAAAGTAACTACTCCCCGTTTTTGGGGATTTATGGTATCGGTATATTGCCTCTCTTTGGCGTTGAAAGAACGACGAAGTAAGGTTGATTTAACCTTTTTTATTTTCTTTCCTCGGCCTTTTCGAATTAATTGATTTATAGTTGGCATATGTCTCTTCCTTCCAGTTTAAAATTCAAAGTGAAAAGTTAAAAATTTTACATTTTGCATTTTGAACTTTTAACTTATTCTCACTCCATCATTGCTCGTTCAGGACTGGTTGGAATAAGTCGGCCAATTATAACATTCTCTTTAAGTCCAACCAAATGGTCGACCTTACCTAAAGCCGCAGCATCAGACAAGATAGTGGTAGTTTCTTGGAAAGAAGCCGCTGATAGGAAACTTTCAGTTAAAAGAGACGCCCGGGTAATACCCAAGATAACAACTGAGGCTGTAGCAGGCTCGCCTCCAGCAGCCAAGACTCTCTGATTCTCTTCCTCAAACTTAATCCGGTCCAAAACCTCTCCTACTAACAAGTTAGTGTCACCTTGTGACTCCATCCTAACCTTGTCAGACATTTTACGAACGATAACTTCAAAATGTTTATCGTTAATGGCCACTCCTTGTGAGGAATAAACTTTTCGGACCTCGTCAACGATATATCTTTGGGCAGCCTTTAACCCCTCAACCCTAATTATCTCTTTAATACCTAAGTGTCCGGCGGAGATTTGGGTACCGGCTGAAACTAATTGGTCCTCTTCAACTAACAAGACTGCTGAGGCTGGAACTAAGTATTCCCGCTCTTCATATGGCTTGGTGGTAGTTTTGACTCTAACCTTCATCCCCATCTCTGTTTCAACGATCGAGACTTTTCCGGCAATCTCCGATAATGGAGAGACGCTTTTCGGGGTTCTGGCCTCAACCAACTCTTCAACTCGAGGCAGTCCTTGGGTAATATCCACTGAAGAGGCTACTCCTCCAGTATGGAAAGTTCTCATTGTCAGTTGGGTTCCCGGCTCACCGATACTTTGGGCAGCCACAACTCCGACCGGTACCCCAAGTTTAACCGGCTTTCGGGTTGTAAAGTCCCAACCATAACATTTAGCACAAATTCCGTACCTGGCTTTACAGGAAAGTGGGGTATAGACTTGAATTGAACTTACCCCCGATTCAACTGCTAGCGCAATTAACGTCTCGTCTAAATAATCTCCCTCGGCAATAATCACTTTTTTAGTCTTTGGACTAACTACCTTGGCGACCACCCTTCGGCCTAAGAAACGGGCGTTGGCAGCGATCATATTATCCAAAATTAAGTCCAGGATAATTCCTTGGGTATCCTCACATACTTCACGTCTGATGATCACATCATGGGCCACATCAACCAGCCTTCTGGTTAAATATCCGGCGTCAGCAGTCTTTAGGGCTTTATCAGCTACCCCTTTTCTAGCTCCTCTGGCTGAGGTAAAGTACTCAAAAACCGCTAAACCTTGACGGTAGTTAGATTTAGTTGGAAGCTCAACAATCTTACCGGTTGGATCAACCGAGAATCCTCTCATTCCGGAAACCTGTTTGATTTGTTCTGGTGTAGCTCGAGCTCCTCCAGATTTCATAATGACGTTAACCGGATTATCAGGTGACAGTGAGGAGATAGTACGTTTGGCGATATCATTTCCGATCCTGGTCCAAATTTCCTCAGTTAAAACTCTTCTCTCTTCATTAGTGATTAACTCTTTCTTAAAATTAGCTTCAACTTCCGCAACCTCTTTATCTCCGTCTTTAATTAACTGATCTTTTTCCGGGATAATGGTGTTATCAAATAACCCCAGCGATAAACCAGACTTGGTAGATCCCCAAAAACCAAACTCCTTCATTTTATCAATCAGGATTACTACCTCTTCACCTGAAAATTTATTAAAAGCTTCCATAACGATTCGCTCTATATCTTTAACTCCGAATGTTTTATTCACAAATCTCATACTCTCTGGGATTGTTTGATTAAAAATAATTCTCCCAACGGTCGTTTCAATATCCTCACCTGAGGCCATCCTAAACTTAATTAACTGCCGCAGATTTAATTTATTAGATTGAAAAGCCAAAATCGCCTCCTGCTCATCAAATACTTTGCCCTCCAGTATCCCGAGTTTATCGTCAACTGAGGTAGCATAATAAGTTCCAAGAGCCATCTCTCGGTTTGGGGCCATAACTGGATAACCTGAAGATGGTCTTAGAATATTATCCCGGGCCATCATCAAGGCGATCGCTTCCTCTCTCGCCATCACAGAAAGGGGCACATGAACAGCCATTTGATCTCCATCAAAGTCAGCGTTAAACCCAGCACAAATACATGGGTGAATTTGGAGAGCCGATCCGTCAACCAAAACCGGGAAGAACGCTTGGATACCTAAACGGTGAAGGGTTGGAGCCCGGTTAATTAAAACTGGGTGACCTTGAATTACCTCCTCCAAGATATCCCAGACTTCAGTCGGTCGAAGTTCTAAGACATTCTTGGCTCCTTTAATATTGGCTGCCAGTCCCCGCCCAATAATCTCCCGCAAAACAAAGGGTTTAAACATCTCGAGCGCCATTTCGCGAGGAAGTCCAACTTGATTTAAAGAGAGTTGTGGTCCAACGACGATAACTGATCTCCCAGAATAATCAACCCGCTTACCAAGTAAGTTTTGGCGGAACCGACCTTGTTTTCCTCGAAGCATATCCGAAAGGGATCTTAAGGCGTGACCACCGGCTGCATCCCGGCGATTGGTTTTTAAGTTGGAATCAATTAAGGCGTCAACCGCTTCCTGGAGCATTCTTTTTTCGTTTCGTAAAATTATCTCCGGAGCTCCAAGATCAATTAACTTTTTAAGTCGGTTGTTGCGGTTGATTACTCTTCTATAAAGATCGTTTAAGTCCGAGGAAGCAAATCTACCACCCGGCAGCTGAACCATCGGACGAAGATCAGGAGGTAAAACTGGAAGGATTTTTAAGATCATCCACTCTGGTAACATTCCAGCCGCCCTCATTCCTTCAGCTACCCGAAGTCTTTTGGTTGCTTTAACGTGTCTTTGTCCGGAAGATTTTCGAACCTCATCTCGGAGCAGAGCAACGAGCTTTTCAAGATCAACTTTTTTCAGAACCTGCAAAACCCCTTCTGCCCCCATACCGACTTCAATAAATTGTGCTACTCCATATTCATCAAGTTTTAAGTATTCATCCTCAGACAGGATTTTAAGTGGTGCGATATTTTTAGCCAGATCAGAGACAGTTTTGTAGATTTGTTCAAGTTGGCTTTGTTCAACCACTAAATTCTCTCTTAATTTTTGGATCTCTTGTTTATTCTTGAGTTCAAACTCGGAAGAGGCCAGCTCATATTTTTCTTTACTTTTTTCTGATTTTTTAAACTCAGCCAGACTCTCTTTTAAAGCTTTTTCAAGAGCAGCGATATTTTTGTCTAAATTCTCCTCAGCCAATTTTTTCTTGCCCTCTAAATCTTTTTCCAGCTTCTCTAAAGCTTTAACTTGCTCTTCTGCCTCAACGTTGGTAACCAAGTATGAAGCAAAATAGATGACTGCTTCCAAACTTTTTAAAGATAGATCCAAAACTAGGGAAAGTTTGGAGGGAGCCCCTTTAACGAACCAATTGTGAGCCACAGGTGCTGCCAAGGTAATATGACCCATTCGATCACGTCTGACCTTGCTTTGAGTTACTTCAACCCCACATTTATCACAAATCACCCCTCGGTACCTTATTCTTTTATATTTTCCACAATAACACTCGTAATCCTTGGTTGGACCGAAGATATTTTCAGCAAAAAGTCCGTCTTTTTCCGGTTTTAGAGTTCGGTAGTTGATAGTCTCAGGTTTGGTAACCTCACCAAAAGACCAAGCTCGAACTTGCTCCGGGGAGGCAATGGTAACTTTTAAGGCTTCAAAATCAAGTAACATCTCACTCATTCTTTATCTCCTTTATCTTCAGGTTCATCTTTTAAATCAACTAACTCAACTGGGGAATCTTCAGCGGTCAACTCAGACTCAACCCCAACTTCACTCACCTCCATTACTTCTTTTAATTGAAGTATATTTTCGGCCACATCAGGTTTGACCTCTTGCTCAACCTCACTCTTAACTACTGCATTAACTGTCTCAACGTTAACAGACAAGGATTGTAACTCCTTGACCAAAACTTTAAAAGACTCCGGAACCATCGGCTGAGGGATCTCGGTACCTTGAACAATCGCCTGATATGCTTTAGTCCTATTAATTATGTCATCAGATTTGGTGGTCAACATTTCTTGTAAAATATGGGCTGCCCCATAAGCTTCAAGCGCCCAAACCTCCATCTCTCCGAGTCTTTGACCCCCCATTTGGGCTTTTCCACCCAAAGGTTGTTGTGTCACCATCGAATAAGGTCCGGTGGAACGGGCGTGTTGTTTATCCTCAACCATATGAATCAGCTTGAGGAAGTGAGTCATCCCAACCACAACTTCTTGGTCAAAATACTCACCAGTTCGGCCATCGATTAACTTAAACTTGCCGTTTTCAGGCAAGCCAGCTTTTTTAAGCATCTCAACGATGATACTCTCGTCAATGTGTTCAAAAACTGGAGCGGCTACTTTAAACCCTAACTTGTGAGCAGCAATCCCTAAGTGAACCTCTAAAATTTGGCCTAAATTCATCCTGGAGAGGATCGTCACTGGTGAGATAATCAAATCAATCGTAGTCCCATCTTCAAGATGAGGCATATCGGACTCTGGGACGATCCTCGAGATAACTCCTTTATTACCGTGTCTTCCGGCTAACTTATCCCCAACCGTAACTTTTCGAAGTTGAGCGACTTTAACTTTAATTCTCATCAAAGTTCCGGCATCAAGTTCGTCTTGATTCTCTCGGGACAAAATTTGAATCCCAATCACCGTACCTCTTTCTCCGTGAGGCATCCGGAGCGAGGTATCTCGGACTTCCTTGGCTTTCTCACCGAAGATGGCCCGAAGTAATCTCTCCTCAGCAGTTAGCTCTGTTTCACCTTTAGGTTGAACTTTACCAATTAAAATATCGTTCGGAGAAACAGTTGCCCCGATCCTAATAATCCCGGTCTCATCTAAATTGGCTAAATGCTCCTCAGCTACGTTGGGGATATCCCGGGTTAGCTCATCCGGGCCAAGCTTCGTCTCAACTACGTCAGTCACATACTCTTCAATATGAATCGAGGTTAAAAGATCCTGCTTAACTAGTCGATCAGAGATAACCACCGCATCCTCATAACCTAAACCTTCGTAATTCATATAAGCGATCATCATATTTTGCCCTAAAGACAATTCGCCCTTATCAGTTGAGGTCCCATCAACCAACAGATCCCCTTCGGCCACTTTTTGACCTATGGTCACCGCCGGATTTTGAGAGTAACAGGTACTTTCTGGGGTATTGGCAAATTTCTTGATTAGCCAAGTTTGAGTCGCTTCTTTTCCTTCGACCGTCACTTTATTGGCATCGACATAAGTCACAATTCCTGAGAAAGGCGCCCTGACTACCCGGCCCATATTGTCAGCGATAACCCTCTCCATGCCGGTACCCACAATTGGAGCAGAAGGCAAAAGTAATGGAACAGCCTGGTTCTGCATGTGAGAACCCATTAAAGCTCGGTTAGCGTCATCGTGAGCCAAGAATGGAATTAACGAGGCTGAGACTCCAACGATCTGTTGAGGTGAGACATCCATAAACTGAACTTGTTTGGCTTCACCTTCAAAAAAGCTGCCGTTGTAACGCAGAGGAATCCGAGTTTCGGTAATAAAACCTTTCTCATCAAGATCCACTGTGGCTTCGGTAATATAATATTCTTCCTCATCATCAGCTGAAAGATAAGTTATCTCATCAGTGACCCTCAGTTTACCGCCAACGGTTTCAACTTTCCGGTAAGGAGTCTGTAAAAAACCATATTCGTCAACCTGGGCAAAGAGAGCCAAATAAGTCACTAAACCAATATTTTGTCCTTCTGGAGATCTGATCGGATCAATTCGGCCGTATTGAGAGTGGTTAATATCGCGGATCGAGAAAGAGGCTCGCTCACGGGTAATACCGCCTTGGCCAGTAACGGTTAACCTCCTTAAATGATCAACCTCGGAGAGTGGGTTGGTTTGGTCTAAAATCTGGGAGAGTTGAGAGGAACGGAAGAACTCGTTAACGGCGGCAATAATCGGCCGAGCATTAACTAAAGACCCTGGATTAATCTCAAATTCAGCTGAGAGTAAACTCATCCGCTCTTTAATGACCCTTTCTAGTCTTAAAAGGCCAACCCAGAAAGCGTTTTGAGAGACTAACTCCCCGACTCGTCTAACTCGGCGGTTGGCCAAGTGATCGATATCATCAACCTTACCAACCCCTTGTTGTAAACCGACTAAATAACGGATGGTGGACACAATGTCGTCGTTTCTAAGAATCCAGTTTTCCGGGGTGTTTGGAATATCTTGTTTTAATTTTTTGTTGATTTTATATCTACCAACCCGGGTCAAATCATAACGCCTTGAGTTAAAGAACATTCCGTTGATCATATTTTTGGCGCTCTCCAATACCACAGGATCACCTGGTCTCATCTTCCGAAAGATCTCCAGTAACGCTTCATCTTGGTTTTTGGTTAGATCTTTAGCTAAGGTTGAGGTCAGATAATCATGATCCTCATCTAATTTTAAATCTTTAAAGAGGTTTCTGATTGATTCATCGTCAGAATAACCAATCGCCCGAAGGAAAGTACTGGCAGCAAATTTTCGACGACGGTCGATCTTGACCGTTAAAACGTTAGTCCTGGAGATGGAAAACTCTAGCCAAGAGCCGTGAGATGGCCGTAGTTCAGCTGAATGAAGGATCTTACCAGTAATTGGGTCTTGAGCAGCTGAGAAGAAAACTCCGGGAGCCCTAACAATTTGATTAACTATCGTTCTTTCAATACCGTTAATAATAAAGGTCCCCTTCTCAGTCATCAAGGGGATATCGCCTAAGAAAACTTCTTGTTTATATTCTTCGTTGGTTTGTAAGTTAATTAAAGTAACTTGAGTCCGGAGTGGAGCGTCACAGGAAACTCCTTTGATGACACACTCCTCAGGGGAAAATTTGGATTTACCCAAAGTATAGTTGCCAAACTCTAGCCTCCAGTTCTTACCGGTAAAGTCACTAACCGGATTGATTTGTGCTAAGGTTTTGCCAATTCCCTCTTTTAAAAACCACTCATAGGATTCTTTCTGAAGGCGGGTTAGATCAAACCGGTGGTTGAAGATAGGTCTTCCTCCCCAATACTGCCTTGGACTATACGGGTTGTTGGTCGCTGTTTTATCTGGCATCAGTTAAATTTCTGTCCAAAACTGCGGGCGACAGTCCTGGGGACAACAAAAAGGAAGCATACTATCCGTATGCCTCCTAATCACTTAAGGTTGTGGATAATTAAACCACAAGGGGCTGTGTGTGTCAACAGGTAAATGAAGGTGAAAGTTTAAAGTCCCAAGATGCTTCCAAAGAAAGAAAATACTGAAGAGATAAGACTTCCAATTCCAGAAAATAGTCGACTAATTATATTTGGAGTAGAAGCGCTTGCCTGAGCCTTATAATCAAACTCTCCCGAGACCGAACTATCATCAGTTGTTGATTCACCCTCAACCTCACCTGACTCTCCGCTCTCGTCTTCTCCGCTATCCCCAACTGTTGAGGTAGAAGCTCCCAAGACTCCCTCAGCAAAGCCCGAGGCAATAGCACTCTGGATTGTAGCTCCACCTGGAGTAGCTGAAATTTCATTTGAGTAAGATCCAGCGTTACAACCGTTGCCAGCTCTAACTTTAAAATAATAGGTCGTTCCACCTGATAGATTATTAACGGTATAAGAGGTCGTCTCTTTGCCGCCAATATTGGCGTTACCATACTGAGGGTTGCCGGAAGACAGTCCATAAACTACTACATAATGTGAGACTGGATCGGAAGCTTTAGACCAATTTAAGGTGACTTGGTTATCGCCACTGACTGAAGCAGAGATTAGGTTAGGTGTGCCTCCAGCCGGAGCCTCAGTACAAACAGTACTAGTGTTAGGAGTTGATTGGGCCGGATAAGTTCTATCAAAGGAGACAAATTTGGAGAAATGTTTGGTCCAAACTATCTCATCAGCTCCGACGGTAATTTTACAATCAGCCCCTGCTCCAAGGTTGGCGTCAGCCCAATCTTGAGAATCAGTAGTACAAGCCGTCACAATCTCGGTAAATGTTCCGCCTCTAACAAACCCAATGGATTTACTGGCTTGTCCGGGAAGTTTAATCCTGACAGATTTATTAAAAGTTAAGGCGATATCTCCAAACCCAATCTCAACTACCCCAACTACTGTCGTGCCGTTAACTCCGGTCTGGGATGGAATACTAACTGAACTATTAGCTAAGATCGTCGGAGCGTTTAAAATTCCAGTCCAATCACCTGAGGCACCAGAGATAGTAATATTAGCCGGAATCTCAACCAAAATGTCTCCCAGAGAAGTTGCTGAATTGATAGTTATATCGTTAACAATAGTGGCTGATCTTATATCCCCGGAAACACTATCTAAATTAGTTAAATCTAAGGTGGCGTTCGTGACGGATGAAGGAATATTAATCGTTGAGTCAAAAGCCACCGCTCCAATCACAATTTCAGTCGTACTAGTAGTCACATTAGTAGTTGGTGTTAATAAAACCTCACCCGTGACCACAGGTGGATTAACTACTACCGTTACCGAACCTGTTGAATTATTAGCCCCATCAAATAAGGTATAGCTAAAGGTGGCATTGCCGACAAAATCAGTGGTTGGGGTAAAGGTGGTGATCAAACCTGTTCGAGAAATTGTTCCTCCAGTAGGAGAAGCTGCGCCAGTGATAGTTAAGGTGTTAGTATCGGTATCGTTAGCCAAAAGTACCGAGTCAGCAATATTTAAAGCAGTATTTTTAAGGGTGACTAAACTGGAATTGGTAGATCCGTTATCAGCAGTTGCAACAGGTGCGGTAGTGTCATAGATAAATGAAACGCCTCCTGTGGTTGTAGTATTTCCGACGCTATCAGTTGTGACCGTTTGTAAATTATAAGTTGTCCCATCTACCAAAGTTACTCCGGTCCAATCGGCAGCATAATCACTAATATTATCTGTGCTTAAAACTGCATAACTGCTAGAAGCGCTGGCTTTATATTGAAATATAACTGAGACTACCCCATTGGTATCTGAAGCGGTGGCTGTAAAAACCGGGTTTATATTGGAATAGGCTCCGTTAGCTGGAGCAGTGATTGAGCTGGAAGGTGCAACTGTATCAATATTGTAAGTTCCATTGAAGGTATTTGAATTTCCAACTATATCCTCCGCATAAAGATTGAGTGTGTGAGTTCCTTCGGACGGAACATTAATTTGTGTACCATTGCTAAAGATTGTCCCAGTGGTTGCGTTAGCTGTGGCGTTCCAGTTATAGCGAACACGACTAGAATTTAATCCAGTACCACCCGAATCAGAAGCGCTCAGTGTAATTGTTGGACTTGTAGTTTGCCAAGCACTCGAAGCATTATTTGCAGAAACCAAGGGGTCTGTTGTATCAACTGCAACTAATCCAGTCGAGGCTATACTTGAATTACCTGCAGTGTCTTGTGTTTGAACAATAAGATTCCAAACTCCTTGGGCTAAACTAGTCGCAAGAGTTAAGGTTGAAGAACTAGTCGTCCCACTTGAAACTGATTGACTTGTTGCATTGTTTACAATAGTCCAAAGATATTGATATACCCTAGATAGTGCATCACTTCCTGCAGTCCAAGTCCAAGTTTGATTAACACTATTTGTTGGAGTTGTAGTTGTTGGAGTATCGACTGCTTCGGGATTTGTTTTATCAAAAGCAACTGAACCAGAACCAGTAGTTACAGCAATTCCACTATTGGTAGACGTATCTGAGAAATTAATTGTATAAGCAACAGAACCTTCTGTGTCTGAAGAATTTGCAACATAAAAAGCAGTCCAATTGTTTCCAGAATTACTTATAGTTGGCGAACCAGTCACAGCTGTGCCACCTGATGTGAATGTAACCGTTGGGGTATTGATAGTTTCAGATGAAGTAAAAGTTAAGATTATATTGGCTCCAGTTTTGGCAAATAAAACGCTCAGTAATGTATTGTCTGAAACTAAATTAACAGCAGATAAAACAGGGGCAATCCCGTCAATTGGAGTGATATTCGAAACTGTTATAGCATTAATTGAGGCAAGATCTGGAACGGTTCCGACAACGGACACAGCTGGGGTTGCATCAGTAGCAAAAGGAATAGATACCGTTAATCTCGCCACACCCGCTGTGGGTTCACTAACTCCACCAGTTAAGGTATACCCGCTCTCTGTAAAATCAGACATAGCCAGTGAACTGCCATCTAAATCCTCACTAAATGTTAAATCAATTTGAGTTGTTGAGAAAGTTCGAGCAAACATAAATACTGGATTAGCACTATCTATTTCAGTTATTGTCCCTGTGATTACATTTGCAAGCAAATTTCCAACTTTATCTGACCCTGTACCTTGAGTATAAGTAACATCCTTTGCTTCAGTTCCAACAACTCCTCCCGACACAATTACGTCAAAAGTATTATCATCTCCAGTTCCTGTTGTAAATGAAGTTCCAGAAGACCCTCCAAGAGTAAAATTACTTGCTAAAAAACTAGAATCTAAGACAGGTTCTGAAAAAACAATAGTTGCAGTATCAACTTTTCCATCTCCATTGGTATCTTTGGTAGTAACTAAAGAAATAGTTGGAACAGTTGTATCAACCGTCACACTTAAGGCGGAAGAGGCAGCGCTGGTATTTGCTGGAGTAGCGGTATCAGTGGCCGTGGCGGTAATACTATGAACTCCTGATGATAAACTCAAGTCAATACTCCAATTACCTCCAGTAGCGGTAGCAATATTTAAAGGAGTTGCTCCATCAAATAACTGAACTGTGCTACCTGCTTCAGCAGTCCCGGTAAAGGTAAGTCCGGTAGTATTTTTAGTCAGATTATCGGCACTAGAGCTTCCGGTATCATCAGCAGCATCTAAAACTGGAGTTGAAGGAGCGCTTGGGGCGGTAATATCAACTACTGTGGCCGCATAAGTAAATGAAGTTCCAGCTACACTAGCAGTACAAGTTATGGTTGTGCTGGTAGTATCCACACAAGCAACAGCCCCATCTGCATCCATTGAAGTTGCTAATGCTGCGACAACAGTTGCTACTGTATTACCCAATGCAGCTAAATAATCATAATTATTAACACCAATAGTCCCCCTAAATGTTTCCCCTACAGTTACTGAAACTGGAGTAAAAGTTACAACTTGAGCAACAGTTGATCTATTGGTTGTACCTGATGTTTGTATAAATCCAGTTCCAGCAACTTTTGCTGTTAGCGTAACAACGTTTGTAGCGACTCCTGAGGTAAAATCCTGGCCAGCATAACCTCCTGCAGTCCGAATAGCTGCGTCTAGGCCTGTTGCAATATTTGCAGTAGTTGTATCTCCACCAGTAACTGTATAAGTAGCAGTAACTGCGCCTGGCAGATCTGCTGTAAACACATCTCCTGCTTCTACTGTCCCACCAATAGTAATAGTATTAACTTGAGCAACAGCTGCCCTATTAGCTGCACCTGATATTTGAACAAATCCAGTTCCAGCAACTTTGGCTGTTAAGGTAATAACATTTGTAGCTACTCCAGAAGTAAAAGCTTGACCTGCAAAACCAGCTGATGCTTCAATGGCAGCTCTTAACCCAGAAGCAATGTTATCTGTAGTTGTATCTCCACCAGTAACTGTATAAGTAGCAGTAACTGCACCTGGCAGATCTGCTGTAAACACATCTCCTGCTTCTACTGTCCCACCGACAGTAACAGTGTTCACTTGAGAAACAGGTACAACAGCTGTAACAGCAACATTAGTAATATCCCCCACAGTAAAATCTGTAAAAGTTATATTCGTAGCAATCGTCTCTGTATTTGTAGTTATGAATGTAGCGTCACTTCCAGAACCTCCAACAGCAAGAGACCCATGGGTTGCGTCAGATACATTTGTCAATGTTCTAAGTACTGTAGCTATTTGTGCCACAGTTCTAGGCGCTGCAGGAGATGTAAATCTAGAAACTGTCGCACCACCTGTGCAATCGACATCGTCAACATCGTCTCCAGCATCAGCAAAAGTAACAGTA
>JAUSKZ010000016.1 GCA_030646805.1 Candidatus Daviesbacteria bacterium
GAGTTTTACTCGCGCTCAAGGCAAATCCTAATCAGTTAGTTTTAGATTTAGGAACAGGTTCAGGGTGTATCGCCATATCGATCGCCAAAAACTCACCTGCAACTTCAATCATTGCTTCAGACGTCTCAGGTAATGCCTTAGAAGTCGCCCAAGCGAACGCCAAATTTCACAAGGTTGAAGGTAAAATTGAGTTTATCCAAAGTAACCTACTTGAGAAAATAGATGTTTGTCCAGATATTATTGTCACAAATCTTCCTTATATTCCAACACAAAGAATTGCCTACTTAGACTCATCCGTTAAAGACTTTGAGCCACACCTGGCTATTGATGGCGGCGACGACGGATTCTTTTTATATGAAAAGCTATTTTTGCAACTTAAGCAAAAGGCTTTGAGTTTTAAGCTTTTGGTTGGGGAGATAGACTATACTCACGGTGAGCTAGCTGCAAATTCAGCTCAAGCCTATTTCCCCAACGCCGAGATCGAAATCAAAAAAGATTTAGCTCACGCTCAACGAATCTTAACCATCCGTCAGTAATTATTTTCTAAGCGTCTTGCCAACCTTTTCTTCCACTTGGTCGCGAGCCTCTTCGCCGGATTGCTTGATAGCGTCTATTGCTCCTGCGGCCATATCTGTTAGTTTATCTCTGGTATCTTTATTCATCATCGCAGCTCCTGCAGCTACAACTCCAGCAGCAGCAGCCAACCCGGCTGCACCTAGAGAGACTCTACGAGCCGTCGTATTTGTTTGATTCTTTGTCATATCCTCACCCCCTCTTGCTATCATTTTACTTTTAACATTAACAATTTGGCTCAAGGATAAGTAATAAAAGTGGAAGAATTATCAGGGATTACTGATTTGGAAGCTCTTGTAAGGTAGCTTTAAGACCAAAGGTCGCAAGGCTACCCTAGAAAGACTACTGATTGGGCAATTCTTGTAAAGTAGCCTTCACTTCTCTCTCATTTCCTTCGTTCCATAAATTTAAAGTAACACTGTCCCCAATTCTTTTGCCGGAGATAGCCCTGGAGATAGTCTCCTCCTCAGAAACCGCCTGATCGTCAATTTTAGTAATAATATCTCCTTCGGCAACTCCAGCCTTTTTAGCCCCTGAACCATCCAAAACTTCCTGAACATAAGCCCCTTGAGCCACTTCGTTTAATAAAGCTACATCGCGGGCGATAAACCGGTATCTGACTCCCAAAAATGGCCGGGAAACAGTCCCTTTTTCAACAAATTCATCAACTATAACCTTGACCGCACTAATCGGGATGGCAAAACCGATATTTTGAGCACCCTCGGTCGTTGCTACATTAACTCCAATCACTTGCCCTGCGATGTTTAAAAGGGGTCCACCGGAGTTTCCAGGGTTAATGGCAGCATCAGTTTGAATTAAATTATCCAAACTCTCAACCGAGCCCGAAAAAGGATCACCAGCGATAACTTTCCGCCCAAGTCCTGAGACCACACCTGTGGTGACCGTATTGGTAAACCGACCCAAAGCGTTACCTATAGCAATAACTGTTTGACCAACTTTTAGCTTAGTGGAGTCCCCCATTTCCAATGCTTTTAAATCTAAGTTATCAACCTGGACAATCGCTAAATCCAAAATCGGATCGCGGTAAATTCTTTGAACATCATATTTTTTACCATCATTTGTCACCACCGTATACTTGGTATTAGTATCGGAAACAACGTGTTTATTAGTAATAATAATCCCTTTATCTGAAACCACAAATCCAGTCCCTATGGTACTATTTTGGCTCCGGGAAGCTCCGAATGGATCAAATGGATTAAAGACCCTCTTGGTAGCTCCTAAAGCCACTACAGAACCCGAGGTTTTATCTACCACCTCAATCACCGCATTCTCTTCGTTAACTACTCTTTGGGTAATTTCAGTTTTAGGTAATTCTACTTTTGGGAAATAATTAGTTAGGGGTAATATCCCTTTGGTGCGGGCAAAATATAATCCAAACCCTAAAAAACCACCTAATATAATAATTAGGATAAAAGTTGAAATCCTTGGAACATCTTTAAAGCTGCCTTTTTCCATACTATCTTACTTATCCAGTACTTCTAAGGCTTTTTCCAGCTGTATATCCTTACCATCCTCAGTATTCTCCACAATAACATCGGGGGTGAGTCCTTTATTGTGAATCCATCTACCATCTGGGGTTAACCATTTAGCTGTGGTTATATGAATCCCGGTGCCTTCCGGCAAGTCTTCTGATGATTGAATCGTCCCTTTACCAAACGATTGTTCTCCCACCAAAGTCCCCCGTTTTCGGTCCTGAATCGCTCCGGCTAAGATCTCAGAAGCTGAAGCCGAGCCTTTATTGATTAAGATAACTACCGGCAGTTTTAATAACTTACCCTCCCGAATAACCTGTTGCGACTCTTTATTACCAAGAGCGTCTTCTTGAATAACTATCACCCCTCGATCCAAAAACTCGGAGGCGATATAAACCGCCCCGTCCAAAAACCCGCCGGGATTATTTCTGACATCAACTATTACCCCTTGTGGAGCGTGGGATAAACCTTCAGAGACTGCGAGATCCCATTCGTTACGGGTCCGCTCACCAAATTGGCTTAGCCTAATGTAGGCAACCTCTTTACCTGACTTAGTAGTTTTAGTCACAGTCGGCGAATCTGGTTTTTGAGAAAGATCGGTATTTTTATTTTCAAATTCAACCGATTTAACAACTATCGTATCCCGAGTTAAGGTTATATCTTTAGGTTTAGATTCGTTCTCCCGTAAAACTGATAAGTTTACCGTTGAGCCTTTTGGGCCCCGGATCTGGCTAACAGCTTCAGGCAACGATAGACTGAAGGCCTCTTTATCGTTAATTTTGACAATTAAATCTCCAGCCTTGACTCCGGCCCGATCCGCCGGGGTATCTTTCAGCGGAGCGATAACAACCAATCTTTTTTCTTTGTTATAACCAAGTTGAATCCCAACTCCCTCGAAAGATCCAGAGAGTTGTTCTTTGGTGGATTTTTGAGCTTGAGGTGGTAGAAAAACGGTATACGGATCACCTAAGGCTGCGACCATCCCTTGGATGGCTCCATAATAGAGCTTTTGCGGATCAATGGCTGTTTTATCAATATATTTCTGAGAGACTAAATCCCAGGTTTCCCAAAATAATTTAAAGTCGATATCAGTAGTACTTGAAGCGGGACTTTGGTTGGTAACTTTAAATTGGGGTTTGTAGTTTTTAATCTGAAAATTATAATCCCGGTGTCCCAGCTGCCAACCAACTATGAAAGATAAAATAATGATGATAATTAGACCGCCGTTAACTTTTGAGTATAACTCTCTAATTTTTTGGGGGGTATGTGAAATCATCAATAAATTACTTCAATATTTTCTAAAGGTAAACGCATCTTTCTACTTTTGGATTCAATTGTTACCATAACAGTTTTCTTCCCACTAGGCAGCATCGTTTCAGATTGATCAATCTGGATTACCACACCTACCTGACCTAAATCCGGGGACAGTGTCCGAACCGACAAGCCAATTCTTAATCCTATCTCACTCATTGGTACACGATCTGCGATCACCTTGGGCAATCTGATCTTACGAATATATATCATACTGTTTTGATCTTCAGATGGCAAGATTAACCGAGCTCTTTGACCTTCTAAAATAGCAAACTGACCACAGCTTTGCTCTAAAACTTTTAAAATATCCTCACCAATTATGGCCTTACCTACTCCTTCTGTAACAACTACCCCAAACCCTGCATCCTGCCAAACTCCATCTTGAGTACTTACCCCAGCACAAATTATTCCAGCTATATTAAGAGCGGAGGCTTGGCGGATCGTGTCTTCGTCTAGTGTGCCCGGAACTACCACAATTTGCGATTTATCTTTTTCGGTTATTTTTTTCCGAGGATGTAAAATTTCCAGCCTCCCATCTACTTGCCTTCCCGATCCTAAAACTCCATGGATTAAAGTAGCATAGGTTCTGATTCCGACAACCCCGAGTCTTTCATCTATCTCATCCACCACCCCAAACATCCCACAAATTAACTCTTTTTCCTCCAAAAATACTTTAATCCGAAGCTCGCCGTTTTTTTGATTATAAAAATCAATCACCCCATCAACCGGTGAGGTAATTGAAGCGGCTATCGTCTCTCCCCGGTAGATATTCTGGCCAATTTTGGTTTTTAAATAACTTAAACCATCTTTGGGGTTGACTCCTAACTTTTCGGCTAAAGCAATAATTTTAAAACCGGACTTTATTTTCCCACGGCCTAAGGAGTCAGTAGGAAAAACCTCCTGGCC
This sequence comes from Candidatus Daviesbacteria bacterium, assembly GCA_030646805.1. Classification (GTDB taxonomy): domain Bacteria; phylum Patescibacteriota; class Microgenomatia; order Daviesbacterales; family UBA10151; genus JAUSKZ01. The sequence continues at coordinate 4,284 of JAUSKZ010000016.1, forward strand.
TAAAGAAAGTGTGAATCCATAAGCCTCGCCTAGTTTACGGTAAACTCGGGTCACAATATTTTTCTCAACTCTACACCTGGCTGGAACAATTAACTTCTGGGGAGTTGGCATCTCTCTCCAGTTTACTACAAAATTGGAGTTATACTCGCACGATACGATAGGTTCTTCTTCAGCAAGCTGAAGCGAGCATTCCTTCGTGACGTGCTCGTTATACTCGCACGATGAAAGGGAGGAGGGCTAAATGACGGGCGTATTTTACCTGACGGGAGACACGTTTTTGATGTTTGGAACAGGCACCGTTTCTAGATCTTGCGGTAATTCTTCCCCGATCATTAACAAACCTGCGGAGTGAGGCTGCATCCCAATATCGGGGCTCATTTTTGTGTTTACAAAAAGCACAATACTTTTTAACTGGTTTACCGGATAAATCCCCATCTCGGTTTCCTGTTTTCGAGGGAGCTTGAGCCTCAACTTTTTCCACTCTCGGGTCTCCCTCTTTTGGAGGAATCGGGCTTGGGGTCTCTATCTTTACTCTAGATTTTAACGTAGTTTTTAAAGCCATGAGATGTAATCGTGAGAATTATATAGGATCAGAGGTAAAGAATCAATAATTGAGACAGAGTTCAAAATACCAAACTAGAAAGGCAGATCGTCGTCGGAGACTTTTTCGTTGGCAACAGGTGGCGCCTCTTCTACTTCTTCAACTTTTTTGGCTTTTTCTGGCTTTGGGGTCGAGGCTTCTTTTAAAGAAACTTCCGCCGCACTTTCTGAGGGTCCAGAGCTCTCACCTTTAGGTGTTAAAATCAACATATCTTCCAAAACAATCTCTGCCTCACGTCTTTTAACTTGATCTTGCCCTTCCCACTCCCGGTATTGAAGCCTGCCAGAGATAAACGCCTTAGTGCCTTTTTTAAGAAGTTGACTGCAAAGTTCAGCTAGTTTATTCCAGGCCACAACTTTGTGAAAGTCCACCTCTTCTTTCCTCTCACCCTCCACTAGATAGCTTCGATTGGTAGCTAGGCCAAAAGTAGCCACAGCAGCCCCATTTGGGGTATAACGCAATTCTGGGTCGCGTGTCAAATTTCCTATTAACTCTATTCTATTCCAAGACCTTGAAGCCATTTTTTTGTAAACTCTCTTTACTGCTACTGCAGGAAGCCGAGGGTTTTTAGCCCTTGGTCTTCACTTTCGGATCAGTAAATAACGGATGATATCCTCATCTAATTTTAGAGTTTTATCCAAAGATGAAACATCTTGGGGGTTTAAAGAAAATTCAAAATGGGCATACCACCCTTTAGTCTGCTTTTTGACTGGATAAGCCAAATCCCGAGAACCCCAAAGATCTTCTTTTTCCAAACTCCCAAACTTTTTAGTCACTCCTTCAAGGATCTTCTTTCGATCCTCTTCTTTGAGATCAGATCTTAAGATTAATGTTAAGTAATACTCGTTCACGCCCAAATTGTACTAGTTTGGGATAGAAAATTCAATCACTGAAATCTTTTGGCAATATTAGGCAACTTATGGCAGTATTAGGTCATATATGGTAATGTTGAGCCACAGTGCTGATCCCACCTAAATATTTTCTGACTCCTAAAATTACTAAATTACTTCAATCGATTGAAGGAAGCAGACAGGTTATCGATACAGCCATCCTCCCTAAAGAGGTCGAAGTCAATATTAGAAGAAGGTCAACTCTTCGAAGCTCTCTATTTTCCGCCCGGATTGAAGGAAATACTTTAACCCTGGATGAGCTACCCCAAGCCTCATCTTCTGACCAAAAAAAGCGGGAGGTTTTAAATATTTTAAAAGGTTTTAATTTTTTAATGGCCAGAGGTTCAAAGAAGGATATTACCATCAAAGATATCTTGGCTTTACAAAAAACCGTCATGGAGGGATTAATCCCAAAATTGGACTTAGGTAAATTCCGGACCAATTTAGAGGCTATTTTTAACTCATCCGGGATCGCGATTTATATTCCACCAAAGCCCGCCCAAATATCCTCCAGTACTCGCAAAATGTTAAAGTTTACCAACTCCTCAAAGGAACAATTTGTTCCCATCCGGGCTGCCTTAACCCACTATACTTTTGAGAAAATTCACCCCTTTTTAGACGGTAACGGCCGGGTAGGCCGGCTTTTACTTCAGGCAGTTTTGGAAAAAGGCGGTTATGGAATGAGGGGGCTTATAAATCTTGAGGAGTACTTAGATAACCACCGGTCTTTATATTACCAAGCTCTCGATTCTTCGGAACGGGATGTCACAGAATATTTAGAGTATATCCTGGAGGCGATCGATTTTGCGGCTGCAGAGGCCAAAACTGAGATTTTAAAAAAAGATCAACTTCAAGCTCAAGATTATCTTCTCCCCCGCCGAGCTGAAATTTTAAACATCATCCGGGATCATAACTTAATAAACTTTAATACCATCCAACGCCGATTTATGGCGATAAATGGCCGAACCTTACGGTACGACCTTAAACAACTTCAAGATGCCGGTTTAATTAAAAAATTAGGATCTACCAAAGGTGTATACTATCAGATTATATGAGCCAATCGAGTGTATGTTACCCATTTACCCATACCAGGTTCGTGTTAGCTAGACGAACAGGGTAATACTAACTGCCAATAAAAAACTCGATTACATCCCCATCTTTAACTTCATACTCCTTGCCTTCCATTCTTAGTAACCCTCTATCTTTAGCAGCTTTGTATGAACCCACCTCAATTAACTTTTGATACTCAATCACCTGAGCCCTAATATATTTTTTCTCAAAATCAGTGTGAATTACTCCGGCTGCTTTTGGGCCTAAACTGCCCTTCTCAACAGTCCAAGCTCTAACTTCCTTCTCCCCAGCAGTTAAAAAGGAGATCAGCCCTAAAATTGAGTAGGCTTTTTTGATTAATCTGTCCAGTCCTGTTTCTAAAATCCCCATCTCTTTTAAATAGTCTGACCTCTCTTCTTCTGTATAATCAGCCAACTCCTCCTCGAGCCTAGCACAAATCACAACACTGTCATCCTGAGCATAGCGAAGGATCTGATCATTGGACTCTTTTAGATTCTTCACTTCATTCAGAATGACACCATAACTATCCTCTGAGACGTTAAACACATAAAGAATTGGTTTAGTGGTGAGCAGTGGCAGAGTTTTAAACCATTTAGCTATTCTTTCATCTCCTATCTGATAGTGACCTAAAACTTTCCCTGAAGATAAATTCTCCTGAATAGTTTTTAAGATTGCTAGTTTCCTCTCATCCAAAGGATCCTTACTTACCTTCCCCTCTTTCTCAGCTGCCACAATTAGTTTCTCAAGCACCTGTAGATCAGACAGAGCTAACTCTGTTTCTATGGTTGATCTATCTTCATCAGGGGAGATTGATCCCTCACGGATAATATTAGTATCATTAAAGTCCCTTAAAACATGCACCACCGCATCTACCTCTCTAATATGGGACAAAAATTTATTTCCCAAACCTGCCCCCTCACTCGCTCCCTTAACAAGCCCAGCAATATCCACAAACTCCACCACCGCTGGAACTAAAGGAGGTAAGGAAGTCATTCCCTGCCTGCCGGCAGGCAGGTTTTCTTCATCTTTGATCAGCTCAGCCAACTCTAAAAGTCTAGGATCAGGCACCTCCACCACCCCAATATTTGGCTCAATGGTAGCAAAAGGATAATTTGCGCTGAGCGCCACCCTCTTTTTTAAAAGGGCGTTAAAAAGAGTACTCTTCCCCACATTTGGCAATCCAACTATTCCAACTCTTAAACTCATGCAGGAATTATAACAAACTTAGCTACTTTTAATTTGAGTTTTTAAGAATTTCACTTCTTCTTTGATCTGCCCAGCATAATTGTCTAATCTTTTAATCATTTCTAAAAGTTCCAAGAGTGCTGCTTCAACCATTTCGAAATTGTTAATTTTCTGTTTCATATACATATAACTCACCTCCTTATCATTTTTGAGCAATAAAAAAGCCCCTCGGGCTAGTGCCCTCGGAGCTATATGCTCTTCTCTTTATATACTATATCACTTCACCATTTCTACTTTATAAAGGAAGCTTAGCCCTCATCTCTAAAACTTTTTCCGCACTTATGTTAAGTTTAATCTGATCTACCTCTCCTGAATTCACTGCAGCTTCAATATCACTTACTAACTGGTCAATATCAATTTGCCTAACGGGTTCTTCTACCAGATTGTAATCATTAACATATAATAAAATATGATTTCCTGCATTTATAGCCTGTATTGCATTTTTTACTACATCTTCGTACTGGGGATCTTGAGATTTTTGCAACATAATCATATCGTCAGTGATCGTGATATTTTTAAAACCAGCCTCTTTCTCTAAAAGACTGTGCCACTTGGAAGATAAAGTAGCAGGACTATCGTCAACATTTTTATAGTTTAAATGTCCAAACATTATAAATTCAGTATTAGCTTCTATTCCTGCTTTGAATGGTAGATAATCAAAACTTCTCCAGTCATCTTCACTCACTAAGACATCTGGTATGGTAATGTGTGAGTTACTAGAAGTTCTACCATGACCTGGGAAGTGTTTAAGGGTAGAGAGAACATAAGGGTGAGACCCTTGCAGTGCTGCAACTATATGATCTGAAACCTTTTTTGGATCTGCTCCAAATACTCGGGGAAAGATAAAAGAACTTTCATTTCCAGTAATATCAGCTACAATTCCAAAGTTAAGGTTTATTCCTAAATCATGAAGCATGATGCTTCTCTTTTGGAAGGCTGAGTAAGTTTCCTTAGGTGATAGACTTTTAAGCTGCTCAGAACACAAGAAATTATCACTAGGGATACGTTTAACAGTACATCCCTCCTCGTCAATCGCGATTAAAGATGGATATGGTGAAGAAACTTCCTGAATAGCTGAAGTCAGTTCTCTTATCTGGTCATTGTTATTTGAAATATTATCATCCATTAAAATCACTCCTGCAGGATGATATTTAGATATGAAGGATGCTATCTCCTTTGCATCAGTTCCCGGGGTGTGTAAAATCATAAGAGATAATATTTTGTCACGTAAGCTCATTCCAGAGATTTTTTGTTGTAAATCTGAAGTTGTATTATTTGTCCCAGGGGTAGATGTAGGCGGTATTTTAGGGAGAGTTTTTGGAGAACTATTCAAGAAAATGTAAATACCTAGTGCAATTAATCCAAGTAATATTAATAAAATAACTAAGTATTTAACTGATAAGAGAGTTTTCATTATTAGAATCCTATTAAGAAGAAAACTTTATTGAACTTGGGATATATTTGCATTGTCAATCTTCCATACCTCATCTTCTATAACTAATGTATACACACCTGAGTAAACTTTATATAAGACTTGACCACTTACATCATCAACTGATCCCAATTTTATTTTGACAGTATTATTCCCATTACCAGGACCAATATCTAAAAGAAAAACATTTAAAGTTGTGTCGTATCCATGCAGCCATCGGTCATAACCTTGAACATAATTTTGGAATCTTTTGCTTAATAAGTTCCATGCAACATCTAACTGTCGTATAGAAATATAATAGTAATAAAGATTAACAGTAGTTTCTGGAGAGAATTGATTGTCGTCATCCTTAACAGTTGACTGAAATTGCTTAGGACCAGTTGCAATTAAAGAGTCAGTCATGGATTTGGTTGTTTTGGAGGAGATCGCGAACTTTAAACCTTCTGTCCCACTAATACTTGCTGCATAAATACCTATAACTTCGCCACAGCTTGTGATAACTGGACTACCACTATTTCCCGGGTTAAGATTAGCATCTATTTGTATATACTCTACTCCAGTTTCTTCAACATATCTTTTTGCAGAGTAAGCACCTTTAGTTACTGTTGCTTCCCCAGGTAAACCTTGACCTAGAGGAAAACCTATTCCAATCAGAGTCTGACCTTGAGTTAGTTTATCAGAGTCTCCAAAAGGTAATGCTTTCAAGTTATTTCTATCAACTTTAATTACGGCTAAATCGGTTTTTTCATCCCAGTTAAATACTTTGCCGATAACCTGTGTTTTATCAGAAAATATAATTCTGGGAGATTCGCTATCCTTAACAACATGATAATTAGTTAGAATATAACCCTCAGCCTTAATAGCAAAACCACTTCCTTCTCCTTGATCTGTAGAAACTCTAACAACTGAATCTTTGGTATTTTGAATAACGTTCGCCTCATTACAATTGTTATTGTTAGTAGGTAATTGGGGGTTAAAAGTTGAAGTCGTTGCAAAATTTCTAATTTGGTCTTGATTATTAAAAAGATATACGATTAAACCACCTAAGAGGATAAGGAGGAATTTAAAAACCAGACTGTTAGTAAATGGTTCTTCGAAGCTTCTTTTTGCCATTTGTGAAGCAGCTTACTTGTCTAAATACTAGTCTTAGGCTCATATAAAGTCAAGCTAGCAGCTATAGTTGTGGAGGTCTTGAGTGGATTATTCTCCCAATCTCATCTCTTTGAGAAATTATTCTCCATTTTCTTAATTTTGGAAACTAAATTTAAGTCACAGATCCTGAGTATAACCGAAGGGCTCAAATGGGATGTAATTAACCTCAAAATGCTTTGTTCTGTTCCCGCTATCCTACTCGTAAACTCATTCCCCAACTTTCCTTTCTTTAAAGAAATTACTTAGCATAAAATTTATTAACAATACCCAAACTAACTTCACTAGTAATAGCATCAAATAAATCATCAAATTCATTATATGACTTTAAATAATTATCATGTCTAAGAAAAGTATCTCCTTTTTTCGGGTACCGTAAACTGTTTGTATCAATCAATAAAAGATCGTACTTCTCAACTAATGTTACTATCTGTCCGAGCAATTTAGGATCTTTTTCTTTTTTAATTGCATTCAATACATTTTCAAATTTATGTCCTAAACTTTGCAATTCAGAATCAAAGGAGTATTTTTCTTTGTTTAGTAGAATCAGATAAGACTTAAGATACATCTCTAAGCCTATTAGTAAACAATATATTGCAATAACTTTTTCTGCTGTTCCTAAGTTTATATTCTGACGATATAAACCATACCAGATTTTTGAATTATTTAGCATGCCTAGGGGTGTGATATCATAATCAAGATTTGTTTTCATAATTTTTCTGCTTTAAGTTAGGTAAGACAAAATTGAACTTAAATTCTAAAGTTGTGATAGTCGCCTGATAATCCCTACACGCATAGTAAAGCTCCGCCTACTCTTAAACTCATATGGTAGATTATATTATTATTTCTTTAAGGCTTGATAGAATTCCTCTTTTGAAAAACCACTTTGACGAATCATTGAGCCTAAAGTACCAGGTCTAAATTCTAAGTTTGTTCCATGAAAAGCAACTGTAACCGCATAACTTTTATTGTTTCTTTTTAATGTCCAGGTTTGATGCGATGATCCTGTACCAGATTCTTGAATGAACCCCAAATTATTAAGAATAGTCGTTACTTCTCTATATTTAAGAGCCTTAAATCTAGGCATACACTAAACCAGAGGATTGAGTAGTAAAAAACTGGAATGGAGAAAAGCTTCTTTTTGGTGCCTGTTCTCTTGTAATTTCCTTTAATTTATCCCAATACTCTTTAGGAGCTGGGCGGTTAATTAATTCATTAGGCAAACCCATTTTTTTAGCAGCTTTAAAATGAGAGGAAATTGCATCATTTATGCTTAAGATTGCTTCCTGCAAAGTGGTCCGTCCTTCTTCAACAATATCCAAATCAAGACAAACCCCAGTAAAGGAACCATCTTTTTCTTGATATGCAATATTTCTGAAAGAGAATTGTAGGTCTGTCATACGGTGACATTATACTACTTATTCAGGTGATCCACTTGGACTAGCTTGAGCACCCTGTCCCATTCTAAACATCGGGTTTAACTGAACATTTTGAGCTGTAACAGTTCCGTCTGAGTTAGTAGTACCAAAAACACCTACTTTTACCCCATTTTTGAGATCAGCCATTGAACCAGTGTCTGTTTTGCTAACGGTTACAGAATCAGAAAGTAGCACAATTTTACTACTACCATCTTCTAATTTAACAGTTATAGAGTTATCATCTGTACTTATAATTTCCCCTATAACCGCACCTCCATTCATTCTACCCATTCCACCTAAGCCATTGGGTCCACCCATGCCTCTTTGAAATTGTCCTCTTATATTATTTATACCTGTAGCTTTGGTCCCTTGATACTTCATTCCGCCAAAAAAAGCTACCGCCCCCACTACCAAAATTGCAATAATAATCATAACCAATTGTTTATTTTTTATATTTTCACCTCCTCTCTATTCTGTTATTCATATCGTAATGCTTCTATTGGTTGTAAGTTAGCGGCTTTTCTGGCTGGATACCAACCAAACAGTATCCCTATTCCTGCTGATACTGCAAAGGCTAAAAGAATGGAATTTGGAGAAATAACAAAAGGGAAATTGGTAAATCTGGATATTATATATGAGGCTAAAATTCCTATTCCTATTCCTATAATACCCCCTACAAAGGTCAGGATTATTGATTCTACTAAAAACTGAGTGACGATTGTTTTCTTCTTGGCTCCTAAAGCTTTTCTAAGACCTATTTCTCTGGTTCGTTCAGTCACAGTTACCAACATAATATTCATAATTCCAATTCCTCCAACCAAAAGGGAAATTGCAGCCACTCCTGCTAAAAAAGTAGTAAATATTCCTGTTGTTTGATTTACTGTATTTAATAGATCTTGTTGGTTAATGATAGAAAAATCCTTTTTTGATGGATCAGTTAACTTGTGCCTTCCGAGTAAAAAATATCCAACCTCGTTTTGTGCAGCCAACATTACCTCAGCAGATTTTGCTTCCAATACAATAGAGGTTACGTGCGAAGCACCAAATAATTGTTTTTGGGCTGTTGTAATTGGAACCCATACAATATCATCTTGATTGCCAAACCCAGTACCACCTTTTGAAGTAGTTACCCCAATAATGGTAAATGTCTGACCATTTATTCGGATGGTCTGCCCTAAAGGACTGGTATTTTCTCCAAATGAGCAATTCTGCTCTTCTGCGCAGAATAAATCAGTAACCACAGTAGGGCCCACAACTGCTACCTTTGCCGTTCCTTTTACTTGACTTTCATTAATAAAATTTCCTGAAGCTAGAGTTATATTCCTGACATCTTTATAAACTGGGGTGACTCCAATTACTTGGGTATTAGTATTAGTCCTACCTGTAGTAACCTGAGTTCTACTTGAATACTCAGGAGAAACATTTTTGATAGTAGTAATTTGTGGTGATGTTTTTAAGCTTTCAGCATCTTCCAGTGTTAAAGTTGCCCCTCCACCTACTGCTCCTTGTACTCCGCTTTGATCTTGACCACCTGGTTGAACAGTTAGTAGATTCGAACCTAGTGATTGAATTTGAGATTGTATTTCTTGGGAGGCAGATTGACCAAGAGAGATAAGAGTAATAACACTGCCAATACCAATCACAATACCTAAAGTAGCAAGACCAGTTCTTAGTTTATTTACTGTTAGTGTGCCTATTGCTTCAGTTATTATTTCTGTGTCCATTTGCTCTCCTTTGCGTGTGTTTTGAGGAATCATTCACAATCCGTCCGTCTCTAATGTGGATTACCCTCTTGGCGTGTTCTGCTATATTAGGTTCGTGAGTAATCATGACAATAGTATGACCATCCTCATTTATTTTTTGAAAGATTTCCATAATCTCTTCCGCTTGAACTGTTGCAATATTCCCAGTAGGCTCATCAGCCAGTAAAATTGCTGGGTTCATAGCTAAACCCCTGGCAATTGCAACTCTTTGTTGTTGCCCACCTGATAACTGATTAGAACCATGATTTAATCTATCTCCTAAACCAACCATCTTTAAATACTTCTCAGCTCTCATCTGTCTTTCCTCCTTTGGAATACCTGCGTACCTCATAGGTAATATGACATTATTAAGAGCTGAGGTACGGGGTAGTAAGTTAAATGCTTGAAAAATAAAGCCTATTTTTCTATTCCTAATATCAGAGAGTTCATCATCAGATAATTTTTGAACTTCTTCACCGTCTAAAATATAGGTACCAGATGTTGGAGTGTCTAGGGCTCCAATTATATGCATCAGGGTAGATTTACCAGAGCCTGATGGGCCCATGATGGCTACAAACTCTCCTTTTTTAATTTTAAATGAGACATCATCTAAGGCTACAGTTTCTAACTCACCAGTCTTGTAAGCGGAGCTTGAAAGCCCTGTGGGCTTATAAATCTTTGATAAATTTTTGGCTTGAATAATTACTGACATAGATCACCTTCTTTGAGCTCCACCAAATCCACCTGTGCCCCCAAACCCACCTCTGGTATTACCAAATGGAGAGGTTGCACCTGTTCCACTAGTGCCTGTGGTAGTTGTGGTTGTCTCACCTGTAATCACAATATCTCCCTCATTTATGCCTGATATTATTTCAGTTTGAGTATCATTAGAATTACCAACTTCAACAGATACTGATGTTTCTTGACCCGCTTCGCCGCGAGGCGAGTTATCTCGCATAACTCTTACGGTGGATTGCCCATTTGAAGTTTGCAAAGCTCCAGAAGGTATCAAAATAACATTATTTTTGACATCAGTAATAATGGTGGCATTAACAGCCATATTTGGATAAATTGTGTCAACCGCCGTATCAAAAGTAATTGTTGCGGGGTAGGTTGTAACATTTGATGAAACTGAACCATTGGTGTTTACAACAACAACGACGCCTGTAAAACTTTTATCAGGCAAAGCATCAAGAGTTAATATGACTTTTTGTCCTATTTTTACCTTAACAACATCAATTTCTGTAAGATTTACACTAACCTGGGGCATACCCCCCTCTATAGTTATAGTTCCTAAGCTCGTAGGGGATGTAGTCCCAGTAATCGACATACCTGGAGCTAAACTCAAACCAGACACTCTACCAGACATAGGCGCTGTAACTGTTCGAGAAAGCTGAGAGTATGATAACCAAGAGGAATTTAGAGAGGCTTTTGAAGCTGTAATAATATTTTGCTGATTTTTATAATCATTTTCCGCTTTTAACCAATCTGAATTTTGTTGTATATAGGTGGGATTATCTGTAGTCAAACCTCTTGCAACAGCATCTTTGATCAAGTCTTGCTGAACTTGCCACATTGTCGAGTTTAAACTATTCAAAGAGTTTTGAGCCGAGGCGAGAGAATTTTTAGCAGAAAGATAAGAAGCCCAAGCGGCAGCTTGTTTTTGGCTGGACGTTACATCTAAAGTTATATCTGCAATTCTCTGGCCGGCAGTTATAATATCACCATCTTTAACATACACATTTGAAACAATACCTGTAGCTTGAGTTGTAATAGATGCCCCACTTGCTTGGGAAACTGTGCCTGAGGCGGTAACTGATGTGATTAAAGATCCTTTTTCTGCCTGGGCTGTTTGATAAGTTGGTTGTTGCTGCCCAAGGCTTTGAATTCGCGTGCCTCCAAACCAACCAATTGCTAAAATAACGGCTAATATCGCTAACTTCTTTTTTAAAGATGCCTTTAATATCCAGTTCGGGAGTCCTGCTAACCTCTTAATAATAGACTTGAATAAATCCATATAAATATTACTTTAATAAATAAACCTGAGAAATAGCTGAAACCCAGATACGTTCAGATCCTTCCATAATTATTCATTCATACTACGGGAATAATTTACGAACGCTTTTTAAAATTTTACTCTTAACTCCTGGAGATAACTCCCCAACGACACCCTTAATAATAGTTATATCGGCTGTGAACAATTTATCTGGTCGTACGAAACTCGTGACTGGTAAATTACCTTTAGCAAAATCCTCAGATTTAATACAGATAGCTATTTTGCTCGTATAAGGCTTTGAAGTGATTTGACATAAAACAAGATTGTCAAACTCAACATTTGCTAGGACTAATGCTGGACGGACTTTTTGACCTTTTAAATTGGAAAACGGAAATATAACTAAAACAACGCTGCCAACATTTAGTGCGAAGTGCGAGGCTTTGCCTATTGCAAGCTTGCCCATGCTTTCTCCTCTTCAGGTCGATCCCAGTCAACCGATAGTGTTTTTTCCGAGAACATTAAGGTAGTTGCTACATTGGTACTTTTTAAAGGTGCTGGAATAATTCTTATCTCACCCTTTTTTACCTGTAACTCAACCTCACCACCAAGACCACTTTCAGTAAGCACAGGTTTTGGTATACGTATTCCACGGGAATTTCCTATATTAATAATTGTTGTTATCATTGTAATTACATTGTAGCTACATACAAAAAGAATGTCAAGCGTCAGAGACTCATCCAAGCACTCGATCAGAAAGAGTATTTATCCCTACCGCTGTAGAAACCACTGCATATATCTGGGAATTGGCCATCATAGGTTTGCCCTACTGAATCCCAAATCTTATTAATCCTTTGAAAGGACTCTTCATCAAAATAAGTTAAAGGGCAGAGTCTATCTATCCAAAAAGTATCATAATCAAATTCCCAATGGGTACTGTAATAAACTCCCAATCCTCCTTGTTGTTCATATTTTCCACCTCTACCAATTTCATCACCCTTATCCACTTTCGTTCCTACCTTTAAATCAGAATTGGGCGCCATCTCCTCGTACCTGATTGCATATACCCCACTGACAACCTCGACATCATAAATCTTCTCAGTTTCGCCGTGCCCCCCAGGAGGATGTTCTTCTATTTTTGTTACCTGGCCTGAGGCAGCGGCTCTTAAAGGTGCTGGGTGATGCCAACCAAAATCTAACCCTGGGTGTCCACGAGGAGGAGTATGATGGTCTGTCTCACCCATCGGATTAATAAAAATTAGATCGTCATCAACTTTTTCAAACGGTAGAGAGATAATAATTCTCTCATGTGGGAAGATTGGTAAAAAGCGGATAAAGAATCTCCAGGCAAAAAATAAACATACACCCAGTAGAATTATCCCTGCAACTTTGAGAATAACTGTCCAAGAAAACATTAACTTTATCGTAACATTTATTGAAGCAAGAAAGTTTATTTAAAGGTATGGTATTATTAAATTATGTCTGCCCAAAGAGGCTCGCCTCAATTCGATGTTTTTAGTCGCGAAGCGGGTTTTGCCCCAATTGCTATAGTTGCAATAGTTGGTGTTTTACTGGCAGGAGGTGCAGGATTATTCTATCTCCAAAGATCAACCCCATCAAATTCAACATCACTTAAGACCCAATCCGAAACCCAAACCAAAGATTCCAGTCAAATCTCATTTGAGGCATCAGATAAAAAACTTCTTTTAACTGGGGGCTTTGCCGATCCATCGGTCATCAAACTAAACGATAAGTACATAATGTATGTTAATAAATTTGGGGGTGGGCCTTCAGCTAATTTAGTTTATACCTCTTCTGATGGGATAGCTTGGACAGATACAGGCAAAAAAGTTCCTGGTGCTCCAACTTCAAGGGTTTTTTTAATGGATGGGCTAGTCAGACTTTACTATACAACCCAAGTCCCAATTAACCCTTCCGATCCTCCATCCCAAATCCTAAGTGCCAAATCTACAGATGGAATAAATTTTATAAACGAAGAAGGGATCAGGGTTAAGCCAACAGATGGGTATGTTATTGAAGGCCCATCTCTAATTAAAACAGATTCTGGATATAGACTGTATTTTTCAGAGTTTAAAAAAGAGAAGCCCCAAGAAAGAAGGGATGGCAAAATTTTTGGAGCGGACTCAAAAGATGGTTTAACTTGGGCAAGAGACGCGAAACCATCAATAGAAACAACTGAGGTAGAAAACGCTTCTGCTGACTGGCCACAAGCAATTCGGCCATATGTTTTAAAAAGACCCACTGGAGGTTTTGTTCTATTTTATAATACTCATTCCAAAATTTACGCAGCCCTCTCAGATAATGGAATAAGTTGGGAAAAGCTCGGCAGTATTGGGATTAAAGGGGCCGATTCAGATGGATACTACCAGCCTGATGGAACAATTAGATTTTACTATGGAGATTTCTCGGAAAAGACATCCGGAGTTGTATATACCGCGGTACTTACAGAAACCAAAGGGAAAAAAGCAGATGCTCCTGACAAGCAACCAATGGAAAATATAAAACCGTTTGGAACTAAGCCTCCCCCACCTCCTGAATGTGTAGGAAAAAAGGCGGATGACCCCAACCTTTCCCAATCCTGTCAAATGTGGTTCAAAATCCAGTAAAAGAAATATCGGGTAGTACACCTCGGAGGTGTCCTAGCTTGACACCTCGGGATTATCCATCAAATTTGGCTTTTATGTTAAAATTAGATACGGTAGCGATTGATAAATTAATTAGTAAAGGGTGAGGATTTTATCAGTTTTATATAACCTAAAAATAAGGCCACCATAAGGCCTATCGTTACTACTCCAAATCTAAACATATCGTCGTTGGCTCCAAATCCTCTAACAATACTATAAAGCAACACCAATACTCCTCCTAAAAGTAATCCATCGGCGATCAGTAGTAGTTGTTTAAACAAAATAAGACTGACAATTAGAATTAGAATAGAGGCAACTGCCGAGATGATAGAAACATTTTTATTATATGTTTCAACTTTTTCTTGATGATCTCGCCACTTCTGGCTCTCTACTTCTTGTTTTTTTATATATTCTGCAGAGGGAGTAGCTTCTCGATTAATTTCATAGGGATAAATTGGTTTTGATGACTCGGGAATTTTGGGGGATGGATAAAATGCAGCGATACCAACTCCAATAAATGTTGCCAGTAAAACTCCAATAAAAACTATGTAGACACTTTTTAAAATCATTTAGCCTTTTGACTCATCAGGTAAAAACTCTTCTCCACAATCAGGACAGTCTATCATTAATAAGCATCAGCAAATACCACCAGGCGCTTATTATAGCTTTTTTTAGCTCCATCCCAAATACCATCACAGGTGATAAGATTAAGATGAGTGCCATCTCTCTTGCTAAAAACTTCATCTGCAAATCCGGAATCATAAATACGACTCTTTGAAACTACGAAAACAGTAGTCGCTCCTTTGTTGTCTTCAACGTACAATTTGTCCCCCGGTTTTAGTTTGTTCAAGTTTGTAAATACCCCTGCTTCACCATTTTCTCCATTTAAGTGTCCGGCGATAACAGCGCTGCCCTTCTCCCCCGGGAGTACCCCAGGCTTAAACCACCCAACGTCTACAATATTACTTGGAACTTCCATCTCCCTCTTAGGAGTAAGGCCGACGTGTTGGATCGTGGCGTTAACATTAATACTTGGAATTTTAAGACGCACCGGAAACCCCAGGGAAGCTTTATTTACAACTTGGCTTTGGGATACTGAGGTCTGAAATACTGATTTCTCATATATGCCTGGAGTAATTTGAAGAAAAAGTAGAGAGAATACTACAAAGGTTATTATTAATAAGATCAATCGAATCTATGCCTTAATGTCTTCCCAAAAATCTTGTGTTTCTTTGAATTAAAAAGAGGAGGGCTAAAATCCCAACCCCGATGCTGGTCAAGATATACCATGGGATATTGTTCTCACTTGCATCACGTCCGCCTCGGATCGACCGAGTCGAGACGGGTTGAAGCGGGTTTGGAGCAAACCCGGTATTTGGAAAACTTACTCCTAAAACGTTTGGGTTCACACCTCCTATTTGTCCTCCTCCAATAAGTTTTGAGCTTCCATAAATCCCTACTGTACAATCGTTCCTCGCTCCGATTCGAAACCAAATTGGTTGATTAGGAGGAAGATCATTGATGGTAGTAGAGAATCCTGAGACGTTGGTACTATACAACCACTTTCCGTCTTCGAGACCATAAGTAACGATAAACGTGTTTACTCCCGAGCTTGGTCCCCAACTTAAAAAAATACTCGTAGGGCTAACTCTTCTTGACTCAATTATGCTTGGTGCAACTATAGTGCTCGCAATAGTTGGACAAACTGGAGCAGATGTACTACCAGAACTTGAGTTCGAAGATGAGCTGGGGGATGAGGTTGGGGTGGGAGTAGGAGAAGCACATGAGGAGTTATTAACTGTAGTGTTATTAAAAGTAATCGCGGCTGTTTGGGCAATGGCTCGACCTGCAAGTGTGGCTCCTCCTCCGGGAAAAGTGATTGATGCTTGAGCTAAAACAGTTCCTACCATCTGGGTAGTACCATTTAATGTAGCTGAGGAGTCGACCTTCCAGAATACATTGCAAGCCTGCGCTCCTCCTGTCAAAAGTACCCTGCTTCCGGTAGCTGTAACAAGGTCTGATGTCAAATGGAATATAAAAACGGAGTTGGCGTCACCACTTAAAGTTAGGTCTCCGGTTATGTTGGCTGTAGCATCGTGGCCCACTGTATAAACACCTTGAGTTAAGGTTTGACCACCAATTGCGGTAGTGAGAGTCTCGTCAGATGTCCGTCCTCCGATGTTTAGTACTGCGGCAGTCGCGTCTGTCTGACCTTGCAGAGCAACAGCATTTTGGTATTGTATTACACCACCGTTTAGTGTTCCGTTAGTAGTGACACCTGTGCATGGGCTTGGAAAACCAGTACATGTCGCAGGACTATCTAATCCCATATCTCCATTATTGAGTACGGTTCCGGCTAATGGATTGGTAATTTCAGACTTGGCCAGAGCTGCAAAATCAGCAACAGTTAACAAAGGAACAGTCGCTGGATTGGAGTATGCATAAGCTTTTGGTAGAGGCATGAAAACAAACTGGACCAAAATTAGTAATATTAATGTTAGAAATCTATTCAAAATTTACCGCTTTCTTAATTGTTGTTTCTTTGGGTAAATATTTGATCAAAGCTCTTTCTACAAGTTCAGTCAAACTTAACTCTTCGATAACAGCTTGAGCTCTAGCCTGTTTAGTAATAGAAGGGTGAATAAAAAGGGTAACTCTTTGCTTTGTACTAGTTGTCATGCTTCACATACTACAACTTATAGTAATAGTTGTCAAGACTATTTACCAAATTCATACAATATCCTTTCAAAGGACAGGTTAGGTATATATCCTAACCTTTTAATCTATTTATGCTGGCTCTTGGGGTAAAAACTCTTCTCCAGCGCTACTCACCGGCACTTCTCCGGGTTTTAACCATCTGACATAAGTGCATCCCGTTGCCACCCTTTCTTTTGAATCCCAACCGGCTGTAGAACACTTTTCCATCTTTTTTCCGGTTGAAGTAGTAAAGAGCACTAATTTTTTTCCACATTCAGGACAATCTATATCCAAGGCTTCGGTATTGCCGTTGATCCATTCAACGAAGTCACAACCAATCGCCTTCTTGGCCTCTTTATCCCAACTTCCAGCCGAACACTTCTTCATCTTTTTTCCAAACCGGGTCTCTTGTAAAACTAAGTTTGAGCCACATTTTGGGCATTTTTCATCTAACTGCTTAGCCTCAGCCTGGATCCAGAGAACGTAATCACAGCCTTGAGCTTGGCGAGTTTCAGAGTTCCAAGATCCGGTGCTACAACGCCGTAATTTTTTGCCGGTTTGGGTTTCGGTAATATCGCCTAAAGGTGCACTACATTTTGGACAAATATCTTTTGAATCACTCACGTTTTTTAGACTATCATATTATTAAAAGCGTGTACATAGTTTGCTTTTTGTTCGGTCTTGTGGTATACTACTCAAAGTTGACTTAAGAATTTCGAGCTATTTGAAATTTTTCCCACTATCCGTGCCTATTTTTGCACAATGATACTTTAGGGTTATATTTTCTATTTGGCTCCTAAGATTTTACGGAGCAATCCACTTCTTCTGTTTCTAATTTCAATTACCATTACTTAACATTTTAGCTTTTTCGGACTTGATCCAAAACCTATTTGCATTCTTTAAGAGAATGACAGTGAAAGAGGACTTCGAAATACATAAATGTTAGGTCTTGGACAATTTTAAAAAATATGTTTAATCAAAGGTCGAATAATTACTCAAATAACCGAGGATCAAGATTTTCTAGCCCTTACCGGGGTGCTGGTCAAAGAAACTTTTCCCGCGGCGGATTTACGGCTCGGAAAATGAGATTTTTGCCTAATGACCCTAACCTATTTATTAAAAAAGCCCAAGGCTCAACCGAAACCCAATATACTCCAATTAATAGTTTTGAAGGCTTTAATATCGCCAAGATTTTAAAATCTAATATAGCTTATAAAGGATATCTTTCCCCAACCCCCATTCAAGATCAAGCAATTATGCCAATCTTGGAAGGTCGGGATGTTATCGGCTTGGCTGCTACCGGAACCGGTAAAACAGCTGCTTTCTTGATCCCTTTAATTAACAAAATATTTTCAGACCGGAATCAAAAAGTTTTAATTATAGTTCCAACTCGGGAACTGGTTATGCAAATTAACCAAGAGTTTAAAGATTTTGCCTATGATATGAAAATTTACTCAGCAGCGGTGATTGGTGGGTCAAATATCCAAAGGCAAATCCATGAACTAAGACGTAATCCTCAAGTTGTAATTGCAACCCCAGGCAGGCTGAAAGATTTAATGGAGAGAAAAGCCATTTACTTGGAAGATTTTGAAAATATTGTTTTAGATGAGGTTGATTTAATGGTGGATATTGGTTTTATTAACGAGGTTAAATATTTTATCGGCTTCTTACCAAAAGTCCGTCAATCACTGTTTTTTTCGGCGACCATCGGACCAAAAGTTCAAACTATCCTCCAGGCTTTTGTTAAAAACCCTGTCACGATCAGCATTCCGAAGGTTGATGCTCAAGAAAATATTGACCAAAATGTCATAAAAATTATCAATCCTGCTAAAAAGATAGAGCAATTAATGGATGTTTTAAACCAAGATGGATTTGATAAGGTGATGGTGTTTGGTAGAACCAAACATGGGATTGAAAAACTAAACCGAGAGCTAGAATTTAAAGGCTTTAAAGTCGGGGCCATTCACGGCAATAAAAAACAGAGTCAAAGACAAAGAGTTTTGCGGGATTTTAAAGAAAATCAGATTAATATTTTACTAGCTACTGATGTAGCTTCAAGGGGCTTAGATATTGATAACGTCACTCATGTTATAAATTATGAACTACCAGAAACTTATGATGATTATATTCACAGAATCGGCAGGACCGGCCGGGCCGGCAAAACTGGCATAGCCTTAACTTTTATTGAGTAATCCTCTAAATTAAGTATAATCTTTCTTTAAATGAGCAGTAAGTCCGAGAGGTTGAAAATATCTGATCCAGCATTAAATGCCGTAGCTGATGCTATGCTCGTTGCCCAATCACTGTTAGTCTTGGAAAAAGTTAAACGTTTTCCACCAGATGATACTAAGACAGATACCCTGAGACTTGTAGAGGAAGCTACTGTCAGCCAATGTTCAGTTGCTTGTACTATAGTTGTAACTTTTCTAGCTCATAAGTATCCACATTTATTTGATAGCATGGCGATATTAAGGGCTTTTAGTGAGACTAGGGAGTTAATTAATCCTGACTGGATTCATCACGACAACTTCCTAGCTAGAGATAAGGGGGGTTGGTGGTATGCCGGTAGTCCATCCAACTATAGAAGACAGTATCCTGATAATTGTCAACGTTTAACCAGACTGATTTACTCTAAAGATTTACAGGAAGTCTTGGATACTATTGAGCATGAAGACGAAGGATTATGGCCACAAGATAGTTTTTTAAGATCAACTTTCAAGACCCACCCATTAGATATGCCAAAACCCCTCCATCCAACTCAAGCAAACCAATTAACTACAATTAGAATATCTAATTTAGGTAGAACATACCTAGTTAGAGCTAAAAGTCTTTATCCTTTTATAGATGGTGAGATTGTAATCAATGATCTAGAATTTTTATAATTATTATTAACACACCTGCCTTTAATACAACCTGGGCCGTGCGTCGCCAAAGGCTATGCCCGCTTCGCCAAAGCCCCAGCGAGGCGAGCCGGCGGCGCGGGGTTGAATAGATAGACACCTAGGGATTTTAAGAATTTTACCAGGGATATTTTTGACCTTCAGACCAAAATTGGCCAGATTCATGTTCCGTGGTAGCTAATTTATAAATATCTTCTGCTGCCTGTTCTGGTGCTTTTGGAGCATCATCACCCCCCATATCAGTTTTAACCCAACCTGGATGAACTGAGGAAACTGTAATTCCTTTATTTTCTAGTCTCGCTCCCAAGGTTTTAGTATACATATTTAAAGCAGCTTTACTGATTCTATAACTAGGGTTATCTGATGCGTTACCTCCTTCTTGCGAGAAAGATCCTAAACGTGAAGATAAATTTATTACTTGTCCGTTTGGAGAAATTTTGGAAAGCATGTGTTCGGTAAAATCTATCAAACCAAATAAGTTAATCTCTAAAGTCTTTCTTAAAACATCCATGTCAATATCAACAATATCCCAATCCTCCTCATTAACCCCAGCGTTATTGATTAAAATATCAACTTTATCTTCAATTTCTAGAGCTGCGTTTTTTATATTTTGAGAATCAGAAATATCTAACTTTACTGCTTTAAAATTGGGATCTTCAATATCAATTTTCCCAGTAGTTGAGGTGCCAATAACTATATATCCTTCACTTAAAAACTTCCTGGCAGTAGCTAGCCCTATCCCCCTACTTGCCCCGGTAATTACCACAGTTTTCATCTCAGTATTATACCATCTTAAATACTTGAGACCTTCTTTTCATAATGGGGCTAAGCCAACTTTCCTCTGGTTGAGAGATCATCTCTACCAGCTTTCTTCTTGATGTTGAGGAATACATCCGGGCACTATTTTCGGCAAGTCCTGTTGCAGCCACCACATCCTTAAAATTTCCTCCACCCAGAAAAATTATTTCAAATGTTTTCCTTTCACCGGGACGAAGGGTATCTAGAAGTTTTTGACCCCTTGGTGAGTCAGGGGGATTATTTGCAAAAAACTCCTTTACTCGTAACAATCTATCTGCGTTCGGACGTTTTCCACCACTAATCCTTCCCAGAGCCGCAAAATACTCAGAGCCACGTTCATCACGAAACTTAGCACCACTAATCTTACCCATCGTAACGTATAACTCTCTCCCGTATTTTTCAAAGACTATTTGACCAGCTTTTCTCCCATTCTCTTTATAAAATTCCTTCCCTTTTCTAGAAGCTAAAACCCCTCCGCCTTTTTTACCAATTTTGGCATAATAATCTGCCCCATATTTTTCCTTAACCTTATTTCCACCCCGTTTGCCAGACTCTTGACTTGTGATTGATTTTAATACTTCAGTCATATCCTTTTTTTTAAAATCCTTTCGTGATACCTTAAATAGAGTGTCGCACTTCAAGAAACTTCAGTGTAAACAAAAAGGGTCAGCTCTCGTTTGGATTCTACTTCTCTTTTTAATCTTGTCGATACCCGGATATTTCATAAGCCAAAATTATAATATTCTAACTCCCAAAACGCCAGGATTAAGTTTAATCAAAACTGAAGAAAAAATTTTAATAGAACCGATTCCAGGCAGCAAGTATCACAGTCCAGATGGGACCTGGTGGGGATATAACCAGAGTAAAATTGCTCGCTTTCAGGATTTAGTTTTTTCATATTATATAGATAACACTGATGACAGTAATCAGACTATCTCTAACCTAGTCGTCTTAAAAAAAGAAGGTACTAGCGCCTGGGAAGAAGGAGTCAGATTTCCAACCTCCAGACCCGGCAATATTTTGGTTGACAGTCAAGGCGTCCTTCATGTCTTTGTATTTGAACCAGCCAACGCTCAGATAAACGATTCCAAAGGAAAACTTTTACATTACTTTTTCCCAGACTCCGCCCAGGGAGATATTAAAAATTTTAGCCAAGAGTTAGTCGTTGACGGAGACGGCAGTAATGAGACAGTCAATATTCGAGTCGGATCAGCAATTGGCAAAGACGACACTATGGTTATTTCTTTTGGACTGACTAAATTTAACCCTGCTTACAATGAACAATCAGAACATATTTATTTTAAAAAACCAAATGAGGAAAAATGGAACCACACCTTTATTGATGGATTACCTCACGATTTTTATTATCCTTATACTTTAGTTACTGAAAATGGTTTCAGTCTTTTACCAATTCAGGATGATTTTAATGATGATGGAAATTCAAAAACTTATGACAACATTTATCAAAAAATCCCATTATTTTCCTACCTAAATAACAAATGGGGTATGGAAATGTTAGTGGATCTTTCAACTCATCCTTTAGCTAAATCTAAACCCAGACTTTTAGAGCAGGAAGATCTCATGGAAGATAAAGATGGAAATATACATATTATTTACAAAGAATTTTTAGATCCTGATAATTTATTTGCCAGCAGTGGACACCGGCACTTAATTGGTAAACCTGGAAATTTTAAAACTAAAAAGATTGAACTCGGAAAAGCTGGAGCTAACTGGGTTAGACTAGTGGAAGTGGACAGTGATTTATATTATTTGATTTCCAGATTTGACTCACTTTATACCTCTCCAGTTGATGATATCAAATTAAATGAAATTAGTATTCCAGATGATGCCAAAGGTTTTTATCCATATGTGGCAACTCAAAAAAGCGGACAGGTAAGTTCTGAATATATAGATGTACTACTTTTAG
The DNA here is from genome assembly GCA_030646805.1 of Candidatus Daviesbacteria bacterium. Taxonomy (GTDB): domain Bacteria; phylum Patescibacteriota; class Microgenomatia; order Daviesbacterales; family UBA10151; genus JAUSKZ01. Next base: position 26,792 of record JAUSKZ010000016.1, read on the forward strand.
CGTCAGATCAAAAATTATACCAAGAAGGACTACAAACAAATTATTATATTAGAATCCCAAAATCAGATTTTAAAAAGTAGCCCATTCATCAAAACTGAGTGTCGGATATCTTTCGTAGATAAGCAGAGCTTGTTTTTTCGCTAGCGCTCAAAAATTAATGCTTTGCTGGTAAAACCGCTTACCTGCCCAGCAGACTTTCCAGGGAAAGTTTCAACTTTTAGTTTAGAAGTCTCAATTAATTGTAATAAAACAGTTCCTTGAACTGGTCCCATAATTTCTTGCCCATGGCTCACAGATTGAAGCTCATATTTAATTAAACCCTGTTCTACTCCAATAGTTGCTGGATCTGGACTATTACCCTTGATATTAAATTGGGCTGCCTTTCCGTTAAAATTACCTATCGAAAATATAATTTTTGAAGGATCTATATAATCATAGGAGATTGATAAATGCCCATCCCAATATCTGCCACCAGAAGTTTTTTGAATATCTTTGGGGCCAGAAAATCCTCCGCTTCCTTCTCTAAACCAATTACCAACAAGTTTCCCTTCGATATCGTAGGCCACTCTTCCGCTCCTTGGCTCGACAGTTCTGCGGTTCTTAGCTAAAAGTTGAGATTTAAGAGGTTCCTCAAAATAGGCAAACATATCATCGAGATACGGTCTGTCTCCTTCTTGCTCATAACTTTTTGGGTTGGCAAAATATGCAGGTTCTTTTGCAAAATTCCAAACAGCAAAATCAACAGTTTGCCCACCAATTCTCCCAACCAGCTCTCCGGCCTTGATAGGAATCCTAACTTGTTTTTGTTCAAAACCAGTTAACTTTCCAACTTCAGCTTGTAACTTTGGGGATAGAGAGGTTAAAAGATCATAATAAGTATAAAAGGTACAAGAGTGTTCAAAATACATTTGGTATTCATCGGTAACCCGATCAGTTTTTGTATCTCCAACATTCTCGCCTCGGTGCGAAACATTAACAATAAATCCGTCTGCTATAGCATAAACAGGATAAGCATCCCTTTCTGATTGGAAATTAATAGGTGAGATATAACCGTGCGAAGTTGGGATAACGTGGGCATCAACCATAATTCCATACGGTTCAACCTGGCCAATATCTTCTATCTTCATCGGAAGATGCGTAAACTTCACTGTCCCTTCTCCCTGACATTTTCCTCGCGAATATCTTTGGTTAAAAGGATTGCTCTTACCAGAGACTTGTTTATTATCAAAAGCTTGAAAGTTTTCTTGAGAGTGATTATTTAAAGAATTTTCTTTAAGTTTTTGAAAACCAAAAAATCCCCCTACTCCCACAATAATTACCAAGAGGATAATAAAATATTTCACCATATATCCAGTGTACTCCGTTTTAATAAATTAGGTAATGACTTCTTAAATATCAATTCACCTGGGCCGTGCGTCGCAAACGCAAAGCCTTTGGCGCGGGATGATTTAGCTTTAAATAATTACCGGAATTATTAACCTTTGGGATCATACTTTTGCCAACCTACTTCTTGAAGTCTGCCGTCATCATATCTAACTGTTGCTCGCATCACATCTTTATACCCACTCAGTCTTCGAGCCAAACTTGGATCATTTAGAGATAAAATCCTAGCTGCAAAAAGGGCTGCATTTTTAGCCCCTGCCACATCTATTCCTAGCGTGGCTAGAGGTGCGCCTTCCGGCATCCTAACCATAGAATATAAAGCATCAAGCCCATCAAGGATACTCCCTTTTATGGCTACACCTAGTACGGGTATGGAAGTCTCACTAGCAGTCATGCCTGGCAGATGTGCAGAACCTCCAGCGCCAGCAATAACAACTTTGATGCCCCTGGCTTCCGCCTCCTCGGCATATTCCATCATCCAGTGGGGCGTTCTGTGTGCAGAGACAATTCTAACTTCAAGAGGAACCTGTAGTCTTTCTAAAACTTCAGCGGCATTTTTCATGACCTCAAAATCAGACTTTGAACCCATTATTATTCCAACTTGAGGTTTTATTTCTAGAGAGTTTTCTGCAGCCATAGCTGCACTGATATTATTCCAATAGTTTTTAAAACACAGGATACCAGATAAGATACATCTTACAATTTTAGAGAAGAAAAAAGAGTTAACTAAAGTTTTAGTGGGTGGTTTGATTCTTCCAGGCGTCCCCTGAAGGAAACCAGTTACTTGTGGCTGTCTTCCAATTTACTCCTGCCCCTCCACCAATCACTCTCCTTGATCCCCTTTCTGGAGTTTCAAGGCGTATAAATCCTTGTTCTTTCGCAAAATCATCAAGGGCTCGTTGATCTGCCCGGTTATCAGCATGAGTAGATATTACTACTCCCCTTTTCCCCTTTGAATCAACTGCTATTCCTTCAATGTGGAAATGGGGCGTCATTTTTCCCTTATTTTCTACAGCCATTTCAAGAGAATAAAACATATATCACAAAAAGACAATATATTTCTAAAACTCATATGCTTCTCGCAATGATAAAATCAACCTGCAACCTGGGGGGTTGAATAGCTTGACACCTAGGGATTTTTACCAGAAGTAAGAGTGAGGTATAATTTATGGAATGGACTCAAAAGTTGTTAATTATTTTAAAAAATAGTTTCATTTCAAAATGATTTGGCAACGCTGATTTAAAGAGCTAAAAACTTTATCCTTTTCCAGCCGCGCCAAGCATTTGAATTTAGGATTGGTTTTATAAATTGTGACCGATCTTATATCCAAGGGTGATCTAAAAATCACTATCTCCTCCAATCCATTTTCCTCAACTTTAAAACGGGAAATAGTTTGCTCGTCACCAGCGAGATATACCTCCTCAAAAGTATCCACCTCCCAATTGATTTGTCGAATTTGTAAGTTCTTAATATTATGTTCCGTTTTTAAAGTTAAATCTGTATAGTAGTTCTCTAAATTAAAGTTTAAACTTTTTTCAAACTCGCGCGGATCATATTGATAAATATACAAAGCCACACCGTAGGAAAGGGGTTCTGATAAACTAACGATGAATTTTTTATCTGAACGATCTTTGGTGTACTTAAAAAGATCATTAATAAATCCACTATGATCAATATTTCTTTCATATTTTAAAAGATGAAAATAATTAGTGTAAAGTGGGATTAAACTCATAATTAAAACTACTCCAATAATAGCAGGCCAGAATTTTTTAAACTGAGAGAGCTTAGTTAATCCTTGTGAAATTAATATTGAGACAGTCCATAAAAATGGCAGGACACGAAGCTCATACAAATTATCTCGGGTTAAAGCAGCAGGGATTAAACTTATTAGTCCCAGTAAAATAAAAAATAATCTGATTTTCGTAACTCTTTCTCGAATCAAGAAATATAACCCAACGATAAACGGAACGCACATCCATTGGTAAAAAACAGCCATCTCAGGAATCCCTCGAACGAGAGTTGGATCAGTATCAAAAAAAAGACTCTTCAAAGATAAGTAATCAAGATATTTACCAAAAAATTCCAAGATTATAAATTGATAGTGTCCCAAAAATTGACTTCGTAACTCCCCCCCATTTGCTTGAAAAAAATCCGTCGAAAAATACTCAAGTGACTTAAATCTTTCTAAACTCCCCGGGGTATTTAAAAGTAATATTTGTGGAATCAGTATCAAGATAAAACAAGCAATCCCTAGAAAAGTCACTTTTTTTAAAGATATTGAAAGCTGACGATAGAAAATTAAAATAAGTAAAAATAAAGTTCCAAATGATATCAGCCGATACGCATGATATCCAAAATTTGTAAGTGCCAAAAGAATAATTCCTAAGATAAGCCAAAGCCCTCTTTTTTTAAACAAACCCTTAAAAATTAGGTACAGACTAGTAGTAAAAATCGCGAGACCCAGATTAGCTTCCATAGCACCCCGGCTAAAAAATACCGCCCAAGGAGAGACCGTCAAAATTAAAGTAGTATAAAATCTAAATTTAAATTCGGGATTTAAAATTTTGATTAAAAAGTAAGTCGAGAGAATTATAACCATCCCAGAAAGTATCGAAACCAAACGAATTGAGACAGGTGTAAGCCCCAAGATTTTTACAGACACTGCAGTTAAATAAATATAAATTGGTGATTGAAAATTAGCATACGACCGAAAGAAAACCGGCCACGGCTCCCCATATTGATCTTTTGATCTAATAGATAAAGAGTAGGCGTCATATCCAATCGAGGCCTCATCTAAATAAACAGGCGGGGTTTCAGAAATATTAACTATCCTTAAAAAGACAGCCAAAAAGAGTACTAAACCGATCAGTAAAATTTTTAACATATTTTCCTTGCAAGCAAGATAAAATAAACAATTGACTTAAATACTCCAAGACTTATAACTCCTGTTATTAACGGATAAATAGGCAAAGGACCAAGAGTAAAACTTGGATCTGAAACAGCAACCAACAACAAAACTAAAACTGAAGTCAGCAAAAATAATTTAAGCCCACGTTTTATAATAAGAATCAGTCCGATAATCAAAAACGGCAAAAGGTATGGTTGGAATTTAGGAAAGTCTAAAGCAAAATCCCGATACCTTGGCCGGCCCGCAAAAAAGAACTGATTAAAATCTAAGTTAGTAAATAAATTACGGTTATATTTATATAAAGTCAGCGTACTTTCACTAAATAAAATTTTGGCGGCTTTAGGATAAAAATAATTTTGTCTCTCTTTTAAAGCTAGCCTTTCAAGCGGTGAAACAGTTACTAATTTCTTATCAAAGTGATTTACCCCAAACCAAAGGGAAAATAAAACTAAAAGAAAACTGCTTAAAAACAATATCTTTTTAAAATTAAAAGTTAAGCCAAGAGCCACTCCTAAACTTAAAATGATAATTATCCCTGAAAAAATTACCTCTTCCGTCAATCTTTTAAAAAACGGAGATGAGACAGTTAGAAAAACTGTTAAGAGAAATAAAAAGATTTGGCTAATGGATTTCATGCAATAAAGTTTTAGTCCTAAAACTGTACTCTTTTAAAATATCGTAAATGATGACCAGCAGTAATGCTGGGATAATCACAATTATCCAGTCCAAAGGCTTGAGCGCAACTGTCTCAAAAGCGATGTTAGCTTTGGTATAAAGAATAATTAAGGTTGCAAGAATTGAGATGATTGAAGCCACAAAAAGATATTTATTAACAAGTAACGATCTGTTAAAAACTTTATTCCTAAAGGATCTGAAGTTAAAAGCACTGACAATTTCTACGATAATTAAAGTAACCAAAGCTTGGGTCCGGGCTATCTCTATAGTTTGACCCAAAAGATTAAACGAAACAAAATAAACAGCCAGGGTTGAGATTCCCATCAGCAAACCATTAAACCAAATTAAAACCATTAAGGGTTTATTTAAAATATCGGCTTTTTGGCGAGGTTTTTCCCGCATAATATCAGGAGAGGTGGGATTAAATCCTAAGGTTATCGCTGGAAGTTCATCAGTCACAAGATTCATAAATAAAATATGCAGGGCCAAAAGTAATGGCACCGGCCAACCAAAAAACGGAGCAAGCAGCACTCCAATAAATAAAATAAATAATTCGGCAAAATTACAGGATAGTTGGTAACTGACAAACTTTCTGATGTTATTAAAAATTCCCCTACCTTCTTTGATAGCTAAAACAATGGTCGCAAAGTTGTCATCTTTTAAAGTCAAGTCAGCAACAGACCTGGAGACATCGGTGCCATTTTTCCCCATCGCTACCCCAATATGGGCTTCTTTTAAAGCCGGAGCATCGTTTACTCCATCACCAGTCATCGTCACAATCTCTCCCAAATTTTTCAGAAGTTTAACGATCCGAAGTTTGTGTTCTGGTCTAACCCGGGCAAATATTACTACTCGAGGCAAAATAGCCGAAAATTCCTCATCAGTTAACTTATCTATCTCTTCACCTTCTATCACTTTTCCAGTTAAACCAATCTGCTGACCTATTGAAACTGCCGTCTCTTTATGATCCCCAGTTATCATCTTAACCTTTATTCCGGCGCTCTCACAAAGTAGCAGGGCCTCTGCTACTTCCTCCCGCGGTGGATCTTCCAGTCCCAGTAGCCCCAAAAAAATCAAACCATCTTCCCTATATTCTCGTCTTTCGTTTGCTTCTTCTTTAAAAGCAATGGCCAAGCTCCGGTACGCTTGTTGGGTTAGGGAACTCGTGGCAAGAAGTATTTGTTTTTTTTCTTCACTCGATAACTTTATAACTTTACCGTTTCTCAAACAGAAGGTACACTTTTCCAAGATGACCTCTGGCGCGCCTTTAGCAAAAATTTGGAATCCTTTGTTAGATTTTATAAGTACCGACATCATCTTCCGAGCCGAGCTAAACGGCATTTCGGAAATTCTTTCTCCTAGGTTCTCCGAAAAAATCTCAGCTTTCGCTCCTAAAACCTTAAGGGCTCCCTCAGTCGGAGTTCCGATAATCTTATACTCCATATCTTCCCCAGTTCTTTCAATTCTTGAATCATTACATAAAACCGCAGATTGAAGTAGTAAATTAAGATCGTAGTTTTTTAGTGGATCTACAATCTCATTTTTAAAAAGAAATTGACCTTTTCCCTCAAAACCGGATCCAGAGACTTCCAAAAAATTATCTCCCAGAAAAACTTTTTTAACTGTCATCTCACCCCGGGTTAAGGTTCCGGTTTTATCACAACAGATCACAGTAGTTTCCCCCAAAGTCTCAATAATTGACATCCTGTTTACTATGGCATTTTGTTTGGCCATATTAGCAGCACCTGTAGCCAAAGATGTTATTAAAACTACTGGAAAACCTTCCGGAAAAGCCGAGACCGCCAAGGCAATCACCAAAATTAAAATATTAATAAGAACTTCGATGTTTAAACTTTCAGCCCTGGCCATCATCAAAGCTCCAGTCAGTATCGCGATAACAATTGCAATCACCGACATATATTTTGAGATTTTATTGATCTTATCCTGCAGGGGTAATTCTTTCTCAGCTGTCGTGATCAGTGAGGCGATTTTTCCAAATCGGGTATTCATTCCAGTATGTAAAACTTTCACCCGAGCCCGTCCAGAAACTAAAAACGTTCCCATAAGCAGCAAGTTCTCTTCTAAATACTCACCCGCCTCGTATGATTTCTTTTTAACCTCTTTGGCTTCACCAGTTAAAGTCGACTCATCCACTCTAACCTCCACCCCAGAAACTAGTAAACAATCCGCCGGAATTCTTTCGCCACTTCCGAGTATCACAAGATCCCCAGGAACTAAAAACTCAGTCGGAACCTCCATCTCTTTACCGCTTCGAATCACAATTGAAGTTGGCATCAGCATTTTTTTAAGCGAACTAATTGCTTTTTCTGCCCGATACTCTTGAATAAATCCCACAGTTATAACCAAAAAAATTACCGCTGAAATTACATAAGCCGTTAAATCTTTGCCGACTATGAATGAAATTATGACTGATACAAAAAGCAGATAAATTATGAAGTTTTTCTTTACTTGACGTAGCAAAATCTGAAGTAAAGAAGAACGGCTATTATCTAAGATCTCGTTTTTACCAAATTTTGTGAGTAAAGATCCGGCTTCCTCCGAAGTTAAACCAAAAGAGGAAGAGTTTAAAACTACGCTTGAATCATTCATTAAAAAACTAAAGCCACCGGCTAATCTTAAAGATCAAGACCATAAAAGAGGCAATCACCGCCATAATTGTCGATAGAATCAATAAGACATCCGGATCTTCGGCTTTGGGTAAACCAATAATATTCATTCCATAAACACTCGCCAAAAATGTTAAAGGTAGTAAAATGGCCGTAAACATAGTTAAAACTTTCATAATTTCATTACTTCTGGCAGTCAACAACGACTCATAACTTGAGGCGATCCCTTCGATAAGTTCCCGATTTCCATCCAGACGGTATTTAATTTTTTGCAGATGGTCCAACATACTACTCCAAGAAATTGAGGATGATTCCTCAAAGCCTGGAAATTTTCCGGTTGAAAGATCTGCAAAAATGCTAATTGCTGGTGTAACCATCGATTTAAAATAAACTATATTTCTTCTCATTACCGAAATCTCCTCGACAATACCTCCCGGAGCTTTATTTTTGATTAGTCTTAAGTCAATATCATCTATGGCTCCTGATAACTCATTCATAACCTTAAATGAAGAGTTAATCAAAGCATTGGTAATACTAAAAAAAAGGTTATTGGGCCCTTGACCCATATACTCTTCCCGATTAACTAAGGTTTTTTGACACTCAGTAAATATATGATCAACCTCAGGTGTTTTATCATCATGTAAAACTACTAAAAAATTTTGGCCAACAAAAAAGTTAACATGGGCAGTTCGGATCCGCTTTTGCTTTAACTTACCAAAAATTAAATTTGAGATAGTTGAGGGTTTGGGTATAAGGTCTGTTATTCCAAAAACTGGTTGTTTAGGCTCCTCGGGGGGTGTGTGGCTATTACCATTTTGATGCACCTCTTCAGTTCCATCATCAAGAAATGGGATATCTAAGACAATTAAAATATAATCTTTTTCCTCTTCAATTTTAGGGACTTGTTTGCGGTTAATATAATCCTCTAAGTGAAATTTGCTAATATTATATTCAGTCCGTAGATGTTTTAACTCCAACTCTTTTGGGTCGTGGACATCAACAAAAGTTAAATCACCAAAGGCAACGCTTAAGATATTCATATTAGGAAAAAACTCACCTACTAACAGAGTAAATCAATTTTAGAGGTGGGTCAACTGCCTTCCAAGAGGGTGATAAAAGTCCAAAGAATTACTATTCCTAAGATAAAGGGGATCGTTTGAACCCAACTTCGAGATTTCGAAAAATCAGTGTGGAGCTCTGGGATCAAATCCGAGCAAGCAATATAGATAAACATTCCGGCCGTAAAAGCTAAGGACAAAGGGATTAACCCCTTTAAGTTTTCCAGGAAATAAAACCCCAAAATACCGCCTAAAACCGCGGTTGTGCCAGATAAAAAATTATAAAAAAGAGCTTGGAACTTCTTCATTCCGGAATTTATCAAAACACTAAAATCAGCAATTTCGTGTGGAACTTCGTGGGCGATCACTGCAATAGTTGTGGCTATCCCTAAGGCCGGACTGGTCAAAAAAGCTCCAGCGATAGCCACCCCATCAATTAAATTATGGGCCCCATCCCCGAGTAAAATTAAAACACTAGACGGGCTACTGCCATGAGTTCCGTGGTGGTGATGAAACCACAAAACGAATCTTTCCAGGAAAAAAAAGGTGATGATCCCCAAAAATGTGGCCACAAATAACGGACCTATGTCTTGCATCCCCTCAGCTGCCTCCGGCAAAAGATCGATAAAAGAAGTGGTCAGCATTACCCCGGCAGCAAAACTGACCAGATATGTCAAAGCTTTCTGGGTTAAAAGTTTCTGAGAAATTAAAAGCCCTCCACCGACAAGGGCGATTAAACTAACTACAGTATTTGCTAAAATAATTGATAACAGCGTTTCCAAACTACGGCTAGTATCTCAACCTAGGATATTAGTGTCAATTAGTAATCAAAATTAGATCCTTTTTCGCTTGGAACTCCTGCCACCGGATCTGGCTACCCTCTCCCGCGTTTCATTATCTGCAGTTTCCAATCCTCTTGTTAGGTGGAAAGCGTTTCCACCTGCCTCCGCAACTCGACGACGAGTAACTTCGTCTGCACTGGCCAAACCTTTTCTGATCATAAATTCACCTCCCTCTATTCAATTTATTCTAACTTTTGACTCTCTGCTAACTCTTTAATAATATTTAAAGCATGCGGACTTTCCTCATCAGCCTTTAAATAAAGACCCATATCTTGAGCTCTTTCTAAAGTTGTCTCTCCCTCAATTAGCTCTGGATCTGGCATAGTCCCAGACTCACTTAATTCATCGTAATCTTCCGGTTTGGTTTTTCTAACTTCTTCACGATTACTTAGACTATCAGAAGCTGGATCAGCAAAGTTAGGGTTTAATCTTCCGTTCATAGAATCACAGTTTAATCTTTGAAAGTTACAATGTGAAGTTAAAGAGGAATTAAAAAAGTAAGAGTTTGTCTACTTACTCTTCTTAAAATCTAAAGCAAGGGAATTAATACAATATCTCTTGCCTGTTTTAGCTCTACCATCATCAAAAATATGGTCGCAGTTATAATAAATTTTCTTAAATCTTTGAGATTCATATCTTTAATATATACCCAAAAATCTTCCAGTCAATACGGTACTTCAAATATTAATAAGCTTGTACTGCGAAAATGGCCGGGAAGATTAGGATTTATTAACAAGAGAGATTAAAGATGACGATATACTTCAGGTGAAATATATTTCTAACTAATATTCCATCCGGCGAGGTCCTGGACGTGATCTTATCATACTAACCACTCTATCGCGATCTGGGTCGTCACCTTTTAAAGTTTCAATAACAAAATTAATATTGCCATCAACCGTTGAAGCATCTACGTTAGACAGTCTTCGCCAAGGATTAGTTAGGATAACATTTACAAAACCATCTGCTAAGCTATCTTTTAAATAGCCTGCAACTTTATATCTTAAGTCCTGAGGCATTGTGTCTATGGTATCTATAATAAAACAAAGAGTAGCAGCATAGGTTTGGGCAAGATCATCTTGACTCCCTTGTTCTGTTTTACGCTCTGCCATTCCCTGATTATACTTACCATTACATCAATGTCAAGCTAGTGTACTAGATGAGTACATCGGTGACACTTCCTTGTAGTAGGTATCAAGATACTCTAAAAGTTAAACCCGAACCAGGTATGGGTTAGCTCGACAAACGGGAAATATATTTTTCAACTATCATTTTAGTTTGTTCTAAATTCTCAACCTCCATCAGTTTACCTCGGAGCTCTGAGGCACCCTCAAATCCATGGATATAAATTTTAAAAAATTTCCTCAAAGTTAAAAACTTTTTTGTATCTCCCCAAGTTTCTTCAAATAGTTGCCCGTGTAAAAGTAATAATTGGAGCATCTCCTCTACTTTGTGACTCTCTTCCGTATCACCAGCTTTACTCAAAGCAAAGATATCTTGGAATATGCCTGTACCAATCATCACTCCATCTACCCCAAACTCTAAAACTCTCTGAGTAGCCTCTAAATAGTTTTTAACTCCTCCATTCCCAATAATAATAGTCTGCGGCGCAATTTTATTCTTTAAATTAACTGCCCGCCCTATCTCATCCCAGTGAGTAGGAACTTTGGACATCTCTTTAACCGTTCTTCCGTGAATAGTTATTGCCTGAAGCTTTTGTAAAAGTAAAAAACCTATCCAGTCCTCAGTTTGTATCTCCCTTACCCCCAATCGGGTTTTAACGCTGACCGGTAAATCGCCTGCTCCCTCTTTGGTTGCTGTAATAACTTCAAGCGCCAGATTTCTATTCTCAATTAAAGAGGAGCAAGAACCGCTCTTTCTGATCGATTTATCCGGGCAACCCATATTAATATCTATCCCGTCAAACCCCATCTCTTGAAGCTCCTTGGCAATTTTAAAATAATTCTCAGGTTTAAGTCCCCAAATTTGAGCCACAATTGGCCTTTGGTTTTCTGTATACTCCAGTCTCCTGATTTGGGTCTCTCGTCCTTTAGAGTTTAAAGCGTCAACGTTGGTAAATTCAGTAAAAAAAACATCTGGTCTGGCTATATCAGCCACTACCTCTCGAAAAACTACATCAGTTACCTCATCCATCGGCGCCAAACAGATAATTGGTTTTTTAAGTTCCTGCCAAAAGTTCATCCAGGTATTTTACCTTTTGCAGAAGTCTTACTCAAGAAAAACCTTTCTTCCTCTTTGAACTTTAATTATCTATACTATCTATATGGATCCTCAAAAATCCGGCACAATACTCAAATCTTTTAAGTTCGCCTTAGAAGGCATTTTAGCTGCGGTCAAGACCGAAAGAAACTTCCGTTTAGGGATAGTTGAGGCTATCGTAATTATTATTTTAGGTATTGTGTTTAACATTACAAGAATTGAATGGGTTATCATAATCCTCTTGACCGGCCTTGTTTTAACCGCTGAACTAACTAACTCGGCCCTCGAGATTATCGTTGATTCATTTACTGATAAATACCACCCTGGAGCCAAACGGGCTAAGGATATTGCGGCGGGAGCGGTTGTAATTTTAATTATCACTGCAGCTATTGTCGGAACTTTAATATTCTTACCTTATATAGAGGCACTCCGTGGGTAATTTAGAGGTTTTTTATTTAATCCATTCTTTAAGTTCCAAAAACCAGATCTTAGATTTTTTAATGATCTTTGGGGCAGAGTTTTTAATTTATATCGCTTTTTGTCTGGCTTTTTATTTCTCCTTTAAGGGTAATCGCCAGAAAAAGGCTTTACTCTTAACCCTTATAGCAATTGTCATTGGCTATCTAACAGTTAAATTTATTCGGCTATTTGTTGATATCCCCCGCCCAATGCTAGCCCATAATATAAGTCCTCTAATTGCCACTCCCGACTCTTCCTCATTTCCTTCTTCACACACTACCACTATGGCTATCTTGACCTTTAGTTTTTTATACTACAGATCAAAGGCGGCTATCTTTTTAATCATATTTTTAATTTGGGTCGGCCTTTCCCGGATATATGTTGGGGTACACTATCCTTTAGATATCTTAGGAGGAGTGGTGATTGGACTACTGTCGGTGAGCTTAGCAGTACCACTGCTTGAATATCTTAAAAAATATTCTAGGAGTTTATAAGCTTCCGCGAACTGAGAGTCCGTGGTTTTCTTGTATTTTAAGACAGCTTGCTTCAGCATCGGTCTTGCGAACTTGTGAGCAAGTTCTTAGGCTTTCAAGCGCTTCGCTACTTAATACCGCGGAATCTTGAAACCTTTCCTCGCCTTCATCCCTTCGACAGGTTTACACTGAGTTTATCGAAGTGCTCAGGGTTTTGGCGAAGCGGTTATAATTGCCTCAAACTTACGAGCTTCTTTAAATGGACCAATTATTTGTAAGTTAAATTTTGATCTTTGAAATAACTCCGAGGCCACTGCTTGAATATCCTCTGCACTCACTTGATCGATCTTTTTTAAGTATTCTTCAAAGCTCTCAACACTCTTATCCAAGACATATTTTATCCCGAAATGTTCAGCTAAAAAGTTCGTTGATTCCGAGCGGAGTGCAATCCGACCTCGCTCCATCTCTTTGGCCTTTTTTAACTCTTCGGGGGTAACTTTTTCGGTAACGGTTCGCTCCAGCTCATCAATAATTACCTTTAACCCTTCCTCAATCTTCTCTTTTTTTAAACCCCCGTAGGTTGCAAAAAAACCGGTATCTTTTAAAGGTTCGTGGAAAGCAAACACTGAGTAAGCCAACCCCCGTCTTTCCCTTATCTGCATAAATAGCCGAGAAGACATCCCCTCACCTAAAATAATCCCTAAAACCCGGGCGGCGTATTTTTTATCGCTATCTCGATCATACCCTTCTACCCCTAAAACCAAATGAACTTGATCGGTTTTCTTATAGTAAACACTAACTTTTGGCTTAGTTTGTTTTTTTGATTTAAAAGGTTCAAAGTTTTCTAAGGAGTTTTTAGGTAGGTCCCCAAAGTACTTTTCGGCGATACCCTCAATATCTTTTGGTAGTTTGCCGGCGTAAACCAGAGCCATGTTGGAAGGTGCATAAAAACTTTGGATGTAATTTAAAAAATCGTTACGATTAAATGAGGTGACCGATTTTTGGGTACCAATAATATCCCTCCCTAAGGGTGTGTCTCCAAATTGGAGTTGGTCGTAAAGTGACCAAACATAGCGGTTAGGGTTATCTTGATACATCCTCATCTCTTCTATAATTACCCCTTTTTCCCGCTCAACTTCACTTTCTGCAAACAGCGATTCTTTAAGTTGAGAAGATAAAATATCTGAGGCTAACCCCAAATGTTTAGCAGCCGATTTGATCCAATAAAAAGTTACCTCTTTATCGGTTCCGGCGTTATTGATCGCCCCAATCCCATCAACTAGATTAGCGATAATCTCAGCTGTTGGGTATTTCTTTGAACCCTTAAAAAACATATGTTCCAAGAAGTGGGAAATCCCGGCTACCCGTTTACTCTCATACCTAGAACCTACCCCGACAGCAAGGAGAGTAGTGACCGAATCTAGGTGAGGCAGGTTTACAGTAATTAAAGTTAAACCATTTTTTAAAGTTGATCTTGAATACATCGGCTTAATTTATCAAATTAACCCCAATAAAACAACTTCCATATCGGGATTTTACTGTCTCAAACCTTGTCTTTCGTTTTCAAAATATATTTTTTATCTTTTATTTTATCCGGTAATAGACTCTCTTCAGAGTACATTTGATAGCTTTTTCCATAACCCAAATCTTTCATCAGCCTGGTTGGAGCGTTGCGAAGATTTAAAGGAATGGCTAAATTTCCATATTTTTTAACATCCTCTAAAGCGGCAAAGTAAGCATCATAAACACTTCGGTCTTTTGAAGCCTTCGCCAGATAACCCACCCCATGAGCTAAATTTATCTGACACTCAGGATAACCGATCGTCTCACAAGCTCTAAAAACTTCATTAGCCACCACTATGGCTGTCGGCTGACTCAGTCCAATATCTTCGGAGGCAAAGATGACCATTCTCCGAGCAATAAACAAAGGATCCTCTCCAGCTTCAACCATTCGGGCTAAATAGTAAAGTGCGGCGTCAATATTTGAGGCTCTCATTGATTTAATGAAAGCTGAGATAGTATTGTAATGCTCATCGCCAGATTTATCATAAGATAGAAGCTTTGCCTGATAGACCTCCTCAACTAACTCTTGAGTTATATTTTTCTTTTTCTGACCAACTATATCCATCACTGCTACTTCTAAAGCGTTTAGAGCTTTTCTGGCGTCCCCACCAGAAAGTTCCAGCAACGCCTCCAAAGCTTCATCCTTGATCTCAACTTTAAATTTACCAAGACCCCGCTCAGAGTCTTGTAAGGCTCGCATGACCAACTCTTTTAAATCATTTTTCGATAGAGGCTCCAGAACAAATACCCGGGTCCGGGAAAGTAATGGGCTAATAATTTCAAAGCTAGGGTTTTCAGTAGTCGCCCCAATTAAAAGAATTGTTCCATTTTCAACATAGGGTAAAAAAGCATCCTGTTGGGATTTACTAAATCTATGGATCTCGTCAATAAAAATAATTGTTTGTTTACTTGGATCTATTTGCTTTTCACGCTTTAATTCTTCAAATAATCTTTTTAGCTCAGGAGTCCCAGTGTTGACCGCTGAGAACTCCAAAAATTGAGAGGAGGTCTCGTTGGCGATAAGTCTTGCCAGAGATGTTTTTCCGACCCCCGGAGGACCCCAGAGGATCATTGAAAATAGTTGATTATTTTTAATAGCCTTAAAGAGTAGTTTATCCTCAGAGAGCAAGTGTCTCTCTCCGATAAACTCTTTTAAGGTCCGGGGTCTCATCCGATCTGCCAAAGGTACCATACTTATTGATAATATCCGAAAAAAGGGCGAAGATCAACTAGATGCAAGGTCGTCGTAAGTTTTAATATCGCCTTTAAATAGGTCAAAAGTGCCTATCCAAGAATGGTCAGGAGCCCTCATCAAACTTACCGCCCTAGGAACCTTAATCTTTTTATCAAACTCAACCCGAGTAAAGCCGCGAGGTCCTTGGCGATTACGGACAGTTAAAACAAAAGAACGAGGATTGGTTAAAAGATCCAACTTAACTTCATCGTAAGAATGCTCGTTATTATAGGGCTCGGAGGAGACGTAAATGGATCCATAAGTTTCATGCTGGACTCTGAACTCATAAATTTTCGGTCTTCCTGTTAACTCTTTCATTACACCATACTCTTCCAGACAACTAAGTCTGGTATAGTTGCCTATCAAAAGTGCAACTAAAGTTTTTTTGGCTAAGTCCTTCCAGACTTTGTCTCTAGCTTCCTGCCTATAAAGATCATAAGACCTGGGTATATACTCCATCATCTCTTCTTCAAAAGATTTCATAAATTCAGCCCTCTTTGAGGGAGTAAAGTCCGGTTCTCGGTAAAATCCGGCTACCTCCAAGGATATTTCACCAAGTTTGCCTAAAACTTCCCGTTGAACTTCAGTTGGCCACTTAGCTAACATTATATCGTTGCGTTTTTGTTTATTTCGAAAAGTCATAGCAATATCTTCCTCGATATTTTCCGGAGCTTGGTTACATAAATTAACATCTGGTAAGAAGGCTGGCATGGCTGGATTTTGATGTATGAAGTTTACAACTAACTGCCGTCCGTTTTCTCCAAGTGATTGCCGCATATACACTTTCATTTGACTTTGGATCTCAGCCCATTTTTCAGGAGTCCTTAATCTTTTAATGCAGAATAAATGCGGGTCGCCTGATTTATCATAAGTAGCTGAAGCTGAATAAATCTGATTATCTAAAGTTTGAGTAAGCCGTAGATATTCATCCTGTCCACTATAATTTACTTCTACCAATCTACTTTTCACTCCAAGGTTTCGGCTAACTCGAATTCTAGTTGAAAAATTAGGGACTAGAAGATCAGGTCCAACTAATCTTAAGGTTTCGGTGGCGACTCTTTCCAACCGATCTTTAATCATCCGATCAGTTCTAATTAGTTTAATATGAGGACCCATATATTCATTAACCGGTACTAACACTTTTTCAAAAAATGAATTAACATCTCCATCATCCTGTTCGGCCGAAACACGGAAACCAGATTGTCCAGGATTCAGTGAGACGTTTTTCCACTCAATATTTTCCGGTAAAAATGGAGCCTTGTCTTCAGGGTTGTACATAAAGGAGATTTTACTACTTTGAGGCTAATTTTGCAAGTTATAGGTCTAAAGCTTTTTTAATTTTGGGCCGGTTGGATTATCTTCTATTTCATAGCCTAATTTTTTAATTTCTACTCGCAACTTATCTGCCTCTTTAAAATCCTGATTATTCCGAGCTTTCTCGCGAATAGTAAGCAATTTTTGGACATCATCCGAGATCTCCAAAGTCTTACCCAAATACTGGTCTAAATTTAACCCTAAGATTTGATCCATTTTAAGAATAGTCGCTGACTTACTAGCTGTTGGGGTATCCAAGCGTAGAAGTTGATGCATCACCGCAACCGCTTGTGGCATATTTAGGTCATAACTAGCAGCCTCTAAAAACTTCTGCCAAAATTGTGCGACAGGCTCTTTGGGCCTTTCCTCCGGTCCAACAGGCAATTCCCAACCTCTAATTTCTTCTCTAATATTATTTAAAGCCTGTTGGGCAGCTTCTAAGCTCTCCCAGGTAAAATTGAGCTTGTCACGGTAGTGAGCAGTTAAAGTTAGGTAGCGAAAAGCTAAAGGCTCAAAGCCTCTTTCCTCAATATCCCTTAAAGTATAGAAATTATTTAAAGATTTGCTCATCTTTTTACCATCAACTAATAAATGTTCCGCATGAACAAAATAATTTACAAACTTCTGCCCACTGTGCCCCTCAGCTTGGGCGATCTCGTTTTCGTGGTGCGGGAATATTAAATCTATACCACCTGTATGGATATCAAATGTATCTCCCAGATACTCCTGGCTCATCACCGAACACTCAATATGCCAACCTGGCCTGCCTTTACCCCATGGTGAGTCCCAACCATATTCATCACTTTCTACCGCCTTCCAAAGAGCAAAATCTTGGGCATCATCTTTACTATATTCATCAGATAAAATCCGGGTTCCAGTTTTTAACTCTCTGTTTTGTAAACCAGATAACTTTCCATAATTGAGAAACTTTGAAATATCAAAGTAAACTGATCCGTCTTTTTCCTGGTACGCCAAACCTTTCTCTAAAAGTTTCTCAATATATTTGATCATCTTACCGATATGTTCCGTAGCTTTAGGTTGGACATTTGGGGTTAAAATATTTAACTGATTTGTGTCTTGATTAAAATATTTAGTATATTCTTTGGTTAACTCTTCTGGAGTAATGTCTTTTTCGAGAGCTCTTTTGATAATTTTATCTTCGATATCGGTAATATTTTCTACAAACTGGACTTCAAAGTTATTGGCAGTCAAAGTCCTTCTTAAAAGATCATAAAATATAAAACTTCTTAGATTTCCAAGATGGATAAAATCATAAACTGTGGGACCACAAGCATAAATCCCAACTTTAGGAGGATTTAAAGGCTTAAACTCTTCAATTTTTCTGGATAAGGTATTAAATAGTCTTAGGCTCACACCCAAAGTATAAGACGAAAGTGGATTTCAGTGAAGAGAGGAGTTTTAAAGCTATCCGCCTACTCCACCCCGAGCTTCAGTTTTAGTCTTGGCTTGGGTTATGGCAATTGACTGTTGTTTTTTCTGTTTCTCCATTACTTTAAACTGTTGGACTTTTTCCTCTTCCGCTTCTTGAGACTCTTTCTCTTGAACTTGTTGTTGACTCTGGGTCCGAACCACCTTTTGAGATTCCTCTATTTTTTTATACCAATCTAAAACTCTTAAGGCTTCCTGTTTTTTCTTCTGTTCTTCAAGCTGTTTTTGTTGCCTTTTAGCAGGATCGTCTTGGGTAGTCTGAGGACCTCCGATTACTGACTTAACCCCTAACTCCAAGGCTTGACCTACCTCATCAACCACCGGTTTTACAACCGCCTGATTAACATCTTCTATCGCCCGAGATATTCCACTTTTATCACCATCACTCATATAAGTAGTATAGCAGGTAGTCGTTACTTTAACTCTTGGATTAGCGCTTCAAATTTTTTAATATTTTCCTTGGAACTCTTAAGCGGTCCTTGAATTGTTAAGACTAACTTACTAAAATCCCAATATTTTTTCATAATCTCAACACACTCTTTTGCGGTGAAGTCTTTAATCATCTCAATATACTCCTCCGGCATCCTAATCTTATCGTTCCACAAAAGGTCATTTTCCATCCAGCCAGTAATTGCTGAAGGGTGATCAAAAGACATCAGCCATTGGTTATTTAAATAATTTTTAACAAAAGCTATCTCGGAATCTGTTGGCCCATTTTTATATAAAGCTGAAAGCTCCCGGGAAATTAAGGAAACAACTTCATCCAAATTTTCAGTCGAGACTTCACAACCAATATACCCATAGCCTAAACCCGGCCAGGTAGCCGCCCCTGAGGAAACATTATAAACCAAACCCCTTTGATACCGAAGTAACTTAAAGAGCCGGGAATTTCTGATCCCTCCCAAAACGACAAAAGCCAAGTTTTGTTTAACCCTCAAGTTTAAAGGGGCTAAAAGATCTAAGATTGGAAAGGCTAAATCTAGGTAATTAGATCCCAAACTTTTATCGTGGCGAATACTAACTTGTCTCCTACTAAAGTCATCTCTGGTTATTTTGGGAAACCCCGGAAAAGCCTCTTGAGATTTATACTGGCCAAAGTATTTTTCCAGGAGTTTAAGTAGTTGATCTGGATCAAACTTGCCCGTCACCACAATTGAGGTATTTGTAGGTAAAAAATACTTTTTCCAAAATAGAGTTAAATCATCACGGGTTAGAATTTTCACAATCTCTATTTGTCCAGCCGGATTGCGATTTAAAGGATGGTTTTCTCCAAATCTAACAGCCCGGAAAAATTCATTAATTTTAAACCAATGAGAGTCCATCTTTTCCCGAATCTCTTCAATAATTACCTGTCTTTCTCGATCTATGGCCTCGTTTGCAAAAAGTGGCTCAAAAAATACTTCGCTGGAAATTTGGACAGCGTCCTTAAGGTGAGTTTTTGGCAAAGTGATATGAAAACCAACAGTTAAGTTTGAGGTGTAGGCCCCATAACTGCCGGCTAAACTCTCAATATGACCTGATAAATCTTCAACGCTAGGAAAAGACGGGGTACCTTGAACCAGCATATGTTCCATAAAGTGGGCCACTCCGTTATTTTTAGTTGTCTCAACCAGAGACCCACTTTTGGTAATAACTTCCAAATGGATGGATCTTAAATCCGGTAGATTATAGGTAGCAACCTGGATACCGTTTTTTAGTTTAAAAGTTTTTAACATCAATATTCTTTTCGGCCCTCCATCGATCTCCGCAAGGTTGTCTCATCGGCGTACTCCAAATCTCCTCCTACAGGTAGTCCCCGGGCAATTCTGGTAACTTTTATACCAAGTGGCGCAATTAACCGATCGATATACATCGCTGTGGCCTCACCTTCCATCGTCGGATTGGTAGCCAAAATTACCTCTTTGACCTCACCCGCTTTTATTCTAGGTAGGATTTGCCTAATTTTTAGCTCCTCCGGGCCAATATTCTCCATCGGTGAGATTGATCCGTTAAGAACATGGTATAAGCCCTTAAAGTTGGTTTTTTCCAAAGCTAAAACATCCAAAGGATCTTCCACCACCGCTATGATAGTTTTGTCTCGACTTGAATCTGAACAGATCCAACAATTTACATCTTCAGCAATATTAAAACAAATCTCACAAACAACTGTCTTTTCTTTTAAATCTGTGGCTGCAGAAGCTAGAGCTTGTGATTCCTCTTTAGGGGCCTGGAGAAGATAATAGGTAAGCCTTTGGGCAGTTTTAGGCCCAATTCCAGGTAATCTTTCAAAAGCTTCTATTAATTTTTGGATAACTTTGGGAACCGACGCCATGGGTCACAATTCTACCACAACTAAGTCTACATTCCTGGCAAACCCATGCCCCCCATTAAACCTTTCATCTCTTCAGCGGCTACTTTTTGAGATTGTTTTAAGGCTTCGTTAACAGCTTCAGCAATTTTATCGTGATCCAATTCTCCGGAGATTGAGACTACCTTTTGATCAGCAGTCATGACTACAATTACCCCTCGGTGCTCGACAGTTATTTTAATACCAGCCAGGCGTTTTTGAACTTCCATCGCCTGATCCCGCATCTTCTTTAAATCCCCAAGTTGTTTCAGTCCATCCATCAAACCCATAAGGGGTATTATATGGCAAGAGGGGGGTTGTGACAAGCTGCATCGAAAACATTCTCCATCAAAGAAATAACCGTCACCGGACCAACTCCGCCTTTAGGAGGAGTTATTTTAAAGGCTTTTTTGGAAACATTTTCAAAATCTACATCCATTCCCACATCAATCACTACCACCCCTTCCTTGACCATATCCTCAGTTATTAGATTTGGGATTCCAACAGCTGAGATGATAATATCTGCCTCTTTAGTTTTACCTTCCAATCCCCGGGTTTTACTGTGAATCGGAATTACCTCAGCTCCTCTTTTTTTAAGCTCATAAACCATCGGCGTTCCGACCATACCAGTGGCTCCGACAACAGCTACAACTTTACCGCCAACTTCAATTTCTTCCTCTTTAAATATGGTAAGAACTGCCCGAACCGTGGCATGAATAAATAAGGAATCGGA
The DNA here is from genome assembly GCA_030646805.1 of Candidatus Daviesbacteria bacterium. Taxonomy (GTDB): domain Bacteria; phylum Patescibacteriota; class Microgenomatia; order Daviesbacterales; family UBA10151; genus JAUSKZ01. Next base: position 48,054 of record JAUSKZ010000016.1, read on the forward strand.
CCTGAGTCCATCCACATCCTTATGAGGATTGATAGTACTTACCAACTCGTCCTCATTTTTATCACCTAAAAACATCTTCGGCAGAGGCAGTTGAATCATAATTCCTGATACATCCAGATCATCATTTAAATCTTTGATATATTTTTCAACTACCTCATATTTTTCCTCAGCCGGAAATTGGATAAAATCAAAATCTATTCCAATCTCGGCCGCTTTTTTCTTTTTAATTTGGGAATAAAGCAATGACGCCGGATCACTACCCACCAAGATACTAATAACCTTTGGTATCCTTTTTAAGCTTTTAACCTTTATCTTCAAACTTTCCTCATATTTTTTAGCCAAAGCTCTCCCATCGATTATCCTGTCATAAAAGTCCATATCAAATATTATATCTTCTTTGGCTTAAAAAATCACCTTTAAGTGAACTCCAACACACTAGGCTCACCTAATCACACATCGGAGGTGTCTTAGCTTGACACCTCGGGATAAAATCATCATTATGAGAGTATGCCCATAAGAAAGGTCCCGCTTGTCACCGAGGAAATCTATCATGTCTTTAATAGAGGCATAAATAGACAACCTACCTTCCTTTTCAAAAGAGATTACCAAAGAGCAATACAGTCAATTCAATATTACTGTTTCAGCAAACCACCTTTAAGGCTATCCAAATTCTTGATATTGGAGCAAAGCCGACAGGATGATTTATTAAAATCACTGGCATCATCTGAGGCATTGATAGATACTATATCCTTTTGTTTGATGCCAAATCATTTTCATCTTCTGCTCAGGCAAAAAGCGGAGAAAGGGATCTCTAAATTTTTGGCTAACTTTCAAAATAGTTATACCCGTTACTTCAATACAAAACATAACAGAGACGGAGCCTTGTTTCTGACTCAATTTAAAGCTGTCAGGATTGAAACTGAGGAACAACTAATCCATGTTTCAAGGTACATTCATCTCAACCCATGTACAGGTTTCGTAGTTAACTCAACAGAAGAATTAAAACATTATCCTTGGTCATCCTTCCCAAACTACTGCAATAATTCAACTAATACAACTCATAAAGATCTTGTAGATCTTTTTCCAAGCAAAGAGATGTACCAAAAATTTGTCCTTGATCAGGCAGATTATCAAAAAGAACTTAGTTTAATTAAACATTTGTCTTTAGATTAAATCCCGAGGTGTACTAGCTCCACCACCTCCGAGGTGTATTTTATTTGGTTATATCCCTGGGACTGGGAATTTTGAGGCAAACTTTTTAACTTCATTTCTAATTCTCTGAAGATTTTTATTTTTAACAATCTCTCTCTTAAAATTCTTAATATGCTCTGCCCTTAACTCTTTCTCCTTTGGAGTCTCATTCCCCCTGGTCTCTTCCAAAGCCAACTTGATCCATTTAGAAATTTTAATCATATCAGCCTCTTTCATCCCTCTTGAGGTCAGGGCGGGCGTGCCCAACCTGATTCCCGATGGATAAAAAGGTGAGACCGGTTCCCCGGGAATAGTATTTTTATTAACAGTTATCCCGGCCGTTTCCAGCGCATATTGGCCCTGATATCCCATCCCATATCCATAATCTGTCAGAGACAAAAGTATCAGGTGATTTTCAGATTTGGTCCCCAATTCCTCCGCCAATACCTTAGCATTTTTAACAACTTGCTCAGCATATTTTTTAAATTTAGGAGTCGCAGCTTCTTCCAAAGCAATAGCTATAGCCGCAGTTTGGTGGTTATGAGGACCACCCTGAAGGCCAGGGATAATCGCTTTTTCCAGCTTTGATCTTAAATCCGGGTCTTTTTTAAGTCCCCGATCGGTGACCATAATCATCGCCCCCCGAGGCCCTCTTAAGGTTTTATGGGTGGTGGTAGTAATAATATCAACATCATTTACCGGGGATGAGTGAACCCCTCCCACGATCAACCCGGAGATGTGGGAGATATCAGCAACTAAGTAGGCTCCAACTAAATCAGCCACCTCCCTAAATTTTTTATAGTCCAATTTATATGGATAAGCGGTAGTCCCTGCCCAAATTAATTTTGGTTTATGTTTGAGGGCAAGTTCTTTCATCTCCTCGAAATTAATCTTCCAGTCCGGACCAACCGTATAATTTACCGCTTTATAAAAAATACTGGAAAAAGAGAGGTTGGCTCCATGAGTTAAGTGACCACCGGAAGACAAGGCCAATCCTAAAACTGTCTCTCCTGGCTGACAAACTGCCATAGTTGTTGCCATGTTAGCCGGAGACCCAGAGTATGGTTGAACCAAAGCTACAGGTACCTCAAAGAGCTTCTTGGCTAAATCGGCCGCATAATTTTCAATCTCATCAATAACCTCATTGCCCCCATAATAACGCCGGCCGGGGAATCCTTCTGAGTATTTATTGGTTAATATTGATCCTAAAGCTGAGAGAACACCAGAAGAGACATAGTTTTCCGAGGGGATCATCTCGAGCCCCGTCACTTGCCTAACCTTTTCTTTCTCAATAAGTTTAAAGACAATTTTGGACACAGTAGAGGTATCTAACAACTTTTAGAGATTTATTGCAACTATGATACTTTTACCGCTCCATTACTATGAATAGGTGATCTGATCGGCAGTCCCAGAAGCAGCCTTCCGTTAACACTCCCAACCCTAATAATTTGTTCCATATCATAATAATGATTTCCGTCATAAAGAAGTTTTAACTCAGGCCACATCTCCCCTTCACTACTTGGTTTATAAATATCCAAAATATTGTCTGTTCCGAGGGCGACAGTAATTCCTCTGGGAATCATCTCGTCAATAGGAGTTAAAGCGTTGTGAATAGGCGCCGACTCTTCTAACCTTTGATCGTCTATCCAAGCCCAAGGACAAGCGATCATCCCAAGTCCTACATCTTCCATCTGGGAGTAAAGCCAGTTTCTATAGTCTAAAGGCTGGGCCGCGATAGATATTCCATGAACGCCGACTACCTTGCCTTCCATACCATGTTCTCGGACTTTGTCTATTAACAGCTCCGTTTCTCGCTCTTGAGGTGTATTATTTTGATCAACATGGACATGGACCATTTTTCCTCTCCACTTTGCAGTCTCAAGTAAAACATCTAGGTGTTCCCTTTCCCTACCTTTGTCACGAGCCGGAAGCCCACCTATAATATCTACAAACTCAGCAGCTACATTAAACCAGACTGATGCTTCAGGATCCAAGACTCCTTTTAAAGCTTGGTTTGCAAAAACTAAATCTATATCCCTTCCAAAAGTCTCTCTTAATCTTAAAGCTGCCATGATAGCCCGATCCCTAATCGCTTCATCGACGTCTATAAAAGTCCCAAAGGCAGTTACTCCTTGGTGCAACATATTCTCAGCTACTCTCGCCATGCGATCATAAACATCAGTTGAGGTTGAGTCCCGTTTTATTTGATCTACTGCACTCCATTTATCTTTTAAAGACAGCCTGGAAAGGTGGAGAGTTTCAGGAGTAATGGTATAAGCGCGATCAGCGTGAGCATGAGCGTTAGTCCAACCACCAGCCTCTTTGATTCCTTGGGTTACAGATTCTCTAAAATTAAATTCTGCCATTTTTCTCCAAAAAAAAAGAGCCCTTTCGGCTCTTTAGCTCGTTTGCTGTTTAATTAATTGTTTAAAAATTCCTAGATTCAATATTTTACCCTCTAGGAAGTTAGTTTAACACGGGACTTTTGGACTCTGTCAATATATCAATTAATAGTATCGGTGTTAAAGATTTCAGCTGCAAGTCTTACAATCTCATCATCTTGAGCTATCTCTACATTCGCCAGCTCCTCCCTCTTAAGTTGAGACTTGCCTAAAATAGTTGAGACCCGGATAGACCTGCCTAGTATCTCAGACAGGATGGCTTCAAGCGGATCTCGGGATTTGGGAGTCTCTAAAATTCTTTGATGGAAAGAATAGGGAACTTCCAAAACAACGTTCCTATCCCCACACTCAACGATCTTAACGGACCGAAGAAGTGCTTCCAAGGAAAAATTAAATTGTTTAACTGTCTCCAAAATATACTCCCAGCGGTCTTGAATTTTGACGATATCATCAGATGAACTGTGAGACTGTTCAGGAAGTTTGGGAATTTGAACAGCTGGTGTTTTTACTTCTTCAGAATCCGACACTTGGACTTTGGATTCTAAAACACCCTCCAGACAACTACTTATGACGGCTACCTCCAAAGGTAAGGATGGAATTCCGGTGTACCTTAACTGTTCCAAGCTCTTTTGGAAAAGATCAATTATCCTCAAAATCTCTCCGGAGCTAAATTTTGCAGCCACAGACTCAAGTAATTCATATTGATCTTTTTCCATCTCAATTTTAACGAGCTTTTCACCCAAGCAATTCTTGACTAAAATCGCCCCCCTTAAAAGATCCAAGACTAGTAAATTAAACTCCTTAGGGCTAACGCCCGTTTCGAGTTGTTTTATGAGGGTTGTTACCGCTTGAGCGGTATTTTTTTGAGCGATTGCCTCAAGCAATTTTATTCCTTGCTCCCCTTTACCCAAACTAAGTTTATCCTCAACTAAGGCAAGATCAATCTTTTGATAACCTGAGAGTTGATCCAGTAGCTTGATACAGTCCCGAAAACTACCGCCGCCTTTTTTACAAATAAGCATTAAGGCGTCCTCTGATATCTCCAGCTTTTCCGCTTTGGCGATTTCGCGTAAAGATGTCGATAAATCGTCAATGGTGGCTGATTTAAAATCTAACCTTTGGACTCGAGATAAAATTGTGACCGGGATTTTTTGCACCTCGGTTGTGGCTAAGATAAATATGACATGGCTAGGTGGCTCCTCCAGGGTTTTTAAGAGGGCGTTAAAAGCCTCGGCTGATAATTGATGGACCTCATCTATAATGTAAACTTTTTTCCTGGAGCTAACAGGCGCCAATTTAATATTATCCCGAAGGATCCTTATATCCTCAATCCCCCGGTTTGAAGCCGCATCCATCTCCACCACATCCAGACTTGATCCATCTGTGATCGATATACAAGAACCACACAAGTTACAAGGTAATGACAAACCACCTTTCACCTCTTCAGAGGCAGCCTCACAGTTGACAATTTTAGCTAAAATTCTAGCGGTTGAAGTCTTACCAGATCCCCGCGGACCACAAAAAAGATAGGCATGAGCCAGTTTATTGGATGAAATTGCAGTATTTAAAGTAAGTTTTACAGCCTCTTGGCCAAATAGTTCACCTAAAGTCTGGGGACGGTATTTGAGGTAAAGCACCATACACTAAGATTAGCCTAAAACTTTTAAGTTTCAAAGGTATCAAAAGTTAATTGTGGTGATGGCCTAACAAGTGATTCGTGCCGTGTTCAACCAAGTAACTAATCTCATCCTCAACTGACCTATTATCCATCCCCGCATCTTCAACAGCTTGGGGGTAGGAGATGACAATCGAACCTAAATGCAACCAAGAATCTGGAGGCATAATAAATCCGCTAAACCTTGGCACTTGAGTTTGTTGTAAGCTTTGGGCGCTAGCATCATGAAGGGCAAAGGTTAAGATATCAGTGGTTGTATCGAGACCACGATAATCGCGGTTGAGCTCGTGCATTTTCCGATCCCCAACCACTACTACCTCAACCTCAACCCGACCGTGAACTTTATTTTGGGTTAAAATATTTAAAACCGCAGATTGAATCGCTCCCTTATTAACTAAATAGCGTGGATCTGAACTAATGACTACATTTACCATATTAACTTAATCTCTCTTTCACCAGAACACTTATTATTGAAGGATCGGCCTGATTTCCAACTTGACCTCGAACCTCAGCCATAACTGATCCCATATCAGTTAAACTTTTAGCCTCAAGCTTAGTTATAGAATCTTCCACGACTTTAGTCAACTCTGCATCACTAAGTTGTGGTGGCAAGTAGATAACTAAAACTTTAACTTCTGATTCTTCTTTTTGAGCTAAGTCTTCCCGTTTGCCAGATCTGAAAGCCAAGATAGATTCTTGTCTTTTTTTAATCTCTTTTTGAACAGAACCTATAATTTCTTCTTCAGATAATTCACGTCCTAATCTAATTTTTCCATAATTTATCTCCGACAAGAGCATCCTTAAAGTTGAGACAGAAGTCTCATCTCGATTTAACTGAGCCTTTTTTAGATCTTCCTGGATAGTATCAAGTATCATCTTTAGTTCTCAAATTGTTTACCCTCCGCCAAAGGCGGATGGGCAAGCGTTTCGATATTATTAATTCTCGAAACGTTTATACCGCATTATTTTACGCACCTTTTCAGCTCGTCTTTCTTGTCTTTTTTCCGAGGCAGTTTTATGGTATTGGCGATCCCGGTATTCTTGAACAACGTTTTCTAAAACAACTCTTTTTTGAAATTTCCTAATTACACTATCATTACTATCATTTGGGCCACGTTTAACAATAATTGACATAATATTTGGGAAATTTAAATTTTCCCTATAAAAACACCTCCCTTAAATAAATTGAAAGTTTAAAATGCAAAATTCAAAATTTTCAACTTTTCACTTTGAACTTTTAATTACTTTTGTATTTTACTACCTTTTGGGAAATCTTGCCAGTTTAGGCGTGGGGCTGGGTGACCTTCTTTAAAAGATCTAAGGTTTTAATCTGTCTTAAGCTATGGCGAAGGTGAAGCCTTGGTTCTTGTTGCTCAAATTGAGTTTTTAATTTGGCATCTTGGATTTTATCAATCTCCGCCTGGACCTCTGAATCGGAAATTTCCACTTTTTCCAGCCGACCAACCTCAGCTAAACCTAACTCCATCCGAACATTTTTCTCAGCCTGTGGCCTCCATTTATTTTTAATACTTTCAGAAGTTTCGCCTTGGCCTTTCAAATAATCCTCCATTAAAAGTCCCATGTCGGCTACCCGGCGTTGCAGCGAGACCAACATCCGATTTAACTCATCCTCAATTAAGACATCCGGGATCTCAACAGTGGTAACTTTTTCCACCTCCTGTAAGATTGCTTCTTCATAGTCGAGTTCATTATTATACTTGGCCTCATTCTCAAGGTCAGTTTTTAATTTAGTTCTAAGATCCGTTAAACTTGACGCTCCAACTGCCTTGGCAAAATTATCATCCGGGGCCTCAACACCCCCAACTGGCTGCTTGGTTTTCCATCTTTTAAACAAATCCTCAACTAGTTTATTAACATCTTCCTCTGTAATAACTTTTTGGATAGGTCTCTGAGCTTTAATATTTTTATAATCCCCAATCTTAACCTCCGGCCTTTTGGTAACCGAGGCTTTATAGACAACACTTTGACCTTTTATAAATGAAACAAGTTGGTAACGAGGATAATCAATTGGCACAATCTCAGTGCCTTGCAGTGCTTCAACTAATTTTTCCGGAAAAACTACTCGAAAAACCTCTTCTGAGAGTTTATTCCCAAGTGATTGCTCAACCATGTCTTTGGGAGCTTGACCTTTTCTAAATCCGGGAAGTTCAACTTCAGCCGAAAGCCTCAGTAAAACCTCATTCCACCTGATTTCCAAATCTGCCCAAGGCACGGTAATCTCAACTTCAATTAGGGATTTAGGTAAGCTATTTATATTTTTGGTAATCATACAATCTGAGTAATTTAGCAGAAATCGCCCTTAAAATCAACCTGAAGTCACCTTAATGATCCAACCAGTTCATCTACCGAAAGAAATTGAGTCTCGGATTCATCTCTTTTTTTAACTTCTATCTTATCTTCCGTTTTTTTAGAGATTACTATTCTATAAGGAATACCTATTAAATCTGCATCAGCAAATTTTTCTCCAGCGCTGACAGAAATTCTATCATCAAAAAGAACTTCTACTCCTTCCGCTTGAAGTTGCAAATAGACTTTTTGGGCTCTTTCAAAAACTTCTCCGTTTTCTAAATCAAGTCCTACAAGATGAATCTTAAAGGGCGCAATACTCTCTGGCCAAATAATCCCTTTTGCATCGTGGTGTAGCTCTACAATTGTTGCCATCGTCCGAGCTATCCCTATCCCATAGCACCCCATATAATAAGGCTGCTGTCTACCTTCTTGATCAACAAAATTAGAATCTTTCATTTTTGAAGAATAGTGAAAACCAAGCTGGAAAATATTCCCTACTTCTACCCCTTTTTTCTCAAGTAATGCTCCGCTACCATCTGGAGCCATTAATCCCGTCTTTGCCAAAGCTATATCAGAGATAATATCCGGTTGATAATCTCTTCCTAAATTCATATTAAATAAATCACGATATTTTTTATTTGCTCCACCAAAAGCATTTTTAATAGTAGTTAGTGAGTCGTCTGCAACGATAATTAACTCTATATCTTTTTCAATAATATCTTTAATCCCAACCGGAGAGATAAACCCCGGTTCAGAATGAATCTTGTCTCTAATCTCTGCTTCTGTCGCATGACGTAATTGATAAACTTTAACTAAATGCATTAATTTAACTTCATTAACATCAAAATCTCCTCTGATAATTGCTAAGATAAACCTTCCTTTTTCATCAACAAATAAAACATCTTTGATCTGTTGCCAAAGAGGGAGTTTGTGAAGTTCCACTCCATCTTCCATAGTAGTTCCTCTTACTGCATCAACTTCTTGCAAAGGTTTTTGATCTTCGTTTAAATTCTTCTTATCGGGAATAAATTTTGCTATATCTTCATGAGCGCAGTATTTAAGATCCGGACTCGCTAAAAATTTACTCTCCCCTGCATCTGACTCAACAATAAATTCGTGGCAATATTCTCCTCCAATATATCCGTTATCGGAAGCGGCCACCAAAGTTGTTAGATTAACTCTCTCAAAAATCCTTTGATACGTTTGCCTCATATTCTCATACTCTTTCTTAAAATCTTCCTCCGTTGCATGGAAAGAATAAGCATCTTTCATCATAAACTCACGAAGTCTTAACAACCCTCCCCTAGCCCGAAGCTCGTCTCTAAATTT
>JAUSKZ010000017.1 GCA_030646805.1 Candidatus Daviesbacteria bacterium
TTCCCACAAATCGTTCAGCTTCTTTTCCGCCTAAACCCGGAGAATAGAAAGGGATGATTCTGCCTGGATATTTTTTAATTATACCTTTGATATGGTCTGTACTTACCACTTCTTCGGCGAAAGTATAAGCGATCACACAAGTTACCCCGTTTCTATCCATATTCTCAAAGTGTAAGTCTAGGGGAGCGCTGTCGCCCATTTTTGAGGAAGCGTCACAAAGCGGACCGTTATATGCTCCCGTATAAGTTAATTTGGGTACAAGTAAATTGGTGTTAGTTTCTTCTTTTTGAACTGGGGGGTTGTTTGATGAAGGTAGGGTTTTAGTAGGTGGATTAGGGGAATTAAAGTTTTTGAATCCAAAAAAAGCCACTAATCCCAAAATCGCCACTACTATAATAATGATTAATGGAGAAAAACCTTTTTGGCGAGGCATTAACTTTAAGTATTCTACTTGTCTGGCAACTTGTCAATTATTGTTAATCATCGTAAAATCATCGAGATGTCTAGAAAATTATTTGTTAATCTTCCGGTTAAAGATCTGGGGAATACAATAGAATTTTTTACCAAAGCTCCAGCCACACCTCAAGGGTAACATGAGTATAGATGTTGTAAATGGATTCTTCCGAATTAGCATAAAAGCTGTGATTTTTGATGAGACTCGAACAAAGTTTCTGGTTATTTTGGAGGATAATGGGTACTGGGAAGTGCCTGGTGGAGGCCTTGATTGGGGTGAATCTCCTGAGGAATGTCTGAAACGGGAGATTCAAGAAGAGATGGGATTAACAGTAACCTATGTCAGTAAAAACCCCACGTTCTTATTATTAGGAAAAAATATGAAAGGTATTTGGAGTGCTGGGGTAGTTTATGAAGTAAAGGTCAGAGATCTCAATTTTACTCCCACCTCTGAGTGTCGCGAGATCAAATTTATCTCCCCAGACGAGTTAGCCACAATAAATGCTTTCAGGACTGTTAAAGAACTAGCTGAGAAGCTGATGAAATCGATAACTGATATTGAAAAGATTGATTACCCCAGAGCAGTAGCTCATAAAATTTCAAGATAATCCTCGCCAAAATACCCCCAAAAGAGATATTATTTTAATAGTGATTGAACAGTTTGCTTATATTTTCTTTGGAATTCAGTTGATTCACTCAGTAGAGGAGCTTGCCACAGGTTTCCATAAAAAATGGTATTTATTTAAAATGCCGTTCGTGACCTTTTTTACTTTTGAGATATGCTTTAGTTTGTTTTGGGCAGCAGTATTATTTTTCCAGAGTTTTCCATTTAGAGAAAATCTTTTAGCGTTTTTTATTATCTTAATGTTTGCAAATGGGGTACAACATATTGTTTGGTGGGGTTTTACTAAGAAATATATTCCAGGATTAGTCACATCCTTAATTCATATCATTATTTTTTTAACCTTTTACTTCCAAGTCATTCTTTAACCAGGATAATATCCCCCAAAGGGTGCTTGTTGCGAGTTTACCGAAGGAGTATTATTTGTTCATGGAAGTGGAGCTTGAGGATATTCCGGTTATGTATCTAATTTCTCCCAGTGGGCCACAGGGAGCAGGGGAGGCTTTTAAAAAATTGGAGGATGCCATTAAATGGCAGTTAAAAGGGAGGAAATTTTATGGAACTATGTTTAGTGGGGAGTATAGAGTTTGTCTGGCGATAACAGAACCCAGGGAGCCAGAAAAGCTGGGATTTCCAACCTGGACTATCCCAGGTGGAAAGTATTTTAAGGATAAAATTAAGGACTGGGAAAAACATATTTTAGAAATAGCCCCAAAATTTCAAGAAATTATCAGCAAAGTTAATTATGATCAGAGCCGGCCTATTATTGAGTTTTACCGCAGCCAGGCCGAGCTATGCTTATTGGTTCCAATAAAGTGATTGCGGTTGACCTAAAGTTTTAATTCTCATATTATGGATGTATGGCCATGGGGGAGATTAAAAGTAAAGTTGAGATAAATACCCCTCCACCTATTCCGGATTTAGAAAAGCCTATTTTAGAAGTCAGTATCACCAATCCTTTTAAAAAGATATTATATTGGTTAGACCAAGTTAGGAGAAAACAAACCACTACCTTTGCTATTAAACTCTCCATCCCATTAATCGCTTTCCCAGTCATTGCTTTTGCTTTCTATAGTTTAGGCAGGAGCTCCTCTTTAATTAGTCCCGCCCCGATTACACCTTCTCCAATCATAGAGGAGCCTGTCGGGGAGTTGTCTATCTCTAAAGCTGGGATTTTAAAAATTGCTAGAGGCAAAGAAAATAGATATTTGTTAAATTTAAAAGATGGGAAGGTGATTGTTTTGACGATTCCAATTGGGGCAGATTTAACAAAATTCCAAAATAAACAAGTTTTGGTTACCGGGCCCTATAACCGGAATACCAGTGTTATGAAAGTAGAGGATATAGCCGAGATAGAGCTATTAACTGAAACGAGCGAGGTTTTAGTAACTCCTACTCCGACCATTACTCCAACTACAATCCCAACTTTAATCCCTACATCAAGCCCGACACCCACCAATACCCCCTCCGCTACCCCAACTCAATAGAAAGTTGTTGTCCCTTATAAGAAACCCTAAAGTATAGATGAGGCAAAGATGTTAATCGCTACTTTAGCTGATCCGGGTGGCAACTACTTTCAGCTGATGAGTCCTTGGGAAGAAAGCAAGTAGGTTTTAACTTCGGGTCTATTTTTACTCTTCAGGGTTTGAGTTTGGGCTTTTAGGGGCTCGTTTCTTCTTTTCAACTATTACCGGTTGATCTTCAGGTTGGATAGTCGCGACTTCTTTTTCTACTTCAACTACTGTCTCTGTCAAGGCTGCTGGGTTAAGGAGAGCTAAGATTTTATCTAGTTTGCTGTTGATCGCATCTAATTGTTCGCTTGACTGGGGTTGGGTAGAATTTCGGCGTCCATCCTCACTTCTTTCTCCTTCAGATCTATCTTCAAAGCAGTTGCTGCAATATACTGGTTTACCTTCTCGTGGTTGAAAGGGGATTTTACAATCTTTCCCACATTGGGCGCAAATTGCATCAAACATCGGCCGATCTTCAAAGTTAGGTCTTCTGGTATCGTTTCCCTCGGACCTTCGTTCTGAACCGCCGTTATTTTCAAAACAGTTGCTGCAAAAAACTGGCCTAATACCTGTTGGTTTAAACGGCACCTCACACTCTTTGCCGCATCTACTACAAGTAGCTTGGTGCATGGCTGGTCTATCTGAGCCACGGTCCCTGAATCCGCCCCCGCCTGGTCGGGAGTTAGGTCTACCATAGTCACGTCCGCCGCTGCCTCTGCCGTCTCGATTAAAATTTCCCATAGTTATTTGGGTAGTATACCAGATTCTCACTAAAATTGCTCGTTGGTTTATGCATTGGCTTCGTAACCGGGGAAGAAGTCCTGTTTAAAGTGGTCCTCGGGCACCCCCATCTCGACTAACATTTTTCCCATAGCCTCAACCATTGGCTCTGGCCCGGAGACATAAAATATCGATTCTTGGAGAACAGGAACATATTTTTTAATGAAATCTGGATCAATCTGGCTTTTCTCGCCACTCCAATTTGGATCCTCAGTCACCGTATAAACTATTTTTAAGTTGGGGTTTCTGATACTTATCTCGTCAAAGAGTTGTTTAAAAAGAATATTTTGAGTTCTACTAGAATAAAGAAGGGTAATTTTAGGTTGGAGGTTTTTGTAATCTAAATCAAGCAGAATGGAGCGAAAGGGAGTAATCCCGATTCCTCCAGCGATAAAGACGGTTTCTCCGGTATCTTGAAAAGTAAACTCCCCCCGAGGTCCCTCTGCTTCGATCGTTTCGTCTACAGATAAATTATTAAGCTGAGACTTAAAAGTACTGGCGGTGTCGGGGATATATTTAGTAGTAATCATCAGGAAATCTTCGTGGGGGGTGGCTGAGATCGAGAAATATCTTCTGGTACCACGCTCGTCTGCTTGAGAGTGCTCTAGATTAAATTTTAGATACTGACCGGCCACAAACTCAAAGTTAGCTGGTTTTTCAAAGATGAAAGACTCAACTTCCGGGGTTTCCCGTTTCTTTTCTAGTAATTTAAGTAACACCTGGCAATTATACTTGATTTAAAGCCACCCACAACATACAATGGCCAAAAGGTCTGCCCAAATTGAGGGGGTGAAATATATGAGCCGAAATGTAACAGTTCTGGTTATGATTTTAGTAATTTTAGTGGTTGCGGGCTATTTAGTTTGGATCCGCCAGCTACAAAAAGCATCCAGGAGTGCCACAATTACCCCAACTCCGGTGGTAGCAACTCCAACTCCTGAGCCTATTCTAGAAAGTAGTCCGTCAGCTACCGCCACGCCTTCTGCTACCCCAAAAGTATCACCGACGAAGGCAGTCTCAACTAGCTCCGGGAGTAGTCCAAGGTAGATATGGAAGAGGTATTGAAAGTGGTGATCATTGGCTCTGGTCCAGCTGGCTTAACTGCTGCTATTTATTGTGCCAGAGGGAACCTAGAGCCGGTTGTTATTACCGGCCGAACTCCGGGAGGACAGCTGATGATTACGACCGATGTTGATGATTTTCCGGGCTTCTCAGATGGAATTCAGGGCCCGGAGCTGATGGATAAGATGATCGCCCAGGCTAAAAGGCTTGGTACGAAGCTTATCTATGAGGATGTATCTTCGGTTAATTTAAAATCACATCCCTTTATAATTAAGACCGAAACTTCAGAGTTAAAAACCAGGAGCATTATTATTGCTACCGGGGCTTCAGCTAAGTGGCTAGGCTTACCCTCTGAACAAAAATTCTTAGGTAAAGGGGTTTCAGCTTGTGCAGTTTGCGACGGGGCTTTTTTTAAAGGGAAAGTTATAGCTGTAGTTGGGGGAGGCGATACGGCGATGCGGGAAGCCCAACATCTATCTAAGTTTGGTTCTAGAGTTTTAGTCATTCACCGGAGGGGAGAGTTTCGGGCTCAAGCTGCTTTACAAGAAGCGGTTAAATCTAAAGCCAATATTAAATTTTTAATGAATCACACAGTTGAAGAGGTTTTAGGGGAGTCTAAAGTCACTGGATTGAAGGTAAGAAATGTTCAAACAGGAGAAGTTAGTGAGATTCAAAGCGACGCTTTGTTTGTAGCAATCGGTCACCAACCGAGTACTGAGTTTTTAAAAGGCGAGTTGGAGTTAGACGATAGGGGTTATGTAGTGGTTAAAGATGAGACTAGAACTTCAGTTGAGGGAGTCTTTGTAGCCGGTGATGCTGCAGATCAAAAATACCGCCAAGCAGTTACCGCTGCTGGCACCGGTTGTAAAGCGGCTTTTGATGTTGAAGAGTATTTAGAGGAGATTAAGCTTCCAACCGATGGCACGCCATATTAATCGACTATTGTTCCTTGTATAATAGTTCTATGGAGAAAACTGCCGAAGATTTAATCCAGTCACCTGTATCGAAAGAGAGCCTGCACCATCAAAAGATTGCTGCCTCAATTACTGAAGCAACAGGTCACCAGACGAGTACTCAGCAAGTTGTTCCGGCAGATCACCCCAGCCTTCATCCGGCTCAAGGCAGTAACGTTTTAGATTTTCCGGGGCATGAGCGCGAGATTAAACAAGAAGGGTTAGGAGAGAGAATTGCGGACCTTAGTGATCGGTTGATCTATGATCGCCCGGGCACAGAGGCCTCAAGAAGCTTTTTAACGAGACTGAAAGACAGACTCCTCAAGAAAAATCCTGGCAAAGATTTAAAGGCTGCTTAAAATATGGAAGTTGGTACACAAACAGCGACAATTTTTGATTTTGACATTTTAGGGTTTTTGGCGACACTGGCTATCGTCTTGACCCTCATTTCCGGGGCAATAATTACCATTTTTTACTTAAGTCGTTATCTTATCTCTTGGTATCGCTATCGAGACCGGGAGAAATACTCATTGGAATCGGTTTTACTTCAAGTTAGTGTTCCAAAAGATAATGAGATTAAAATCGATGCCATGGAACAACTATTTGGCTCACTCTATGCCATTAAAAAACATACTGGTTTTTTAAACCTCAAGCCTCAAGTCCATATCTCATTTGAGATTGTGGCTCTTCACGAGTCAATCCGCTTTTTTATCTCGGTTCATAAATCTTTACGGGATTTGATTGAGAAACAGATCCACGGAGCCTACCCTGATGCTCAAATTAAGGAAATTCCGGAATATAATATTTTTTCGGAAAAAGGCCAGACTGCTTATGCGATGTATGGCTTAAAACACTCAGATTATTTTCCGGTTAAAACTTATAAAGAGTTGCCAACTGATCCTCTGTCAGCAGTAACTTCAGCCCTTTCCAAAATGGGGGAGGGAGAGGGAGCAGCTATTCAACTAGTTTTGTCTCCAGCTGATGGATCTTGGAAGGATAACGGCAAAAAATGGTTAAAAAAGGAAAAAGATCCAGGTAAACCTGAACACCCAAAGCCTCCACCTGATGCCAAGCAATTGGAGGCTGTTGAAGGTAAGATTACTAAACCTGGATTCAACGTGGCTATTAGGGTTGTGACTTCCTCAACTAGTAAAGATAACGCCAAGGCGCATCTGTCAAATATTAAAGCTGCCTTTGAACAATTTGCCGGTCCCTATAACTCTTTTTCTGGGATGAAGGTTACCAGCGAAAAAGGCTTTATGATGGATTTTATCTATCGATATTTACCAATGTTTAGTAAAACTCCAGTTTTAACCCCGGATGAGATAGGCTCGATCTTTCACTTTCCTAACAAAACTATCCCAACCCCTCATATCGCCTGGCTACCAGCTAGGAGTGCTCCGGCTTCAGAAAAGATCCCGACCTCAGGTTTATATCTTGGCAAGTCGGTTTTTAGAGGTACAGATCGACCCGTCTTTATCACCGAGGAGGACAGACGAAGGCATATGTATATTATCGGCCGAACCGGTACTGGTAAAACTACCCTACTTAAATCTTTAATGCTCCAAGATATCATGGCCGGTAAAGGGGTCGCTTTTATTGATCCCCACGGAGACGCTGCTGAGGAGATGTTATCCCTAATTCCACCGCACCGGGCTCAAGATGTCATTTATTTTAACCCCGGAGATGTGGAGAGGCCTTTTGGGATGAACATGCTTGATGCGAGAACCGAGGATGAGAAGCACTTTATCACCGCCGAAATTTTGGGGTTAATGTATAAACTCTATGATCCTCATAAGACGGGTATTATCGGTCCTCGTTTTGAACACGGAGTCAGAAACGCCATGTTAACGGTCATGGCAGTTCCGGGTAATACTTTTATTGAGGTCATGCGGGTGATGCAAGATCCGGAGTATGTCAAAGAACTTTTGCCACACGTAACCGATCCGATCGTCAGAAGATATTGGACTGACCAGATCGCCCACACCGCCGATTTTCACAAATCAGAGGTCTTAGACTACACAGTTTCTAAGTTTGGCCGGTTTGTAACAAACAGGATGTTGCGGAACGTCATTGGCCAGACTCAGTCCTCGTTTAATTTAAGGCAAATTATGGATCAAGGCAAGATTTTAATTGTCAATCTCTCCAAAGGCAAAATGGGGGAGGAGAATTCTAACTTTTTAGGGCTAATCTTAGTCCCCAAGATTTTAGCGGCAGCTATGTCTCGGGCTGATGTTCCGGAGGATCAAAGACGGGATTTTTACCTTTATGTCGATGAGTTTCAAAACTTTGCGACTGATACCTTTACCACTATTTTATCTGAGGCCAGAAAGTACCGCTTAAATCTAACGGTGGCCAACCAATTTATTGGCCAGATGCCGGAAGAGATTAAAAACGCCATCTTCGGTAACGTTGGAACTTTGATGGCTTATCGGGTAGGTGTGACTGATGCTAATTTTTTGCAGCATGAATTTGCCCCGGTTTTTACGGAACAGGATTTGGTTAATATTGAGGCTTGGCATGTTTATACTAAAACTCAGGTTAGAGGTGAACCGGTTCCGCCTTTCTCGATGAATGTCGGGATTGATTTTAAAGCCTGGAATGCTATGAAAAAGCCGGAAGTGGCCAAAGCGATAATCGATCTTTCAAGGTTAACTTATGGACGGGATGTAGTCCAAGTTGAGGCGGAGATTAACACCCGCTCGAATCTCTAGCCGTTAATTTTATGGATTTAGTTAAATCTTTATATACATTGGTCTTAATATTTTTACTCCTGGGGTTAATGTTTAATATCAGCCCTAACTTCCCTAAGATTCCTGGGGATTTTTATATTGATCGGGGAGGCTTTAAGATATATATTCCTTGGCTCTCTTCAATAATAATCTCTATTCTCTTAACAATTTTACTTATCCTTTTTAATAAGTAACCTAATCTCGTCATTGCGACCCTGAACTTGATTCAGGGGAAGCAATCTCTGAAATATAGGAGGCTCTAGACAAAAGAAGTTGGATCTAATATTAAGAGAGAACCTAGCTTTTAAAGATCTTTATCAGCTGAGAAGAAACCACGGTCGTAAGGCCGTGGAGCTTCATGACGAGATTGCTTCGTAAGTATCTTGCTCGCAATGACGCATAAGATTCTGGTATAATTAGCCACAATTGGGGCGAATAGCTCAATGGTAGAGCGGTTGTCTTATACACAACTGGTTTCAGGTTCAAGTCCTGATTCGCCCACCTATGGAAGGAAAAATCGTGATCACAAGTAAAACTAAAGACGGATTGGATTTTATAACCGCTTCGCCAAAACCCCGGGCTTTCAGACCGGGGATGAAGGAGAAGAAAGGTTTCAAGATTCCGCGGAAGCTTATTATCCGCTACCTCACTAAGGATGACGCAGAGGCGATGTGGGAGTATATAAATGTGCTCTCAAAAGAGCAAACCTTCATCACCTTTCAAGGTGAGCAGATCTCACTTGAAGATGAAACTAAATATCTAATTGGACAGTTAGAAAATATTAAGAACCAAAAAAGTGTGCAGCTGCTGGTTTTTATCGAAAAAAAGATGGTTGGTGTTTCAGGGATAGAAATGAAAGCTAAGATTGAGGGTCATGTCGGCAAATTTGGAATCTCAATTGCTAAAGAGTTCCGCGGACAAGGGATAGGGAAGATGCTAATGGAAGCAGTTTTAAACGAGGCCAAAGCAAATCTGCCTGCTTTAAAGATAGTTGAGTTAGATGTTTTTGCAAATAACCCGTTAGCGATTCAACTTTACGAAAAGTTAGGGTTTCAAAAGTTCGGGGAACTCCCGGAAGGAGTCCTACACAGAGGTGAGTATGTTGGACATATCTATATGTATAAAAGAGTAAGGTAGAAGTTTGCTAAATCTATATCTTACCGAGGATATGCTGCTGACACTCTTCATGTAGGTCATGCTCTTCAGCAAGTCTCCGGCTAAGAGATGAAAACATCTTCCCTTTAAGGTTGTCTGCTCCGAGGATCGATCTTAAGTAGTCAGAATAACTACTTCCTTCTTGAATTGCAGAGCCAGCTGCTATTATCCAAGCGTAATCTCTAGCTAAACATACTAAAGGACAAGATCTACTAAAGTCTAAGATGCAGGGTATAAAGACATCATCTGGGATAAAGTTTAAGTCAGGGGTATTAGAGTCTTGCTCCATATATTGTTTAAGTTTTTTAGGGAAGGAATTAGAGTTCTTCTAGGCGGACCTTGTCTTCTGAGGTTCTAGCGGGAACATATTGTAAATATCTTTCGGTAGTGGAAACTCTTTTATGACCGGAGAGTTTGGAAACCATAACTAAGGAGAGTCCGGATTGAAGTTGGCGAGCAACCCAAGTATGTCTTAAATCATTAACCTTGGCTCCAACGATCCCTGCTAATCTAAAATACCGATCGATGGCGGTTCTAATATTTCTAACCAGAAGTGGTCGGCCGGTTTTAGTGATAAATAAGGCTTTTGTGGTTGGTCGGGGAATTTGATTGCTTTGGGTTTTGGGTCTAATCTCAATATATTTTTGGAGGGATTCAAGAGCTGGTTTATTTAAGGGGATGGTTCTTTCAACCGATCCCTCCTCAGGATGGACATAAATTGCCGGATTATCGGTAGTTAACCGGAGATCTTCAAGTTGTAATTTGGACAGCTCTCCGATCCGGATGCCGGTTTGAAGTAGTAGTTCAATGATAGCTGACATCCGAATATCACCGCGGGCCGCGTCTCTAAGCGCCCGGTACTCAAGTTTGGTCAAAATCCGAGGCGGCTTATTTTCAAAATCAGGGTGCTCGAGTCCGACTGCTGGATCTGCCTCAAGTAAATTTGAGATCCGCAGGTATTTAAAAAAAGTTTTAGTCGAATTTGTTTTTCGGGAGATAGATTTGGCGGTATAACTTTCTTTGGAGAGCTTTTTCATAAAAGAGCGGAGGTCTTCGGTACTAACTGATTTTGGATCTTCCAAGCCTTGAGCCTTTAAAAAGTCGACCAGTTGCTCAACGTCTTTACCGTAAGCTAAGATAGTACTGGAGGATCTGCCTCTGCCTTGGAGGTGACCAATAAACTGTTGACGGGCATCGTTAAGAGTAATCATTCTTAATTTATACTAGGCTCATATAATACTAATATAGGCCTTAAATGTCAACCAGGGAAATGTAATAAGTCAGATAAGAAATAAGGAAAATGAACAAAAAACTAATTATTGTTGCGGCCGGAGTAATAATTTTAGCGGTCTTATATAGTTTAGGCAGGCAGATTAGTGACGCTATGCTGGCTGGTAATAGACTAGACCAGGCATCTTTAGAGCTATCGGAGCTCCAAAAAAAGAATAATGAGCTTCAAGATAAGCTAAAAGAGGTCCAAACAGTGGGATTTATTGAGAGGGAGGCTCGGGACAAGCTTAATCTTGCTCGGGAGAAAGAGACAGTGGTAGTTATTCCGGACTCTGAGATTAACCGGATATTGGGTCTATACTCTAAAGTAGAAGAGATAAAATTACCCAATTGGCAAGGCTGGCTGAAGTTGTTTTTCCCCTAAGCACCAAGTATAATTAGCCCGCGGGGTAGAGCAGTGGTAGCTCGGGAGGCTCATAATCTCCAGGTCGTTGGTCCGAATCCAACCCCCGCAACCGATTCGACTCATCCTGAGTGCAATCGAAGGGTTCGCTCACGGCTATAGCCAGTCGAAGGATTCTTATGCCCTACGTTATCTATATCCTCCGCTTTTCCAATAACAATATATACATAGGTCAAACTAATAACCTACAACAAAGATTAACGGATCATAAAAACAAGGCCACCAGAGCTTCTAAATTTTCAAAAGAAAACGGAGAATTTAAGTTAGTTTATTCTGAAAATTACACTACATTGCTTGAATCAATGAAAAGAGAGAAGCAACTTAAGGGTTGGACTAGAGCTAAGAAAGAAGCATTAATAAAAAAGGATTTAGAAAAACTTAAAAAGCTTTAAACGAGATTAATCTGCACCTTTTGGTATACTTAAAATAATGGTGAAGCTTCCTAAACAGCAAAAACTGATTTTTCTAATTTTATTAATAGTAATAATTTATTTTGGCGTAAAGTATTGGCAAACATATCAGGTAGAAAACAAATACGACATTACACAAAAGAAGGAGTGTCTAAGTAAAAAAGGTCAATGGGTTACTTGGGGAGAGGGTTGGTTCTGTAATAATTTTTATGAAGATGGTGGCGAAGTTTGCCAAAGTGAAAACGAATGTTCCTCAGGAAAATGTTTAGCGGATGAATACAGTAAAACAGACCATGGTAGGTGTGGTAGTTATTTTAATGTTCCAGGATGTTTTGACCTTTTATCTGATGGAGGCAAACACACAGGATTCAGTTGCATAAACAACTTTTTAAGAGTTGAGACTAAGTAAGGATGCCCTAACACCATCTTACATTCGCAACTGAAATAGTCCTTGAAAAGTCCTGGAATTGGTGTTAATATGAGCTTATGATTACACAACAGACACAAATAAAAATAAATCTTCCAGTTGCTTTAAAAGAGTATTTAGAGAGTAAAGCTAGTAGATTTGGTATGCCTCTAGCAGGTTATGTTAAACATTTAATGTTAAAAGATGTAGAAGATATGGAATACCCTACTTTTGAGGCATCTGATAGAACAATCAAAGCATATAAGAATGCTTTAAAGAATAAGGATAAAGCGGGCACGTTCAATAATATTGAGGAATTAGATAAGTATCTTAATAATCCGTGAAACCTCTAAAATTTAGCCCAGATATTCTCAAGCAGTTAAATCAAATCCAGAAAAGAGATCGCAAACTTTACAAACAAATCCTCAAGCAATTAAATCTTTTACAACAAAATCCTAAACTCAAATCTTTAAGGCTTCATAGAATCACCAGAGAAGTTAAAAATACTTGGAGTATATCTATTAATAAAAACTATAGAATGATCTATACGGAAACTGATGAGGCATCTTATTTTTATGATATCGGCACACATGATGAAGTTTACAGGAAGAAATAAGTGCTAACAGCTTGCAATCCCCGCAACTAGTGTTACTCTATAATCCTAATCATGTCTGAGCACGATTCCAAAGAATCTTCTAAATTACCCTTAACCCCTGAAACATTTGTTGATATTCTAGAAACAAGAGTTGATGACGTCTCTTATATTCCTATTCACGTTCAAGGCTTATTATCTTCAGCAGGAAATTTACCAAATGGAGGGGTTGTGGGCGATGGATCAGACAGCCCGAGATATAAGATATCCATTAAAATGGGGCGATCCGCCCAAAGAACAGCAAAAAACACTAGTACATGAGGTTCTCCATATCGCCTGGGGAGGCTTTGATCTTAGAGAGGACAAAATAATCAGGATGGCAAACGAAGAATTAATTGAGGCAGAAACTGATAGATTCTATGGAGAGCAACGTAGTCTAGTTAGGCAATATCATAGAAAATTCAGGCAGAGAGAATGGAGGAGAATGAGGGCGTTTTTTAGCGGGTAGATTGAATCCTCAAGATCCAGTAGCTATGATAAAGAAAAGACTCTTTAGATGTCTCTAAAACTTGTTACCCCTTTTATCCTCTGTTTGATCTTAAATATTTTTCTTCATGGCAACCTTTTGATTGGGGTTTTAAATGTTCTAATCTTAGCTTTAATATTAATCTTTTTTGAGGCTTTTTCCGCCAAGAAAGTTTCCCAGATTGACCCAATCTATCTATTTTTTTTGGGAGTTGTTCCACTTTTTCATCAAAATCCCAAACACCCACTCATTTTATTCTTTGCCATTGGCTTTATCCTATTGCTTCTGATCTATACTAAATTAAAATTTAAGCTTTTTCTTTTGCCGGTAATTTTTTTTTGGATCTTAGTGGCTGGATTTTATGCCGGAGAGATTATAACTTACCCAATTTCATTCCAGAGTAACCTGTTGGTTTTTAATGACAACTGGATCAACCAAGCGATCACCGGGATGCAAAATGAAGCACTCTACGCCCCATACCCAATCCGGCTTTTATTATTTAACGGCTCAGTTTATCTTTATGTTTTAGCTTCAAAAATTGCCGAGCTTTTTACCATCAAGAATCTTTACAACGTCTTACTACTGGCTAACTTATATCCACTAGTTGTGGGTATAGCACTGGATATAAGGTCTTGGGAGAAGCGGAAACGGCTTTTCTATTTAAGTCTCTTTGGAGTAGCGTTATCGATAGTTTCCAGCCGTTTTATAGATAATTTGAATCCTTTTTTGCTTCTCTCACCGTTTTTAATCTATTTTATCCTCCTGGGATTTCCTAGTATCAATAAAAAAATATACTTACTGCTTGTGATTTTAAGTTTATTGATAGCTACGAGTCCGGTATGAAATTAAACAACAAGTTGTTACTATTTTTAGTAGCTGTAGCGATCGTTTCTCGTTTTGTCGGCTTAGACTTTGCTCCGCCACACCTATCAAACGATGAGATAGGGGCCGCTTATGATGCTTATTCTATCTCCAGAACTCTAAAAGATGAACACAACCAATTTTTGCCCACTACATTTCAGTCTCATGGAATTTATAGATCTGCTTTGGCGGTATATCTTACCCTACCTGGGGTAGTGATCTTTGGTAATACTGATTTTGGAGCGAGAGTTCCCTCAGCGGTGATGGGTAGTTTAACGATACTCTTGGTAGGTCTTCTGGTTTGGGAGCTCTCTCAAAATTATCAATTAGCTCTTTTGTCATCGTTGATGTTGGCTTTTTCCCCTTGGCATTTTTCAGCCTCCCGGTCGGCTATGGAGTCAAACTACGCCCTCTTTTTTGTGACCCTGGGAGTTTACCTATTTTTTTATGGACTGCTGCGGAAAAATAACTTAGTTACACTTTTAAGCTTTATCGCCTTGGCGGCCTCACTTTACGGCTATTATACCGAGTGGGGATTAACCCCACTGGTTATCCTGGGGCTCTTGGTTTCGTATAGAAGGGTGATTATTAAGGAAAAAATATATCTAGTTGGCCTGGGTCTGTTTTTAATACTGCTTACACCTTTAGCCTTAGATTTTATCGATAAATTAGGCTCTAGCCGAGCCAGCACAGAGCTTTTTTATAACGACCTTTCAACAGCGCCACTTTTGGAAAGTGACAGATTTAATACTTTTCAAAAAAGCCAGATTTTAATGAGTGCTGCCTTGGAGAAGTATTCAGGTTATCTTTCTTTAAACTACCTTTTTTTCTATGGATCAACCTTTTTACCTAAAGAAAACCCCTATCAAGTAGGGATATTTCTAAGTCCATTCCTTTTGGCATTTCTGGTTGGATTGTTTAAACTCAGAGAATTTTTTAAACAACACGCCACATTCTTATATATCTGGTTATTTATCAGTCCTGCAGTTCCGGCTTTAAGCCGGGGAGAGACGAGTAGCGTTAGGGGACTCGGGATAGTGGTGCCACTATCAATTATTATCGCGGTTGGTGTTCTAGATATCTGGGAGAATCTCAGGAAGAGACTTGTGTTAAAAGTTAGTGGAATAGGGTTGCTGGGCCTGTCGTTTTTTTACTTTCTGCTTATTTATATCGGTCATTATCCTCTGCAGCGGGCCGTCGATTTTCAATATGGCTATAAACAGATGGCTCTATATATTAGCAAGCACTACCCAAAGTATGAAAAGATTGTGATTGATCCAAGGTTTGGAAATCGTGAGTTCTAT
>JAUSKZ010000020.1 GCA_030646805.1 Candidatus Daviesbacteria bacterium
GGAAAGAATAAGCATCTTTCATCATAAACTCACGAAGTCTTAACAACCCTCCCCTAGCCCGAAGCTCGTCTCTAAATTTTGTAGAAAACTGATACAAATTTAATGGTAAATCTTTATAGGAAAGTTGAAATTTTCTGACTAGATCAACCAACATCTCCTCAGCAGTACCACCCAAAACAAACTCCGTCTCACTACGATCCTTAATTGTCATTAATTCAAAACCTACAGAGTTAGTCCTATTAGTTTCTTGCCAAAGTAAAATTGGATGTAAAACAGGGGTTAAAAGTTCCTGACCTCCAGCTTTATCCATCTCTTCTTTAATAATCTTTTGAATATTTTGATGAACTCTCAATCCAAGTGGAAGTAAATAATACCTTCCGGCAGTACTTTCTCTAATAAATCCAGCCCGATAAAGTAGTTGATGCGATATTAAAAAGGCATCCTGGGGGGTCTGTTTAATAGTTTTCGGAAAAAGCTTTGAATATCTCATTACTGTTAAATTTTACCACGCTTCATCTTAAAGTGTAGGGGTCGGTGTGAGGGTTGGAATAGGAGTTGGAGTTTGAGTCGGGGTAGGTTCCTCAATGGAGGCGATGCCAAATCCTGAGTTACTTGGCTTTTTTGTGGGAGTGGGAGTAGGAGTTGGAGTTGAGATGACTATGGTCGGACTAGGAGTTGGGGTTAAAATCTCTTCCTCTACACTAGCAAGGCCAAAGCCATTCCCTCGCCTTGGCGTGGGTGTTGGGATAGGTGTAGAGGTCGGTCGGAGAGTCGGAGTAGGGGTTGCCGTAGGCATAATTGTGGGAGTTGGAGATGGCAAGGCTTCCGGCGCTGAACTTAAAACTGGAACTAATTGATCTTTAATTTTTTCCAGCTCATCAATATATTCTTGAAGCTCTTCTTCGGTAGTTTCTCCAGAGTCTGGTTGATCAATTGTTAAAGTTGGAGTTGGGACCTGGGTTGGCCTGATTGTTGGCGTAGGCGTTACTCTCGGGACTGCGATTGGTGAGACTCCAGGTACTCGAGTTGGACGGAGAGTAATAACTCTTGTAATAGTAGGCGTCGGAGTTGGAATTACTTCTTCGATTTTTGGTTGAGGAATCGGAGTTGTTTTCGGGACTTCTGAAGGCAGCGTTTTTGATTGCTGAATTTTTTCTAAGTTTTGATTAATATCGTTTATTTGTTTGGTTAAATCTGAGGCCAATTTAGCTTTCTCCGACCGATTAGTAATTTTTTTAATATCAACGACTGCTGATTGAGTCTGGACCACCAAAGAAGCTAAACTCTCGTTGGCGTTCCTACCCTCTTTAAGAAGGGCTAGGCTTTCGGTATATCTTCTTCTGGAAAAATCAACGTTAAAAGCAGCTCGGGTCTTGGGGTGAATCGAAGCTGCTGACAAAATGACACTTTCTAAAGATCTTTTAATTGGATAAGTAATATCTCCGGGCAGAGAGTTTTGGGAAGCTAAAACTAAAGTAGCTGGTAAAAATAACACTACTGGTAGGATAAAACTAAGTTTGAGCAGTATCCCCCACATATACTTATCTTATGTTTTTTTTAAATGAAATACAAAGATCTTATTTGTCCTCTTGATGATATTTTTAAACTCTGTTACAAAGTGAGAAACCGATGAGTAGCGAAAAAATTAATCCTGCCAAAATTTACGATCATGCTGGAATCATCGACTTGCACCCTTTATTTAAAGAATGGCCCAATAAGTGGACAGGGGATAAAGACCGCTTAACTTCACTCGCCATGACCATGGTCAACGGTGAGGCCTATTTTCCCAAAAACCACCGCGGCTATGCTTACACCCCACGGTTTCGCCCGTTAAAAAAAGAGGGGTTTTTACACTCACTTGAGAAAACTGATTATTTCCAAAGACTTTACGGAGTTCACCAACTAAGCCAACACCGACGTTATCCAGCTCTTAACCATCAAACCAGAGCCGACCACTCACTTTTAGTAGCTGATCAAATGGCCTCTCACCTTCATTCTTTGGCAACTCACTCACCAGTTGAGTTGCTTCATACCTTAAGAGAGGATTTTGATTCACTGGGACTAGCCGAAGCCAAAGAGAGTGGCGACCAACTCTTAAGAAGTGCAGTTTTACTTGCCTGCTTTATGGGGACTTATCACGATGTTCCAACTATCGCTGGAGGAGAAAGAACAAAAAAAGCTTTAAGATACCTTGATATTGAAGCTGATGAAGAAGAGTTACTCTCTCATCTCCTTTTCCCGGATCAATCAGCTGAATTTAATAAACCACCCTTTACTAGTAATGCCCGCGAGCTTCATGCAATGTTGGCCAAACACGAAATTAACCCAGACCATCTTCGTTATGCTGTCGATTGCATTAAAGGTACCTCAAATACTCTGCTTGGTAATTTAATTCATTCTTGCCGTCCAAACGGTGACATTTTGGAAGCAGATCGGATCGCCTATACTCTGCTTGATTATTTTGCAGCCGGGGTTTTTGGGCCAGATGTCCCCAGACAAAACGTACAAGATATCACTTCTGAAGAAACTCAATATCAGTATGTTCACAGTATTAGGAGATTTGGTGATCTACTTTGTGATCCTAAGAGAATGGCCTCTGAAAAAATTGTGCCAGCCTTTGCGTGGAACACTTTGGACCTTTCTCAAGATGCCAGACTAATTAATGGAAAAGTTGTATATAGTATCCCGGAAAAAGCGATAGCCTTGGCCAACGCCAGAGCCAGGGGATTTAAATATCATTACCAGGGGCCAATGATGACAGGACTTGAAGAAGAGTATTCTCGGGAAATCACCAAATGGGTCCGCCAAAACGGTTTGCCTGACTGCCTCAAGACACCGAATTTGTTAAATTTATCCGATTCTCAATTACTTGCCAGTTTTCAACGCCTGCCCAATAACCGAAACCTTCGGGCCGTTATTGACCGAATGGGTATTAACTCCACTCCAAACTTTTACCACGGAACCTGGGTAACAGACGAAAACGAGGCTCGACGGGCTTGGAATTACTTAAGAACTAGTATTAAGCCTGCCTTAGATACCCCAGTTTTATTTAAGGGAAAAGTTATTCCCTTAAAAGACTACATGGAGAAAGTGGAAAACAACCCAATCGTTGAAGATACTAAAATACTGCTACAAATACCCGAGCCGTACCTGGCTATCCGCCAGACTCGTTCAAATCAAGTTGTTGTCCAATCCTCACTACCGATTTAAAAAAAGATTTTCTTAAGGTCAGAAACAGTAATTAAAATAATTAAGGTTAAAAGAATCGCCATCCCAGCGGTATGAACCCATCTTTCAACCTCAGCTTTAACTTTTTTCCTAAAGACTCCTTCAATAACTAAAAATATTAACCTACCTCCATCGAGTGCTGGGAACGGCAAGATATTAACTACCGCTAAATTAAGTGATAGGAGGGCTACGAAATTTAAGTATGGAATAATTGGATTCTCAGTTGAGAGAATCGTTCCGGTCATCTGGGTAATCCCAACAGGACCAGCTACCGATTCGGAGACTGCTCCAAGATCTCGTGTTTTAAAAGCATCTCCCAAAAGTCTCCCAAAAATTTTCATAGAATAGGCTGTTAAATTATAGGAATGATAAAAACCGGATAAAGCTTTTTGGGTAGGAGTTTCATAGGCCAAATTGGCAACTTTGAGGCTCCCTAACCTAACCCCCAAAGACCCCTCCCCCGGAGGTGGATCAACTCTAGGACTAACTTTAACCTCCCGGCTTTTACCCTGATTATCCTCCAAAAGCAAGGTGACTTCCTGTCCTCCTAACCTTTTAATTTCCTCAATAAAAACTTTTTCATCGCTGACATTCTGACCGTTTAAAAAGGCGATCCGTTCACCAGAGATCATTCCGGCTTTTTGGGCTGGCGAGTTCGGTGCTACCTCCCCAATAAAAATCCCCAGGGTTTCATCAACTTGACTGACACCAACAAAGTTATGAGGAACCAAAAGCGGAATTTTTTCCTTAAAATTACTAAACCCCAAGACTCCATAAAAAAGGACGGTCGCAAGGAGTAAATTCATGACCACACCAGCTACCACCACAACTATCCTTTGCCAAACAGGTTGATTAGAAAACCAGCGATTAGCTTCTGGTTTTTTAACTTCTTGACCCGGAACTTCATCTTCTCCCAAGAGCCTGACAAATCCACCAATTGGCAACCAATTTAAAGAATATATTGTCTCGCCAATTTTTTTACCCCACAACTTTGGGGGTAGGCCAAATCCAAACTCTAAAACTTTAACGTTAAACTTTTTGGCGGCAAAATAATGCCCAAATTCATGGACTAAAACTAAAACGCCTAAAGTTAAAATGAAAACAAGAACAGTTAATATCATAAGACTAGACCTCTCTTAACTCCTCTTCTTTTTGTTTACCAATTTGATCGATAGTTTCCATCATTTTATCAACCAGCTCTTGTAATAACTTACTTCTTCGCTCAAATTCATCCTTACCAAACTCTTGTGATTCTTCTAACCGTTTCCAATCCTCCCGGATATCCTGGCGAATTTGACGAACCTCAATTCTTTTTATCTCCATCTTCTGATGAGCGAGCTTAATAAATTCCAGCCGACGCTCGGCGGTCAGTTGAGGAATCGGCAATCTGATTAAAGTTCCCTCATTTGAGGGATTTAATCCTAAATTAGCCTCTTGGATAGATTTAATAACATCTTGGATCACCGCCGGATCAAAGAGTTGGACAGTTAAAAGCGATGGCTGGGGAGCAGCTATTGTTCCGACTTCCAGTAGTTTCATCTGTACCCCGTAAGCTTTGACGGTTAAGTTTTCAATCAAAGAAGGGTTAGCCCGGCCGGCCCGGATGGTTGACAAATCCTGTTTTAGGTGATCTAAGGCATTTTGAACTCTGGTATTGGCCTCTTGTAGTACTGGATCCATAGTAATAAATTAAAAATTAAAAATGCAAAATTTAAAATTACAAACAGCAATTTTTAACTTTAAACTTTGAACTTTTAACTATTCCCCTAAACTTATTCTAGCAAATTTTCCGATTTGGATATTCTCACCTAGTTTGGCGATGGCCGTCTTAATTAAGTTGTCAATCTTTTGTCCCGGATCCCGAATATATTCTTGGTTTAATAACTCTTCTTTGTTTTCCGGATTCATTGAGGCAATTTGTAAAGCCAGCTCGTGAGCCAAAGTTTTAAATTCATCGGTTTTAGCCACAAAATCCGTTTCACACAAGACCTCAACTAAAACTCCTACTTTACCAGCGTGGACATATGATTCAACTAAGCCAGCTTTAACCTCCCGGGACTCTTTACTAGTCGCTTTATCTAAACCTTTTTGGACAATTTTCTCCCGAGCCCCCTTTAAATCACCGCCTGATTCTTCCAAAGCCTGGCGGACATCAGCGATAGAAGCCCCTGTCTCAGTCCGCAGTTTTTTTAAATCAGAAATATTGACAGCCATTTTAAACTATTGCCTTCGAATCTTTGATCACTTCTTTCTCAACCACCTCTTCCAAAACCGCTACTTCAGCTGGCGGAACTACAACCGAAGCACCCGCGGAAGAGTCTTCTTTTTTGCCTTCAACCTTAACCACACGGGATTTCTTCAGTCCTTCTTCATAGGAGTTTGCTATCGCTTCAGTTAAAATTATGATTGACTTTGTGGCGTCGTCGTTACCCGGAATCGGATAATCTACCAAAGCTGGATTTGAGTTTGAATCACAAAGAGCAATTACTGGAATTTTAAGTCTAATCGCCTCAGCCAGAGCCGTTTTTTCAGCCACACTATCGATCATAAATAAGGCGTCAGGTAAAGCTTCCATCTTGACCACCCCTCCATACTCAATCTCAAACTTCTCAAGCTTTCGGGTAATCAGTAGTTGTTCTTTTTTTGTGTAATGAGATAGCTCCCCTTTTCCCTGTTTATCTTGTAGATCCTGAAGTTTTTTAATATTTCGGCGCATCTCTTCAAAGTTGGTTAAAATCCCCGCCATCCATTTATAATCAACGTAAGGTGCGCCCACCCTTATCGCTAGTTCTTTGGTGATTGGTTGAGCCTGTTTTTTAGTTCCCACAAAAAGGAGGACCTTTCCTTCTTCGCCTAATTTATGTGCGACGGCACAGGCCTCTTGCAGGAGTTTTTCCGAATCCTCAAGGTTGATAATATGGACTCCATCCCGAACCCCGAAGATATATTCTTGCATCCTGGGGTGTCCACGACGGACTTGGTGTCCAAAGTGGACACCGGCCTCAAGTAAATCTTGCATTGTTGGTACTGTACTCATAATTTTAGATGGGTCGCGAGAGGATTAATCTCGTTTTCCTTATTCCTCTCTACTACAAACTAATTCAGGAAAACCGTAGTAGATGTTTAATCCCAAGATTTTAACAAAGGCTCATATTAAAGTCAATCAGAAAATCAAAGTATTTGGTTTAATTTCTAGCCTGTAGCACTAGATTAAATAATTTTTGACCCGCAAATATATTAGTATCATTACTCTGAACTTAAAGTCAAGACTTTTTTTACAAGCGGTAAATATTGCAAAATTACAACTGAAAGGTTGTACCATACTGTGACTTATAGTATAGTATATACGTCTATGACCTCTGTGGATATCGAACCTATATCAAACGGCAGGCTTTCTGAACTCAAAGACTTTGTCCGGGAGTCAGCTGCTTTTTATCATAAATTACACACTCAAAGAGGTAGAGTAGCGATTGCAACTTCTAATCCGAGAGCAGTTTTGAATAGGTTTGAAGGGACGCCTTCCTACCGTGACTTGTGTCATATGGCAGAAGTTGAGTTTGGTGTTCCCTTAGATCCAATATACGAAGAGGGAAAAAAAAGAGAGTTTCGCGGGGCAGCCTTTGCGAGACTCGCAGACCACACAATACCGCCGGGGTTAAAACCCGATGAATATTACATTCCTGCGTCCGGCACACTGGCAATCTGGCAAAAATTACATGAAGCTCCTGATGAGCGGATCGTTATGTTTCCATTTGGAGACTTAACTTTAAATAAGCTCTCCGTTCCAGACGCCTTAGTTGTCCGTGATCGCCCAACTACGAGTGGCGGGCTAACCATAACACCTATCGAAAAAACTTCAGCCAACACTCTTTTAGATAGAAGGCTGGGTCAAGGCTACGATGTAAAAGCAAAAGATATTATCCGGGGAATCGAGTTTAGAAAGTTTAGAGGATTATTTAAATCCAGAAGATGGATTCTGTATGGACTCAGTAGTACACCCTTAAGAAGAGCTGTCTTGGCTCTTTTCCCCCAAATCCAATACCTAGAAGCACCCTTAGGCTACGACGACTTCAAGAATTTTATCAACGACACTTACACTAGACGGTGGATCAATAGTCAAGGTCAAACCTTACGAGAGATTCAAATAACAGCCCAGCAATCAATACTTCAACAAATCGAACAAAGACCAGCCCAGCTCAAGGGAATCTAAATTCAGGAGTATTTTTGTTCCAGCTCAGCCAATTTTCTCTCGATTCTTTGCATAGCGGCCATTCTTTCCAAATTCTGACGATGATCATCCATATTTACAAACTGGCCATCTCCAAAACCTAAGTTTTTTAAAAATGGATATTTTTTCATCGCTAATTTATACATCTCCTGGACAATAGTTCGGTAATGAAAGTGACCTTGAGGAACGCTTCGAAGCTCCGTCAACCAAAAAGCCTCCCTTAAATTCATCCCAAAATAATATCTGACTTTATGAGCCAGCGAGGTAAGGTATTGAGATTCTTCGGGGAAATCTCTTGCAACTTTACTCCGCGCTTCATTCATCATATTCATAACTTCTAAAAACCCCTCCGATTTACCAATCTCCAAAAATTCATCCGGCATATCAAAGCCGTGTTCGGTAGTATAAGCTTGTCTTTGTTGGGTTAACATCCGGTGTCGGTGTAAATCCCGGAAAGCTCCAAAGTTGGAGAGAATATCAAAGACGATCTCGTATCCTCCGAGCTCAAAGCCCCTTGGGGGTTTGTGTCTTCTGTCT
Source organism: Candidatus Daviesbacteria bacterium (assembly GCA_030646805.1). GTDB lineage: Bacteria > Patescibacteriota > Microgenomatia > Daviesbacterales > UBA10151 > JAUSKZ01. The sequence continues at coordinate 7,994 of JAUSKZ010000020.1, forward strand.
TTTCGGTGTTTTAAACTTCGGTGTAAAATTTCCCCTCTTTTTACTTGACTTAACTTTTTAACAATTTTTAAAATCTGTCTTAAAGAAAGGTTCGCATATGGATAAAGTAACCCCGCGACGACATTCACCTCGCAGTCCTGACTCATCTCCACCAAATCAACCATTGGGGCTGGCTCTTTTTTGACCCCTTGAAGTAACTTCCGAGCCACTGATTTCATCTCAATCTCACTTTTACGAAGGTATTCAGAATAAGCCAAGCCGTGTGGGTTATCCACAACATCAAAGAACTTAGGTAATATCTTTTTAGACTCCCTTAATCCTTCAAAACCCAACATCTGATTCTCAGCTAAGGAAGATGCCGAAAGTTTCATCAAAAGATAACCTAAAGCCCGAGCGTTAACCGAAACTCCAACGTTAGTTAAGGTAGCGGCCGGCAGTAACCCCCTGGCCACATCACAAGCTTTACTTCTGATTGACCTTGTATAAGCACTTTTGGCGGCCTTGATCGATCTTTCATCAGTTAATTTAGAAAAAGCTACCCTAGTCCCAGACTTGGAAAGATCATCAAACTCTTCCTTTTCAAGCGGCTTCTGTTTTTTAAAATGATCCTGGAAGGAAGAGACTACTTCAGTATAAAATTCAAAGCTTTTCCTCATCGCCAGTAAATAAAGATCTTTATGCTTTGATTCCATAATTTTAGGGTCCTTAAAATATGAGTAATCACCACTGGAATCTTTCTGATCAAAAACCACATAGCGGGTCGACTTTTCGAGAGGTGAAAGCCCAATCCGGATATCTTCGATAATTTTAGCAGCCGGCATTGAGATCCGATCAAAAAATAGATGAACCGAGGCCAATTCAAATACTGAATCATCACCATATTGGAGGAGAATTCTCTCTGCTACCTCTTGGGCTTTTTGTAAATTAAACATCTTATCCAAAGACTCCTTGCCTTTTAAAATTGTTTTCCAGGGAATCCAACGTTTATTTCCCACAAACTCCCGCCAAAGTAGCTCTTTGGCCGAAAGTTCGGTCCGGGAATATCTAGCCATACAAAGTGAGACCAAAATCTCCGGAACCATAGGGGTAGTTAAGTAAACAGAGCCTTGAGGATCCGAGACTAAATATTGAATCGCTCGCTCTGCTGCTTTTTGTTCTTGGAAAGAGCCAGTTGAAGAATAGTTTTGTTTTAAAGGCGGATTAAAACTCCTTGTAAGTTTGATTAAATTACTCATTTAGTAACCTTTCTAAGGTTTTCCAACATTACGGGAACTCTTTCAATAGCCTGATCAAAAACACTCTCTAAGTTCTCCTGATTATACATAGCTACATATAAAAGTGGGTGGCTATTCCCAAAAATCATACTAGTGCCTCGTCCCCACTTTTCCTCCCGCAAATAAAGTACTGGGCACATCTTTACCAGTAATCCAAAAGCTACTTCAAAGCCTCTACCTTCACTGGCGCCTGAGCCTTCGGCTATAAATACCTCTGCCTGATCCATTAAGGCGAGATTAGCCCCACAAATATTATCTAACCCTCCGATCTTTTCTCTAAACGTAGTCTGCTCAAAATCATAGGCAACATGAGGCGACAGAAGTTGATGTTGTCTTCGAACGATAATATCTCCGAGCCTTGCTCTCAGGTCGCGGGTTTTGGGACCATCCTCACCAGAAACCGCTCCCATCATATATACTTTGTACTTTCTTTCATTCATGGACGATCTTTGAACCTACTGAAACATATCCACTCCACCGTTACGGCTACTCGCTTTTGGTAATTCACCGTTTTGTAGTTTGGGTAATCTACTAAACCTGTGTCTATTTTCAAACCAAGACTCCCGAGTCTCATCAAATCTTGCCGTTTTTGAATTCTGACCTCCCGTAGCCTCAAAAACTAACTGTCTTGGCATCAAGTTAAACATCTCAGTGATGGTTCTATTGTTCCGGGTTAGAAAAGCGGCTACCGCCGGGTACTGATCTGTTAAATTCACTAGCTCAGCCAGGTGACCACCTCCAACATCATGGGCCAAAAGGTGTAATTTAGGGTAAACATCGGAGGATTTATCAACCTCATAAGTTTTTTTCCAGGCTCGCAGAGCAGTTCTTGTATACCCGCATCTTTCTAAAACATTAAAGGCAGTTCCTAAAACTGACTTTGGATTAAAGGATATCCCCCGAGAAACTTTATTAATCCTATCAACTAACCTATCTCCGCCTAAAGCGTCAGTTGTTACCTCTTGGGCAATTCTAAGTAAAGCCTCAAGCTCTTCCTCCTCATCTCTTGCAGTTTTAGTTCCATACTGCAAATCTCCCGAGATAGCTTCACCCCAATCATGAGTTAGGCCAGTCAAGAGCATATCTTCTCGGTCTTCAAGACTGGGAAAAGAAGCCTCACCGCAATCTTTTGTAAACACTCCAGCTGATAAATAGGAAAGAGGTAGGTGGTATAAATTATTGACATCCGGACCTAATATCTCTACCCACTGGGAATTAGTTACCTCTCTCGGTTTAAAAGCTCCATATCTAATCTCTCCTTCTAATTTTCTTCCATAAGGGGAGTCGGCAAAGAGTTGATGGATATCTCGAAAAGGCACCGCGATCTCACCCAAATTTAACCTGCCAGTGATAAGTTTTCTTTTTGCCTCAACCATTTTAGATATTCTTTATTTGCCTAATCATCCCACCAATTAGGGCTGTTAGTTCTTGATTAACTTTTGATTTATCTTGCATCCCGTCTATCACAGTGACATTTTTTCGAGATCGTGCACAATCTAAATAACCAGCTCTTAACTTTTCTCGGAACAAAAGTCCTTGTTTTTCATAAACTAAACTCTGGCCCAGATTATCCAAATTCCCGTCTCTTCTAAAACTTTCCTGAGCTGTAATATCAATCAGGGCATACAGGTCTGGTTCACAGTTCATTTCAACAACAATTCGAGAGTGTAAATCATCAAGAATTTCTCTGGTTACCCCCTGAACAAAACCTTGATAAACTTCAGTTGAGAGATAGTATCTGTCTGACAAAACCCAGACTCCTTTATTAATATTTGGTAAAACTACTTGGCTATTAAATGCTGCTCGGGAAGCATAAAAAAGTAAGGCCTGGGTTAAGGGAAAAATCAACTCTTTTCTATCTTTTAAAAGTAGGGACCTAATTTCTTCTCCTATCTCGGTTCCTCCTGGCTCCCTTGAAACAACTGTTTGAATCCCCTTCTCATTTAAAAAATCCCTAAGAAGATCTATTTGCGAAGTTTTACCGCAATTATCAATTCCCTCCAATACAATGAATTTTCCTTTTTCAACCATTTTTCTTATTTGTCGGTAGTTCCAAATCCTCCTCGAGCTGCCTTCCCCATTTTATTAACCTCTTCCCAAATAGCAATATCTACTCTCACAAAAGCCGCTTGACCTAACCGTTCCCCCCGTTCCACCGTAACCGCTGTTTTTTGAAAATTTACAAACTGGATTAACAGTTCATCTTCCTCCCCACAAAAGTCTTGATCGATAAATCCGGGGGTACAAATCAACCCCTTTTTCTTAGCTGTCGAAGATCGGTCTTTCAGTAAAAGCATATAACCTTTGGGGATTTCAACCACCACATTAGCTGGAACCCTACCGACCGCAAAAGGCTCAATAATAGTTGTCTCCCTAGCAGTTAGGTCAAAAGCCACTGCTCCAGCAGTTTCATATTTAGGTAGGGGTATCGTCTTATCGATCCTTTTAATTATAACTATCATCTCTTGTCGTCTTATTTAACTAGGTTTTTCCAGTATTGAGAAGCGATTGGTTTTGGTTCTTTGGAAAATGAATTTTTGTACTTTTTACTTCCTAAAATTGCTTCACCATAAATATGTTCAGCCGGGCTCATCAAGGCCGAAAATCTAAATTGTCCTATTGCCATGCCTGGATAAATAATTAACGGCAGATCGGTAAAATTAGTTATCTCGAGTGTGATGTGTCCTTCAAACCCTGGGTCTACAAACCCAGCTGTGGCATGAATCACCAAACCGAGCCTGCCGAGCGAACTTTTTCCATCCACATTCATACAAAGCCAATTTGGTAATTTTACCCACTCTTCAGTTACCCCCAAAATAAACTCCTTGGGATGTAAAACCCCACCTTTTTTCGGGTCAATCACTTCATAATCCATAAACTCATCTACCGGTTTTTTTAAATCAATCGCTGCTTCTCCAACCCGGCGACGGGCAAAAACCAAAATAGTTTTGGCTAAATGAATATCTATTGAAGAGGGTTGTATATTTAATCCGTTAAGAGGCTGTACCTCTAGTACACCACTTTTTAAGGCATTTTTAATATCAACGTCAGATAATATTCCACACCTACCCGAAAAGTCAAAATTCTTCTTACCCATACTTATTTACTAACCCCTTTTCTTCTGATTAGAGCCTTCCTAGCTCTGGCTTGAGCATCAGCAGACTCTCTTCTTTCTTTAATTTGCTCCTGTCTCCATTCCTGCAACAGAACAGAGAAAGGTGGGCCTTCTTCAACAGGAAACATACGCGTATAGTTTCCCGTATCATCATAAGTAGTTGGCCAACCTGCATCTATGGTGGCTTGACGAAGCCTAGCTTCAGACGCCCTCAAAATTTCCTCTCCTTGACGAATTTTTTCAAAATTATCTCCTTCTATCATATTCTCACCTCCTCAAACTCTAACATTACTAGCTGCACTAATAAATCCCATAAATAAAGGGTGGGGGGACAGTGGGCGGGATTTAAGTTCCGGATGAAATTGGGTGCCAATAAAAAAAGGATGGTTAGAAAGCTCAATAATCTCTACCAGTTTTCCGTCAGGCGAAACTCCGGAGATAACTAAACCATTCTTGGTAAACTGTTTTAAAAACTGATTATTAAATTCATAGCGGTGACGGTGACGCTCTGAAACCTTCTCTTTTCCATATAATTTCTTAGTTAAAGTTCCCTCCTTTAACACACAATCCCAAGCCCCAAGCCGCATAGTCCCGCCATAATCCTTCTCCAGTAACCTCTTCTCTTGGTCCGGCATAATGTGGATTACCGGAAATTTAGTCTCCGGATCAACTTCAGTAGTATGGGCGCTACCTAACTCCAAAACGTTCCTGGCATACTCCACTATCGCCATCTGCATCCCATAACACAAACCAAAATATGGAATCTTCTCCTCCCGGCAATATTTAATAGCCATTATTTTACCCTCAATATCCCGGGACCCAAACCCCCCCGGCACTATAATTCCTTGAAACCCTTCCAAAATTTTAGGAGTTTTCTCAACCTTGCTTGAATCCATCCAGGTTATTTCAGGCTTTAGTTTTTGAGAATATGAGGCGTGCTTTAAAGCCTCAATTACTGAGACATAAGAGTCAGTTAAAGTAAAGTTGCCGGTCGCAAAGTATTTTCCGACAATGGCAATTT
>JAUSKZ010000035.1 GCA_030646805.1 Candidatus Daviesbacteria bacterium
CCGAGTTAAAACTTTTTAGCTCTTGATTAACAGTTTGAAAATCTTTTTTAAAATCGACTGAATCAGCCGCAATACAGTGAAGCAAGATACTGACTTTTTCAATATGTTTTAAAAATCTTATCCCTAAACCTCGACCAAGAGAGGCACCCTCAATCAATCCTGGGATATCAGCGATAATCTTACCTTTTAAAACCCCTAAACTCGGTTCAAGGGTTGTAAATTCATAATCGCCGACTTTAGCGTTGGCCCCGGTTAAAGCGTTCAAAAGACTACTTTTACCAGAATTAGGCAGGCCAATTAATCCAAAATCAGCGATTAGTTTTAATAAAATCTGGACTGATCTCTCCTCACCTATCTGACCTCTTTCAGCTACCATCGGGGTAGTATTAACTGAAGACCGCATTACAAAGTTACCTCGTCCACCTCTCCCTCCTTTACCAAACAAAATTCGTTCACCAACTTTATCTAACTCTAAAGTTTCAGCAGACTCTGTGTTGATAATAGTTGACCCTACCGGAAGCAATATCTCTAAATCTTCCCCTCTTTTACCGCTCATATTATTTGATCCACCGTTTCCCCCATTCTCAGCTTTGATAGTTTGATTTGAGGAAAATTGACTAAGTAAAGATAGGTCTGAGCTGAACTTAAAATATAGATCTCCTCCGTTTCCCCCGTTTCCACCATCAGGGCCAGCTTTTTTTCTGGGGATAAAAGACACCTTCCCGTTCCCCCCTTTACCGGCTTTTAATTTAATATGAATATCATCTACAAACATAAAAGTTTTATCTTAAAACTGGAATGAGGCTCAGTGCCTCTTCCGCATTTAAATTCGAGAATAGTTCAGGAAAATCCATACTACTCTCTGGGACTTGATGAGGATCTGATTGGTCTATCAGACGACCATAATACCTATTGAGATGAGGAACGGGAATTAGGACTTCTTTTCCAATCAGCTTATCTACCCATCTTTTAGCCACTAAACCTAGCTCTCCACTTAGATAATCTTTTTCAAAATGATCAACAAATTGTCTTTGTTCAGTAGGTGATAAATCTGGATTATCTAAAACTCCGCTGTTTACTGCGGCGTTTAAAAGCAGCGCACCCCGGTCTCTCCCCATACTGTCCTCTAAATTTCTAACTGCTCTTTTAATCAATTGAAATGGAACAGAATTTTTTAAAAATCCCCGTCTTTCAATCACAACCCCATCTTGGGCATATCGGAGAGAAAAATCTATAACTCGAGCTCTACCTAGATCACCATGATAAGAAAAGGAGATCGGTGGAAATAACGACTCAGGAGTAAAGCCCCGGGGATTTGGATAGCCAAAGGCAGTTGTAACAATATTTTTCTGACCGAAAGTATCAAAGAGTGTATCTCTTCCGGTAATATAAAAACCACGTTGACCTCTAAATTCTAACATTTTGTATATTATATCCTGTAGTAATTATTTGCGCAACTGGAGCTTAAATTGATCCTTCCATCGCCATTAACGCTTTGACTCTTTCCGGAATTGGGGGGTGGGTCATAAAAAGTGAGGAGAACCAACCAACAGCTTCACTACCTTTTAAAGGATTGGTGATATAAAGATGGGCGGTTGCCCGGTTTGCAGCCTCCAAAGGTTCTTTATCTCCGGATATTTTTTGGAGAGCGTAAGCCAACTGTTCAGGATCCCGAGTTAAATAGGCCGCTGAAGCATCAGCTAAATACTCCCTGCGCCTGGAGATGGCAAGCTGAATCAATGTGCCTATAATTGGAGCGATTATAGCCGCTACTAGGGCTATTACGAAAAATATAGCGTGGCCTTTATTATCACTATCACGATCGTGCCCCCCATACCAGGTAACTCTTAAAAACCAATCGGCCAGTAAAGCCAAAAGTCCTACTAAAACTGAAACTATTGTCATCAAAAGTGTATCTCGGTTTTTAACATGGGATAACTCATGGGCGATTACCCCCTCAAGCTCTGCTTTATTTAGTTTATCCAGTATTCCGGTAGTAAAACAAACCACTGCGTGTTTAGGATCACGTCCAGTGGCAAAGGCATTGGGAGCTGTGTCCTGCATGATGTAAACCTTGGGCATCGGTAGTCCTGAGGCAATAGCTAAGTTTTCAACCGATCTAAAAAGATCAGGTTTATCTTTTTTTTGAATCTGGCGGGCTCCGGAGATAGCCAAAACAATCTTGTCGGAGAAATAATAAGAAAAAAAGTTCATGATTCCAGCCATGATCAAAGCTATCCCGGTCATCCCCAAAGCTCCAGGAGCATCATAGCCATAGGCTCTAGCAAAGATATAGACCACCCCAACCACAAAGGCTGAGAAGAAAAACATTATCAACCAGGTTTTGACTATATTAGATGAGATTTGGTTTTGGGCTGTTGCAACTGCCATATGATTATTTTACCACCAGATTGCAAAAAATTGGCAAGAGGAAGACTAGAATTTCACCTCAACGTCTTTGCGTTCTTGGTCTGAAGCTTGAAAGAACTCTTCTTTGTTAAATCCAAACGTACCAGCAATTAAAGCGCTGGGAAATGTTTCCAAAGAGTTGTTGTAGTCCAAAACGTTAGTGTTATAGAACTGCCTCGAGGCCGCAACTTTAGTCTCGGTATCAGATAACTCATCTTGTAACTCCTTAAAGTTAGTAGAGGCCTTAAGGTCAGGATAAGCTTCGGCTACCGCAAAAAGGGTTTTTAAAGCCCCAGATAGAGTATCGTTGGCCTTGGCTTGCTCAGCCGGGTGCGTAGCACTCATTAGTGATGTTCGGGCTTTGGTAACCTCTTCCAAAACTTCTTTCTCGTGTTTGGTATAACCTTTAACCGTCTCAATCAAGTTGGGAATTAGAGAAGACCTTCTTTTAAGTTGGACATCAATGTGGGAAAAAGCCTCTTTAACCCGGTTTCTAGCCACCACTAAACCGTTATAGGTAAATAAAACCCACAAAAGGACTACACCGATAACTCCTGCACCAAGCAACATAGGATCCATTAAGTAAATACTAAACCAAAGAAGGGATTTTGTCCACCCCCACTCCAACAACTTACTGATTTTTAGCATTGAGTAATTATAATACTCTATTATTTCGATTGAACAACAAAGTTATTCATTGGAATTTACAGAATCTTTAATCTTATTGATTGAAATACGCCAGCCTTGCTGATAAAATACTCACATCTCATACGAGATACACAAAATTTCCTTGGAAATTTTGAGAGGAAAAGCAGATGCAAGCTGGAGCAAATCTGAATTTGCAGAAGCTGGAATCTTGCTTTGACGAGGGATCATAGCTCAGTTGGTTAGAGCGTCTGATTGTCAATCAGAAGGTCGGGGGTTCAAGTCCCCTTGGTCCCGCCTTCGTCTCGCTATAGCTCGACTACGGCGGGTAAACCCGCAAAAGATCTTATAGTTTGCATTTTACACTCCCATAGCTTATTATTCACCCATGAGTAGAAAAATAGAAGCAATTGAAGAAATGGCTGGAGTTGCCTTAGGAAATGTTGGTGAATCAAGCCAACCTTTTCTCAAAGCACTTGGAAGTAAAGGTCTCCCAATTCCCAATTCTAAATGGCCCTATAAAGCTAGAGTAGGTTTGACAGAGGGTACAAGACATTTCCATGCAGTAAGTATAGTAGCAGCAAAGGGACAAAATTCTCGTAAAAAGGATGATTTATATCACAGAATCGCCACTGAGGCTACACTTCTTAGAACTTATGGTAATGGGGTATATTCAAAACGATATGAATCTGGAGGATATTTAGCTGAAGTTGCAAAAAATTTAACTCTAGGTATAGGAGTAGTCAGAGAGTGTATTCAAGCAATGAGAGTAGATTTAGTTTTCGGATTTCAAGACGATCATCAAACTGAAGATTCTCCATTCTTTGGTGAAATTGTAGAGCAGTTTCTTAGAGCAAATACTACATCACCAATCGCTCCAAGCTTTAGGCCAAATCTAGCTGTTAGATTGGATATGGAATGGGATAGAAAATCCCCTGTAACATTTTATCAAAAAGTATTTGAAATACTTGGAAAAGGTTCTAACGCTATTAGAACATGGATGCCTTACGAGGCAGAAGCTATGCAACATTATTATAACTCGAGAATTAAAACTGGTAGTCTGACTACACCTTTTGATTTAGAAGTAAGGGATCTTAAGAATAGAAGACAAATGATTGATCTTGGGAAGCGGTTAACTGATAAGACGAGCATTTATGTATTACCTAGAATAATTAATGTTCATAGAAATGCTTTGGTTTATGGTGATCCACTAATAACAGCACCTACACCTGGTTTTCGCAAGATAAACAACGGAGGTTGTCTCTAATTTTTTATTTTCATCTTACCTTTCAGCCATTAAATAACATAATTCCCAAGGCCATTATTGACAAACCCTCTTGAATAAATTAAAAAGGAACTGCGAGCGTGAACGTCGCAAAATATTATCTGCCCAAATCTAAAAACTGAGGGGGTGAAATTTAAATGCCAGCCAAAAAACAAGTTGTCTCAAAAGGAGGCAAAAAAGCTGTATCATACTCATTAAAAAGTTCATCACTAAGTACGGAGGTGGTTAAAAAGAATCAATCTTTATTTCAAAGGCTTCAAGATGAACTCAATCCTGATAGATCATATGTTAATTTAGTACTAGGGTTACTCATCGTTTTAGTCTTAGGAGTTCTAGCTTTTAATTATTTGAAACGAGATCGGGCTGAAGTTGGCCCATCAAACCAAACATTAGAAGAAGCGAGCAAGACAGAAAGCCTTGAAGACGTTAGTCGAGAAAACCTTCCAGGAAAATATATAGTCAAAGAAGGTGATACTTTATTTACAATCGCTGAATCTTACTATAACGACGGATACAAGTTTGAATCTATTGTTGAAACAAATCAATTAGATAACGCTGATAATATTACGGTAGGACAGGTACTCGAGATCCCAAAGCTAGAAGAGACAAAAATTGCGACTTCTGAAGCTAACATTGATCCTAAAGTTACTCAAATTGAAGTACAAACTGAAGTAGTAGAGGATTCTGGAACCGGAGGAGCAGTTAATCAAACTTCTTGGGGAGAGAAAATTACCGGAGGTACTTATACGGTCGCGGAAGGTGATTGGTTATCAACCATCGCCGGACGAACCTATGGAGACGTTATGGCTTTTGAGAAGATTGCTCAAGCCAATAATATAGTTGATCCAAATGTGATCTACCCGGGAACGGTTCTTAAACTACCTTAGTAGTTTGAAAAGGAATTAATTCTTTGTTAATATTGTGCCGCAAGTATAAACTTGCGGTGGTAATTCAGTGGTAGGCTAGTCTTCGACTTGTCCTGCCACTTCTTCCACTGGCTCGTAAACTCGCGGTGGTAATTCAGTGGTAGAATGCTTCCTTCCCAAGGAAGATGTCGGGGGTTCAAGTCCCCTCCACCGCTCACAAAGTCTAAATCTCCCGCTCATTTGACAACAACCTAGCTTTAAGCCATGATTGATTTAATGAATGAAATTTTTCACCAAATTGCCAGTAAAATTTCTGGGGTCGCTGGATCACCTTTAGCATTTGTTATTGCCCTAGCGGTTATCATCATCTGGGCAGTTAATGGACCAACTTTTAACTTTTCAGACACATGGCAACTCGTTATAAATACCGGCACCACCATAGTAACTTTCCTGATGGTTTTTTTGATCCAAAATACCCAAAACCGGGACGCCAAAGCAATTCAAATTAAACTTGATGAACTACTCCGGGGAGTAAAAGGCGCCCGAACCAGTTTGGTTGATATCGAAGACCTTCCCGATGAAGAGTTGGAATCACTTCATAATGATTTCAAGCAAATTCATGAAAAATACGCCGGCGAGCTGAAAAAACGGGGCAAATTAAAGTAGTATTAAGCTTGATTGCGATTCTACTGAGCATTACAATACGCTAACCTGCCAGCGTGGCTCAGTGGTAGAGCAATGCTTTCGTAAAGCATGGGTCGTGGGT
>JAUSKZ010000039.1 GCA_030646805.1 Candidatus Daviesbacteria bacterium
TCGGCTCCTATGTTGCCTATTGGAAAATGGATGTCGGACAAGGAACAACTGCCCAGGACTCTTCCGAAAATAATAATGATCTTACTTTATCGAGTGCTTCCTGGACAGATTCAGGGAAATTTGGCAAAGCCTGGAACGGCACTAATGCTTTGTGGCTTTCCCGAGCAGATGACGCGGATTTAGACTTTGGAGCAACAGAAGACCTTGCAATAAGCTTATGGTACAAATCCGATAGCGCGACAAACCCCTCTGCTATAGAGTATTTGGTGAATAAAGCCTCGGCAACTGTCGCTGGATACGCTATTTATGCTAATACCGATGGGACTGTTTGTTTTGGGATTGATGATGACACTACCTGGTCACCAGACGTTGCCTCCTGCACAACAACAGATGTCTATGACGCAACCTGGCACCATATCGCAGCAGTACGCAACACAACTTTAGACACAACATATATTTACATTGATGGACTATCGCGCGACAGCGATACTGACTCAACTTCTGCGACTTTGGAAAATTCAGAGATATTTTATATTGGCGACCGCGACGGAACAGACAACGGAGATGAATTTGCAGGTGATATTGATGAGGTAAAAGTCTACCGTTTATCACTCACTGTGACAGAAGTCGGGATAGACCTAAACCAGGGGACGTCTTTGGTATTAGGCGCTTTATCAAGCGGGATAGTCCAACCTACTAGCTTCAATGGATTAAAAGTCTGGTACCTGGCCAATGCTCAAGATAGCTCAGACGATTCAACCCTCGGGTCTTTATTTGACTCATCAGGTAATAATTACACCACAACCCAAGGCACAGCTGCTAACAAACCCACTTTCAAAACAAACATCATCAACTCTTTACCAATTGTCAGGTTTGACGGGACCAATGATTCCTTTAATGCTACCAGCTACTCTGCTTTTATGAACACTTCAAACTTCTCCTTCTTTGCGGTAGCCAAAACTAATGTCTCCAACGACGGCGGAAATCATACCATTTTAGGACGCAACCATAGCGCCTCAGGAGGAGCCTGGGATTTCGGGATAGCCACAAACGGAAAGGTTAATATTTCAACTTGGAACGGGTCAGGGACCCAAACCCAAGTTAAGGGGGCAACAGCCTTAGGAACCAGCAGTTTTTATATTATTAGCGCCACCGACGACGGCACAACTAGAACTATTTATTTAAATGGTACACAAGACAACAGCGGTACCGGAACCACAATCAACGATACTATTTCCACCCCGGTTACCGTCGGGGTCGCGCACGGAGGGTCAGCTGAATTATGGAACGGAGATATCGCCGAGGTTATTTTATATAATAGATCGCTTAGTAGCACAGAGCGCCAAACTATTGAAACCTATTTATCGAATAAATATAACATCTCAGTTTCAACTCTTACCTCTCCTGTCCGGTCTTCAGCTGTCCAGGAATATTGTATCCCAGGGGATACCTCCGCAATCTGTTCGGCTCCCGTCGGCAGGTGGGATTTTGAGGAAAAAACCGGAACAACTACCCAAGACATATCAGGAAACGGTATTACCGGCACATTAACTTCCGGCCCAACCTATACTACAGGAAAACAAGGCGCAGGAATTAATTTTGATGGTTCAGATGACCATGTTCTGATTGCGGATAACGCAACTCTTGATTTTGCTGCCGGGGCAAGTTTTACCCTGGAAGGCTGGTTTAGGCACACCACACAATCTTCTGGCCAGGATTTTATGATTTCTAAATTTGCCTCAACCGGCTACAAACTCTATATGGAAGCAGACGGAGACATGAGCTGTGGAATTGACGACGATGGAACAAGCTTTCCGGAAGATTCTGTTACCTCAACCGCTGAGACATATGACGATAACGCTTGGCATCATGTTGCTTGTGTTAAAAGCGCTACTACAAGTTTAACTTTGTACATAGACGGCAAGTCTGTTGGCACTGCCGATACTTCGATATCTGCAACAGGAACCTTGGCAAATGCCGACCCTTTCTATATAGGAATTGATCAGGATGGGACTTCAAATGCATGGTTAGGCCAACTTGACAGCATAAAAGTCTTTAACCATGCACGTACTGCTGCCCAAGTTGCCTGGGATTATAACCGCGGGGCGCCAATTGGCTGGTGGAAACTGGACGAGTGCCAGGGAACAACTGCAGGTGATTCTTCTGGAAAAGCAAATCCAGGGACAATCACTATTGGTGCGAGCGGTGAAGATACTGTTGGGACATGTTCGACATCTTCAACTGCTTGGGGGTCTGGTTTAACTGGTAAAAGAAACTATTCCCTTAGCTTTGACGGTACAGATGATTATGTAAGTGTTGCTGACAACGATGTATTTACTGCAAGTACAACCAACGGCTTAACTGTCTCTGCATGGATTAACCCGGCTAACGTTACCGGAACCAAAAGGCCAGTCTCTAAAGGAACTGTTTCTAATTATGAATGGGAAATCAGGCTTAATGGTGCTGGTCCCGAGGCATATTTATTTGCCGCTTCTGGAGCAAATTATCTAAGCGCTATTTCATCCACTACTATTTCAGCAAGCCAATGGTCTTATATTACTTTTACAGTTGATCTTAACACTACTACCCTTAAAATATATGTCAATGGCGTAGAGACAGGATCGGATACCACTGCATCGGGAAGTTATGCCAATGGGACTTCTGCTGTCCGGTTTGGGATGCGGGTTGACGCCTCTAGTCCTTATGCAGGAACAATTGATGATGTCAAAATTTTCAACTATCCCCTCACCTTAACGCAAGTTAAGGAAATCTACACAGGTGGGGCAACCTTCTTCGGGCCAGTCACCGGCGCACCTTAGATTATCCTGAGTTAGACCGAAGGGTCATCCCTGGCTTGACTTTAATTGTCATCCCTGGCTTGACCAGGGATCCAGGATTTTAATAGATTCCCGCTGGAGTTCACCCCGTACCACGATACGAGGCGGGAATGACAGAGAGCATATGTATTATGTTTATATTTTAGCCAGTAAACGAAATGGAACTTTATACATCGGGGTTACTAATGATTTAGTTAGAAGAGTTTTTGAGCATAAAAATGACTTGATAGAAGGTTTTACTCAAAAATATAATGTCCATCAATTAGTTTACTTTGAACAACACGAAGAAATAGAACAAGCAATTCTTAAAGAGAAACAAATAAAGAAATGGAAAAGAAAATGGAAATTAGAACTCATAGAAAAATCTAATCCAGACTGGGACGATTTGTACAAAAGTATTTTGTGACTGGATTCCTGCTTTCGCAGGAATGACAGAGAGGGCGGGAATGACAAAACTTATGAAAAATAAAATGACCAAACAATTACCAACGGGCTTATATGTACATTGACGGTGCAACCTTCTTCGGACCCTCCACCGGCGCCCCGTAAGCAAAGCTTGAGGTGCTAACGCACCATAAACGTCGTTGCGAGGAATGCTCGCCCTGAGCGAAGCCGAAGGGAATATGGCGAAGCCTGCCTCGCCACAGACGAGTCAAGGCGGGCAATCTCTTGTGATATATTGTGAATATGGAAGTTATCTTCTTTAGTCCTACAATCAAAAACTCTTTACACTCCCTAGAAAAACACGCTAGATCCAAATCTTCTCAGTACATTGATCTGCTTGGTAGATTTGGAAATAAGCTGGGCATGCCGTATTCTAAAAAAATCACCCGTAACTTATTTGAATTGCGCATTCGCGGGCAACAAGAAGTCCGCATCTTTTATTGTTTTCATCAAGATAAAGCTGTCATTGTTCACTTTTTTATTAAAAAATCACAAAAGACACCTCGCAAAGAGATTCAAACCGCTTTAGGAAGAATTGCACTCTTGACTTAGTATTACATATATGTAATACTATTTATATGGATAAGTTTGAGCCAGTAAAATGGGAGGACGTCAAAAAAGAATTGCTTCAAGATCCTGAATTTAAAAAGGAGTATGACTCTATGGAGCTTGAATACAGCATCATCGCCCAAGTTATCCAAAAAAGATTAGACAAAGGTTTAACTCAAAAAGAGTTGGCAGAAAAAGTCGGCACTAAACAATCTGCAATCGCAAGACTAGAAGGTGGTAATTCTAACCCATCGGTAGCCTTCTTAAAAAAAGTCTCCGAAGCTCTAGGTAGTAAACTTCAAATTTCACTATAAATCTACTGCGCGATTAGCCTTTAAGCTTGAGGATTTAGGATTAAAATCAGTTGCGTGATATTTTTTAGTTTAAGACCCCAACAGGAAGCCTGTCTTGGAAGCTAGAACTTATATAAGGCTGATCCCTGCCCTAGATCATCCCCTATAGAATTAAATCCTAACCTTTCTAACAGACTTCCAATTCGAACCTCAAACCACGCAAAGAACAAAATGGTCTATTGACAGTTATTTAAATTTATGGCAATTTAGTTATACAGGTAATTTCTAACTGCTCTTGAAATTATCCGAACTTAACAAAGGGCATTGCTATTCGAGTCCGTCTGCGGTAGTAATGCTCTTTTTTTGCTTAAAAAAGGCCTTGACCTTCGCTTTGCTCAGAATAATGCTCTTTTTTTTGCCTAAATTTAGGTTTTTACCCCTCTTAGCTTCTAACCATCAATATTAAACCCTGGTTTTGGCTTGTTAAAATCTTCTTGACCTGGTCAGATAAGTAATCAGCCTTAGCGACTCTTTTTACTCTCAAAAAAGTAGAATCTTTTTTCCAAAAACTAAGCATTAACAGGTATATTAATACCCAGAAAACTATTTGTCAAGCCTTTTGAACCCTATAGGAAAAATACTACGGAATTAGTGGCATCTTATAGTTAATAATAAAGGATATTCTGCTGAGTTTAGGCTGATATAACAATCTAAAATAGACATGAATTTTAAAGATTTCCACTTAAAAATTGGGCTGTGGATAACTAAGTTTTAACCAAAACCCTTTACCCTTTGATACAACTTAGATTAAAATAGCGGTATGAATCTTCACGCTATCTTTGCCATATTTATCACCTTGCTGCTGGGGAGCTTAGGAGTTTTAGTTGCCGGCTTTATCCCCCTCCCTATCCCCTACACAATTTACCAGACCAGAGCTCTGTATTTTATCCTTGGAGTTTTACTCAGCCTGCTGTTATTTGCCCGAATTACCTCTTGGGTTGTGAGAACTTTCACCTCCTTAATGCGCAAACTTGTCTCCAGGATAGCTTCTGAAGTCACCAACCAACTAACAACTCTGACTACTTCCGGTCTTCACCTATTTCCCCAGTCTGAGAAAAAGACAGCCAAGATCTTCAAACCAATTATTGTTGACACCTCCTCAATTATTGATGGTAGGATCTTGGAAATTGTTAAGGCTGGATTTTTGACTGACCTCCTAATCGTGCCGGATTTTGTCCTTGAGGAGTTGCAACAGGTGGCTGACTCTTCTGACCCCATTAAACGGGCTCGGGGCAGACGGGGTTTAAATATTGTTGGGGATTTAAAAAAAGCTGAAGGAGTAACCTTGCAAATTTGGGATAAAAACACCACCGGTAAAACCGTTGATGATAAACTGATCCGTTTAAGTCGGGCCCTTCGGGGGAAGCTATTAACCTGTGACTATAATTTAAATCAAGTTGCCAGCTTAAGCCAGGTCAAGGTTTTAAATATAAATGAGCTTGCCAACTCCTTAAAATCTCTACCGGTACCCGGAGAGAGACTCCAGGTCAAGATCATAGGGGTTGGCAAAGATAAGTCCCAAGGTATCGCCTATCTTCCCGACGGGACGATGATTATAGTCCGTGACGGGGCTTCTAAAGTATCAGAGAATTTAAGTATCGAAGTTACCAAAGTCCTCCAAGGTCCAGCTGGAAGAATGATCTTCGGGAGAATAGCCTAAAGCTAGTAGCCTTTAAGCGGTAAAGTAAAGACGAAGGTCGTTCCAAGGCCCTGGCCTTTTGATTCAACTGTAACCGTTCCCCCGTGAGCCTCCACAATTCCTCGAGCGATAACCAAACCCAAACCAGTCCCAACCTTCTCTCCAGTTTTTCCTTTACCTAACTGTTCAAACTTAGAGAATAATTTAGATAAATCCTCAGGCCGTATCCCCTCACCGGTGTCAACCACCGAAATTTGAGCATGACCCTCATTTAAGCTAGTAATAATCCTAACCTCCCCACTATCAGTGTATTTGATGGCGTTTGAGAGCAAATTGGTAACTACTTGGCCAATCCGGGTTCGGTCAAAAGGAAAGACTGGGATCAAAGTGCCAAACTCAGCTTGAAGCTGAATATTCTTCTTGTTGGCGATCGGCAATAAAGTAGCCACCCTTTCCTCAATTAGACTCTTAAGGTCATTTGATTGCTTAACAATTTGAAACTTACCAGCCTCAATTTTGGCTACATCCAAAAGCTCGTTTACAAGCTCCAGCATTTGACTAGTGGTCGAGTTAATTATATTTAAGTTCTTTTGAAGATAATCAGGCTGGATTTTACCGTTACTTGACAGAAGATCAGAGGTTGAATAGGTAATTGCAGTCAGAGGTGTCCGTAGCTCGTGGACCATCATCGAAGTAAACTCCTCACGTAATTTTTGGAGGTGTTTTTCTTCGGTCACATCGTGAAGAATAACCACAACTCCAATTGGACTACCTCCTGCGTCCCGAACTGGTTCCACCGCCATCTGGATAAATTTTTGATTTACCTCAATCTCGCCCAGGCTCAATACTTTTTGATCAGTCCAAGCCTGTAAGATAACCTTATGTAAATCTACCTTGTTAGCCAAAGCTGTTTGGAGGGTGACCATGGTTACTTCGGTAAGTCCTAACAAAACTCTCACTGCCGGATTGGCGACTAAAATATTAAACGATGGGTCAACCATAATTATTCCGTCAGTGATTGACGAGACCATAGAGAGAAGCCTCCCTTTCTCATTTTCAACTACCTGGGAAAGTTTAGTGGCGTGTTCAGAGACTTGTTCAATTATTGTATTCAATGATTGAATATCTTCCTCTTTATAAAGATCCTTTTGAAAGTTAGAAACATTAAGAATTGCCGCCACCGAGTCGTTAATTTTAATTGGCAGACTGTAGGTTGATTCCAATTTCATCTCTTTGTCACTGGAGTTTATATCCCCGGTTATTTTATCAACCACAAGAGTTGGTTGGTAAGTTTTATTGTGAAGTTTGGTGAAACTGCTTAAGGTTTGAGTTCTAACTTGATCCAGGAAACTTTTGGTGACCGGGCGGGCGGCTAAACAACGAAAGATCAGCTTGCCTTCAAGGCCAAAGGTCATATAGGAGATGGTCGCAAAACGGACCATTCCTCCTAAACTGCTGATAATTGTTTCCAGAATTATTTGCAGATCAAGCGAGTATCCGACTCTTTCAGTCAAGCTTTTAAGTACCTGGAGTTCTAAAACTCTTTTCTTAAGTTCTCGCTCCTTTTTCTCACTCTCTAACCTAAAACGGATCAAGGACTTTTGAAATTTATTGATATAAAGTAAGGCTAAGGAGCCAAGCAGGATAACACCTAAAACTGTAAAAACTAGAGCAATAACACTAATTTCCAGGGCAGGCATATTTATCAGTGTAAAGTATCTCGCAGCTAGTAGCTAGTAGCTATAAGTGCCTAAAGGCTCAGGCTGGGGTGGGAGGTATGGGAGGTGTGCCTGTTGGTGGAGGTGTACCAAAAGGTGGAACTCCAGTAGGCGGGACTCCGCTTGGTGGCGGATTTCCAGTTGGTGGTGGCGTTCCAGTTGGAGGTGGAGTTCCAGTTGGAGGTGTGCCGGTTGGTGGAGCGGAATCTGATGGAGGGGTCGTCGGGCCTCCCGAACCGGGCGGGCTTGTTTGTCCCCCACCTTGGGAGGAAGAAACCACGAGTTCCTTTACCTTTTCAACCATTTGAGCTGGGACTGTTTGATATTTGACCAAAACATCAACTACCCCTAACTGTTTAGCTTTCTCAACGTTCATATCCTCAACATAGTTGGTCATAATTATAAAGGGGATCGCTTTTTGGGCAGGATTGTTGCGGACTTCTTCAATAAAATCCACCGAGTTACCATCAGGCAGTAAATAATCTGATAAAACTGCATCAAAAGGACCGTTGCCTAAAAGTTTAGCTTTGGCCTCAGCAATAGTTAAGGCTTGCTCTACCTCAAAGCCCTCAACCTGAAATTTAACAGCGATCAGATCCGACATCGCTTTTTCATCCTCAATAATGAGTACTCTCATTCTGATCGTCCTCCCTTTTTACTACGCAAAAACGTAAGTACTCTCATTCTATTTCTCTCCAATCTTTCGCCACAGGCGAATAGTCAGGGGAAGTTCACCTTTCCCCTATCACAACTTCAGCGTCAACTGTCTCTGTTTCTTTAAGGTCAGCTGAGATTGATGCTTCAAAATCACCTTTTAGATCTGAAACAAGGACATAGGCCAAATCTGAGGCTTCTTTTTTAACTCTAACTATCGTTTGCTTAACCCCTTTTAGGGTGGCGTTACCAACTCTAACTACATCCCATCCATCTTCTTTTAAACTATCACCTAAAGTTGCG
>JAUSKZ010000040.1 GCA_030646805.1 Candidatus Daviesbacteria bacterium
GTAAGACAGCGATATTTTGAACTGAAGGTAGGATCGTTTTTAGTCCCGTTAGTAGTTGATCGTATTTAGCCATGGGCCAATTTTACTACTTTAGACTATAAGTCGCAAGTCCAGCCTCGCAAAATCTAGAAGGTGCGGTAGGATTCCACCAAATCCCCAATTTGAAATTCAATGACTGG
This sequence comes from Candidatus Daviesbacteria bacterium, assembly GCA_030646805.1. GTDB lineage: Bacteria > Patescibacteriota > Microgenomatia > Daviesbacterales > UBA10151 > JAUSKZ01. The sequence continues at coordinate 180 of JAUSKZ010000040.1, forward strand.
CTCAAAAATAATCCCACAATCTTGGCCTTTTTCAACCTTTTGAACCTCATCCCTGACCTTTTTTAAAGATTTAATTTTAGTCTCGCCTATTATCTCATCAACTCTGACAATCCGAACCTTGGGACCTTTGGCGATCGTCCCCTCGACGACCTTACAACCAGCGATCTTCTCATTTTTTCCAAAGGGAAACTCAGCCACAATTTGGGCCCGACCAAAGACCTCTTCAACTTTACCCGGTTTTAACATCCCATCAACCACATCTTGTAACTCTTCCTGCATCTCATAAATAATCTTATAGCTTCGGATTAAAATATGTTCATTTTCGGCTACCCTTGAAGCCCCGGCCCGGGTTCCAACATTAAAAGCTACAATAATCGCCCGAGAGGGAGCGGCGGCCTCAACATCAGACTCATTAACCTCACCAGTCCCACTACTTAAAACCCTAATATGTTGTTTTTCTTTATTAAACAGATCAACCATCCCTTCAATCGCCTCCAAAGACCCAAGTTTATCGGCTCGAATAACCACATTTAAAACTGAATCGCCTACCTCCCGCAGTTTCTCAATCAAACTACTGCCTTTGACGGTCGTAGATTTTTTGAGTTGGTCTTCTCCAAGTTTGGCGCCTACCGGCGGAACTGATTCAAACCCTAAGACCTCGATAGGCATCGAAGGAGTTGCAATCTCAACATTTTTCCCTTCCCAATCAATCATCCCCCGAACCTTGCCCCGAGCATCGCCAGCCAAAAGTTGATCACCTTTTTTCAAACTACCATTCCGAATTAAAACTGTGGCTACCGGGCCCCGATTTTTATCAATCCTTGATTCAATAACTACCCCTTCAGATACCCGCTCAGGATCACCTTTTAACTCGTGGATTTCGGCTATCAGATTAATTGTTGATAGTAGGTCGGGGACTCCCTCTCCACTTTTAGCTGACAAGGGGACAATCGGCACATCTCCTCCATACTCTTCCACTAAGACCTGGTTGTCTGAGAGTTGTTTTTTAATTCTTTCTAGTTGAACTTTAATGTTTATCCCTGGCAGATCGGTCTTGTTTACCGCTACAATCATCGGAACCTGGGCAACTTTAATGTGTTTAATCGCCTCAATCGTTTGAGGCATTAGTCCATCATCAACTGCCACCACCAAGACCGCAATATCAGCCACTTGGGCCCCTCTTGATCTCATCTTTTCAAAGGCGGCGTGGCCGGGGGTATCGATAAAAGTAATCACTTTTCCGTCAGACTGCGTCTGATAAGCCCCGATGGCTTGAGTAATTCCACCGTGTTCCTTGGAAGCCACGGCAGTTTTACGGATAAAATCAAGCAGGGTAGTTTTTCCATGATCAACATGGCCTAAGATAGTAACAACTGGTGCTCTTAATGTTTCAGCCATTTTTTACCTCCGTTAAATATAGCAACCAAGGTTCTGGATCCTCTGGAATAAGATGTATGACTTCTGATCTTATAGCAGCAAAGCTATTTTCGCTTAATAGCTGATCAAACTCTTCTTGTGAATACCTAGCAAAATAACGCTTCACCTCTTTTCCAGATCGAACTCTTATTTCAAAGCCATCACCCGAATAATTTACATCTGGTATTTTCATCAAAAACACTACTTTACTTCCTGACTTTAGAACTCTTTTAAACTCGATAAGGACAGCTGGTGCTTCTGCTTTAGGAATATGTAGCAGTGAGGCAATGGCCGAAATACCAGAAATAAAATTGTTGGCAAACTTAAGATGTCTCATGTCCCCTAACTCAAACTCTTTACCTGGATACTCTTTCTTTGCAACATCTATAAAATCCGGGGAAACATCTATTCCAACTGCATGTACGAACTGGTCCAAAAAGTTAACGTAATAACCGGGACCACATCCAATATCTAAAACTAAATCTTCTTTACTTAACCCTTCAACCATCTGTTTTAAATAGTCCTCTACTAAAGGACTCCTAATAGTCGTCCTATTAAAATCAACAGCGATCTGTTGATAGGCCAGATTATTAATCTCATTTAGTTGTTCTGTCTGCATATAAATTAAAAAAACCGCTTTCTGGCGGCCTAGAATAAGTATCAAGTTATGATGATTAGGGGTTAATTACCTTTATTCATAAGCTTGATTCATTACTCACTCTTTTTAGGCTCGCCGCGCTGAAACTCTGGCGAAGCGGGCTCGCCCGCTTCATCTTTAATATCTTCAGTTAAATCAGATTCCGCAACTCCGGCAGCCTCGGCTGCTTCCTCAGTAGTAGGTTCAGGTTGTACTGCACCAGACTCTTTTTCAACTTCCTTTACCTGTTCCACCACATCAACTCGGTCTTCTGCTTTAGTCTTTTCCTCCAAAACCCCATCTTCTATTTTGGCGTCAGATGCCGGGTTACTTAAAACCGCAGAGTCATCCGCTGGCTGATCACTGACACTTTTTAAATCTTTTGATTTTTCTTTCTCAGAGGTACCCTTTCCTTTAACTGGTCTTTCTGCTTTGTCGCCCTCAGTAAAATTCTTAGGCCTGGTATCCTCTCTAACACTGCCGTCTCCGTTCCCGGAGATATCAATTTTATAGCCAGTTAGTTTGGCAGCTAATCTAACGTTTTGTCCTCCTCGGCCAATCGCCAGTGACAGTTGAGAGTCAGGAACTTTAACCCGGGCTACTTTTAGGTCATCAGATTGTAAGCCTTCGGCATCTTTATTTTTTTCCAAAGTTACCTGAACTTCTTTGGCTGGAGATAAAGCTGAAGCTATATATCGGACAGGATCATCCGAATAAGAAATGATGTCGATTTTTTCCTCACCTAACTCGCTCATTACTGCTTGAACCCGAACTCCCTTTTGCCCAACTTACGATCCAACCGGATCAACTCCATCAGCTGTTGAGATAGCAGAAATTTTAGTTCGACTACCAGCCTCGCGGGCGATATCTCGAACGGTAACTGTTCCGGAGGCAATCTCAGGAACTTCCATGGCAAACAACCCTTTAACTAAATTAGCGTCAGACCGGGAGACTACAACCTCCGGTCCCCGCCTGCCTTCCCTAATCTCTTTAATATAAATTTTTATTCTTTGAGTTGGGTGTAAATATTCATCCCTGACTTGTTCCGATGGAGGTAAAATTCCTTCAGCCCGCCCGATATCCACAAAAAAGGCGCTACCTTCTTGACGTTGAACTACCCCAGACATAATCGTCCCCACTTTCTTTTCATACTCCTCCAAGATAGCTCCTTTTTCAGCCTCATTTAATCTTTGCATAATCACCTGTTTAGCTGTTTGGGCGGCGATTCGGGCAAAACCCGGAGGAGTGACGTTTTCCTCTCCTCGCATAATAAAAATTTCACCGGTCACTGGATCAATTTTGGCTGTTAAAGTATCAAAATCTTCTGGAATCTCATCGCCCCGAAGAGATAGATCTTTCCGATATGCTGCCAAAGCTGCTTGTTCGACAGCCTCAATAACCACCGAAGGATCAACCCCCTTCTCAGAGGCCAGTTGATTTAATGCTGCGGCAAATTCGGTTCTTGCTTGTATAGCCATTCTAAAAAACGAGGCGGGACTAGCCCACCTCAAAGCTTCCTTTCAAATCTTAGGCTATTTTAATCTCTATTGCTCTTGTCGTCAAGGCCGCGGCCAAATTAAATTCCCAAAAATGGGTTAGAATACTTGGATGCGATATTTAGAAGACACTGAGCTCAAGATTGTGTCCAAAACCTTTTTAGTCGGAATTTTGGTGGGAGTTATATATGGGGCCGTCAAATTCCAAAATGTTGAGCAGTTTCTAGGGTTTATTCTTCCCATCTTTGAAGATATTATTCAAAACAACCAAGACCTGAAGTTTTTACCCTTAATGTTAGATATTTTAAGAAATAACCTCTTAGCGGTGGCCCTCACAATTGCCCTAGGGCTCATTCACCGCTTTTTAGCCCAGGCAGTTATTATGATCAACGGAATACTTTTGGGAGTAGTCTTTTATGCCACAATTTTTTTACTTCATCAGCCTGCCCAACTTTGGCAGATCTTGCCTCATGGAGTTTTTGAAATTCCAGCCTTACTTATTAGTGGGGCTTTGGCGATCAAACTTTCAAGCGATTCAAAAGGTGGAACATTAGGCAGGTTTCAGGTTTTAGCCAAGGCTAAGCATACTCTGCTTATTATTTTAGTACTTTTGATTATTGCCGCAGCTATCGAGAGTAGTCTGATTGCAACCTTAGTTTAAAACCAATTTCTTTTAGGGGTTTTGAGCTCTGAGAGTTTAAGATAAAGATTTCTTTCCTCAGGGGATAGTTTTTTAGGGATTTCCAGTTTTATCCTAACATAATGATCACCCTTACCCGCTTCGCCCGCAAAGCGAGACGAGCCGCCTCCCCGCAATTTCGGCAAACCTTTATCTTTAATCCTGACTAAAGACCCAGGTTCTGTGCCCTCTGGGATCTTTAACTTAACCTTTCCCCAAACGGTATCGGCTTCAATTATATCTCCTAAAACTAGTTGGGGAACGGTTAAGATCACATCGGAAAAGATATCCGCCTCCTCTCTTAAAAAATGGGGGTGGCGACTCACCCGAAAAACAATCTCCATCTCTTCAAACCTAATCCGGGTTCCATCATCAACTCCAGGCGGAACCTTAATATTCATGGTTTTCTTCTTACCTGTTTGATCTTGGAACTCAACCTTTTTACTGGCCCCGTTTACAACCTCATCAAAGCTAACCTCCATCTGATAAACCGGAGCCCTCTGGTAAGATTGAAATGGGTTTTGGCCACCGGATCCACTCATCCCAAAGATTTGCTCAAAAAGATCAAACGGATCAGCAAACCCACCCATATCAAACTCAACGCGAGAATTTTGGCCCCCCGAATAGGAATAATTTCTGAATCCCCCAAATGGGTTACCGCCTCCACCAGGTGACCCACCACCAAAAGCGGCATGGCCAAATTGGTCATAGGCTTTTTTCTTTTGAGAGTCTGATAAAACCTGATAGGCTTCAGATATTTCTTTAAATTTCTCAGCTGCCCCAGCCGATTTATCAATATCCGGGTGATGAAGTCTAGCCAGTTTCCGGTAAGCTGATTTTATCTCGGTGTCTGAGGCAGATTTTGAAACTCCTAAAATTTCATAGTATTCCCGTTTTGTTGCCATAATGATCTTAATTATAACCTATTAGAATCAAGCAGTTAGAGTTAAGAATATAGGTCAGGTAGCGAAGTCAGCAGTAGTCAAAAAATATGGCGAGCTAATCTTAACAGACTTTAATGATTAATTATTAGTTTTGATGATTAGCGAGCCTTAAGTAAGGCTATGAGTATAAGTCAGTATTGCAGATAAAGTAGCCGAACGGTTTTTTGCACGCTGACAAGCTACTTCTAATTACTCTTCCTTTTTCTCTTCCCCCTTTTCCTCAACTACCTCACCCTCAACTGCATCTTTCTTTTCGTCTGAATCTTTATTCTCTGAAGAGCTGTCTTCATCTCCACTTGGCGGCTGATTCTTATCACCTGATTCTGGCTGGTTATACATCGCTGAACCAATCTTTTGGAGGCTTTCTGATAAGGCATCAACCTTATTTTTTAACTCCTCAACTGGGGAGTCTTTGGCATCTTTAACGGCTTGTACCTTCTCTTCAACTTCCTTCTTTACCTCCTCTGGAACCTTATCACCGGCATCTTTCAAGCTTTTTTCGGCGGTATAAACAACAGTCTCCGCCATATTCTTAACCTCGATCTCTTCTTTTTTCTTTTTATCCTCCTCAGCGTGAGCTTCTGCTTCTTTGGTTAACTTCTCAACCTCGGCTTTATCCAAACCGGTTGAACCAGTTATAGTAATCTTTTGTTCTTTGCCGCTCGCTTTATCTTTAGCTGAAACGTTTAAAATTCCGGAAGCGTCAAGGTCAAAAGTCACCTCAACTTGTGGTACCCCTCGGGGAGATGGAGGGATTCCGTCCAAAATAAACCGACCCAAAGATTTATTATCAGCTGCCATCGGTCTCTCACCCTGTAAAACGTTAATCTCAACTGAGGTCTGATTATCAGCAGCGGTTGAAAAAGTTTCTGATTTACTAGTTGGAATAGTCGTGTTTCGGGAGATGAGCGGAGTCGAAACTGCCCCTAAAGTCTCAATTCCTAAAGTTAAGGGAGTAACGTCCAAAAGTAAGACATCTTTAACTTCTCCTCCTAGAACTCCGGCTTGAATAGCAGCACCTATTGCCACCACCTCATCAGGGTTTATCCCTTTGTGTGGCTCTTTTCCAAAAAAATCATTAACCGCTTTTTGAACCAACGGCATCCTGGTCATTCCACCAACCAAAACCACCTCTTCAACACCTTTGGCCTCAATTTTAGCGTCTTTTAAGGCCGATTTAACCGCTTCAAAGGTTTTATCAACTAGCTCTCCTACGATAGATTCGAGTTTTGCCCGAGTAAACTTCATATCAATGTGCTTTGGCCCTGAAGCGTCGGCAGTGATAAAGGGGATTGATATATCAGTCTCCAAGGATGAAGAAAGCTCAATTTTGGCTTTCTCGGCGCCATCACGCAATCTTTGGAGCGCTTGCTTATCCTTTTTTAAATCAATCCCATTTTCTTTTTCAAATTCTGAGGCGATATAGCTGATAATTTTTTGATCAAAATCATCTCCCCCTAAGTGGGTATCCCCATTGGTTGATTTAACCTCAAATACCCCATCCCCAAGCTCCAAAATTGAGATATCAAAAGTCCCTCCACCCAAGTCATAGACTGCAATAGTATGGGCGTGGGATTTATCCAAGCCATAGGCTAAAGCTGCGGCGGTTGGCTCATTAATAATCCTTTGAACATTTAATCCGGCGATCTCCCCGGCTTGTTTAGTGGCCTGCCTTTGGGAGTCGTCAAAATAAGCTGGAACTGTAATTACCGCATCGGTGACTTTCTCTCCCAAATAACTTTCAGCATCAGCTTTAATTTTTTGTAATATTTGAGCTGAGATCTCCTGAGGAGTATATTCGTGGCCATCAATCTCCACCACCGCCATCCCGTTTTTACCTTCTTTGACGTTATAGGGCAGCCACTTCATATCCCGTTGAACCTCTGGGTCGTTAAACTTGCGGCCCATTAACCGTTTAACCGAAAATATAGTCTCCTTAGGATTAACCACTGCCTGTCTTTTAGCCACCCTGCCGACTAAATTTTTAACCGGGTTTACCACAGAAGGGATAATATTTTCCCCCTCAGCTGAGTGGATAACTTTGGGCTTTCCACCCTCCATTACCGCCACACATGAATTTGTTGTTCCTAAGTCAATTCCAACAATTTTAGCCATAGTTTATATTCCCACTCCTTTCAATAGATCATCTACCCTCTGACGTATCTGAAAAACAGGTCTGCTATCGTGTCTTCCTCTAATCTCTTCTAAAGTTCCTTCTACCCGAGACTCATGGACAATAACAGAACCTGACAACGGTCCAACTTCAACCTCTCTCCATCCTACCTGATTAAAATGTGCTTTAAAGACTCGATCCTTCACACCTGTCACTCTTGGTTCCAAATGATCTGTTAAATCTAACGCCAAACAAATTCCGTGTACGATACCTTCCATTAATCTTTCTCCAGTAGCTGACATTTTAATTTTCCTCCTTTAATTGTTCACGATTAGATCCTTCGTCGCTGTTTCTCTCCTCAGGATGATTGCTTGACTCTCGTCCAACAATCACCTTAGCTGGTCTTAATATTTTACCATTCAGATTATACCCTGTTTCCGCAACTTCTAAAACCTCTCCGTCTTCCCCGTCTTTCATATCGACCGCCTCGTGTAACGATGGATTAAATTTTCCCTCTACTTTAATCTCTTCTAGACCCTCGCTTTTTAAAGTCTCTTTAAAGTTCTTAACCGCCATCTCTACCCCTTTAGCCCAACCAGATTTTCTATCCTCCTGGCTCATCCCGGCGACCGCTTTCTCTAGATGATCTAAGATCGGTAGCATCTTTTTTAAAAGCTCGCCGGTCGCCCAAGAAGATAACTCAGACCTACCTTCTGCTACCCGCTTTTCCAAGTTTTGATAATCAGCCACCGCTCTTTTTAGTTGATCCTCCAAACCTTTAACCCTCTCTGCCAGTTTATCTATCTCACTGGGGTTAGGAGTCCCGCATTGACAACCTTCACAACACTTCCCGTCACAACACTGACAATCCTGGCAGGAACATCCCTCTAGTCCACAATCTTGACACTGACACTCCCCGCAACATTTTTTATTTATATCTTTTTTATCTTGATTCATAACTTTAAACTTAAAACTTTTAACTTTTAACTTATACTGACGCCTCCCGTAAAACCTGTCCCATATATTTTAAATAAGGAATAACTACTGGAAAATTTAACCTGTCCGGACCAATAACCCCAATAATTCCCGACCTTTGGGGTGAAATATTAAAGTCCAAAAAGGCAAAACTGGTTGGCCGAAGATACTCATAACCAGTCTCCTCTCCAAAAATAATATGCAAAGTCCCCTCGCCCTGGGCTTTATTGATAATCTGTTGGAGAATTAAAGTCTCGTCAAACAAAGACAAAACAAACCTCATGACATCAATATCATAAAACTCCGGTAAATCCAAAATATTAGAAGCTCCGGTATAATAGACTTCTTCATTAACAAAGGCCAAAGCCAACATCCCGCTTTTTTTAGATAGCGCCCGGGTAGCAGCTTGGACCATCCGGCTAAAGTGTGACCGGCAATCCATAACTTGTTGTTTAATAGTTACCTCATCCATGATCGGTAAATCCTTCTCAAGCATCAACTCAGCAATATAAAACCTAAAGCCCAAAGGTGTAGGTGCTCGGCCGGCGCTGGTATGAGGCTGTTTCAAATAGCCAAGTTCGGTTAAACGAACCATTTCATTACGGATGGTGGCTGGGGAAACCCCTAAATCATAGGTTTTTTCAATTAAATCTGAGGCAACCGGGTCACCGCTTTTAACATAAAGCTCAATGATTGATTTTAAAAGTAGTCTCTGTCGGTCGTTTAAGTCACCCATTGGCACTAAGTTACCATGACTGCTAAATATTGTCAAGGGGATAATTCTAGCCTTTCAAAAAGCCCTAATCAAATCTATTGCCATATTTACCGAAGTCAGATAATATAATCAATGTTTTTAATTTCTCCCCTCTTTTTAAACTGATTCCAAAGCTCTAGAATACCGTCATGAGTAAGTATCATATTCCGGTCATGCCAAAAGAAACAATTGAATATTTAAATATCAAGCCTGGTAGTTGGTATATTGATTGTAATTTAGGAGGGGGTGGGCATACTGAGAAAATTTTAGAAGCCGGAGGGCGGGTCCTGGGGATTGATCTAGATCCAGACTCAATTACTGAAGTGGCCAAAAAATATGGCTTAGAGCTAAAGACTGAGAGCCAAGGGCTAAGAGCCTATTCAAAAAATTTAATTCTTTGCCAAACTAATTTTGCAAAGATAAAAGAAGTGGTTACTTCGTCATTGCGAGCGAATAAAGTGAGTGAAGCAATCTCAAGAGAAAGGATTGCTTCGTCGCCTACGGCTCCTCGCAATGACGTCATGGGAATACTTTTTGATTTAGGAGTCTCCACCCACCAGCTAGAAGAAGATCAAAGAGGTTTCTCTTTCAACAAAGACGCGCCTCTGGATATGCGGATGAATCAAAATAGCAATCAAGCTAAAGCTGCGGATTTGATTAACGGTTTACATGAAGGTGAGTTAACCGAGCTATTCCGGGTTTTGGGAGAAGAAAACTTTGCCAAACCTATCGCCCGAGCCGTTGTTAATTACCGGGAACATAAAAGGATTGAAACTACTAATGAGTTGGCCAGTATTGTTCTATCAGTTAGACACAGATCTCCTCAAGACCGGACCCACCCAGCTACCAGAATCTTCCAAGCCCTCAGAATTGCAGTTAACGATGAGCTGCACAGCTTAAAAGATGCCTTGCCCGAAGCTTTTGAAGTTCTCTCCCCTTCCGGCAGGATAGTTGTAATAAGCTTTCACTCCTTAGAAGATAGGATTGTTAAAAACTTTTTTAAAGAGTTGAGCACTCAAGGTAAAGGAAAAATATTAACTAATAAACCCCTTGAGCCAAGTGAGGAAGAGGTTTTAGAAAATCCCAGATCCAGAAGCGGGAAAATGAGAGTAATAGAAAAGGTATCTTGACGCAAGTTTTGTAACCGCTTAAGATATTTTTTATGGCTTTTGAAAACGAACTCACATTTGGGAAAGTATTGCATCACCACGCTGAAACTGTCACTTCATCTTTAGGAGTTGGAGACCCGAATATTATTGAAGGTTTTAAACGCGGCTACCGTCGCAACTTAGAGAGAAGGTTAGACGTCGGTCAAACCACAATCCTAACATCAACTGATGGTAAAGAAGTTATTATTGAAAGACGTCGTCAAGGTTTTATAATCGAACCAAAATAACCTTCCCAAAATCCTAGTTGACTATTATCCAGTTAGATACTACTATCGGGTTAACTTATGATTCCCGAATTAAAAGGTGAGGCTTCATTAACTTTAGGTAAGGTAATTGAACAAACCCGCAACAACTTCCCGGATCCTAGGTTTCGTCCCCAAGTTTATTTAGAAACTGGACAATACCACCAATACGGAATTAACCCTTCACCTTATTCAGTTTGGATAACCGCTGATGGAATCGGTACTAAGCCCGAGTTAGCCGAACGACTCTCTGCTTTAAATAATGATCCATCCTACTTTTCTACTTTAGCCTTTGATACTTTTGCGATGGTAGCTGATGATGAAGCCCGCAACGGCAGGTTTACTTTAGGAGTAGCCAATATTATCGACGTTAACTCGGCAGACCCTCGAGTTGTCCATTACCTGGCCCAAAGCGCCAAAGATGCTTGTGACACAGGCCAATTTGCCCTCCTGGCTGGAGAAACAGCCGAGCTAGGTTATAGAAGTTCAGGCTATGGAAGCACTCGGGTTAATTGGAACGCGGTAGCCATTAGTTTAGTTGTTCCCAATAAATTAGTTTTAGGAGATGCACTTCGTCCAGGTCAACCAATAGTTGCTTGCCGAGAAAAATCAATTAGATCAAACGGGCTAACCCGAGCCAGAGGCATCCTTGAGGAAGAATACCTACAAACTTATGGTTATCACTCCAAACAAGAATACCTTTTGGATAAATTAGCTGAGCTAATTCCTTTTGATGAGATAGACGGCGATGGTGTAGATGTTATTTTCACCCTAGATGATATTTTTGGACATCCGGTTTTGGAGCAAGTTTTAATCCCTTGGCATGAGTTAAATCCGCAGACCACAAAAGATCTGCTTACCCCATCTAGAATCTATTCTCCCTTAGTTTACGAAGCTTTGGGAGGAGTTGATGAAGAGAAACTAATTGATATTACCGGTATGGCTCATATAACTGGCGGCGGAATCCCAGAAAAGATGCGACGGTTGCTTCAGCCAAAAGGCTTGGGTGCATCACTTGACGCAGTATTTCCTGATCCACAAGGAGTACAAAAACTTTTAGCAATAGCTGAAAAGCTACCAAATGGAGAAAAATTAATTGACGACAAGACAGCTTGCCATCAATGGAATAGGGGCATTG
>JAUSKZ010000001.1 GCA_030646805.1 Candidatus Daviesbacteria bacterium
GGATTTACTGATAGCCTTATTTATGATGAGTTAAAAAACTTCTTTGAAACTCCCATTGATTTCGAAAAGATTAAATCTAAAGCTAATCATTTTATTGCAATTCATTCTGATAATGATCCTTATGTTCCGCTTAAACATGGGGACATTTTTAAAGAAAAGCTTGGAGCCAAACTAATTGTAAAACATAACCTGGGCCACTTCTCTGGTCCGGTTGGTGACACTAAAAGTATTACTTCCCTATCTGAAGTTTCAGCAGCAATTTTAGAAATGGAGAAATCAAATGTCTGATTTAGTTAAAATCGTTACACAAATATTAAAAAATCCCTAGGTGTGAAGCTATTTAACCCCCCAGGTGAGATATGGGTTTACACAATTTTTTAGGGTTGGTCTCAGTGTACTACACTGGAACTTCTGGTAAAATTAGTCAATGTCTCAACAGAAACATTCGAAGAAGATTATTTTAACTGCTGTTGAAATTTCGGATATTAGTATAAGTCTAAGAGAAAATGTGAGAAGGGGCAAAGCAAGTTTAAGAAAAGCGAAGCAAGAGGACATTGAAGGAATTAAAGAATACCTAGAAAAAACAGCAAAGCTTCAAAAAAGATTTCAGCACTTAGCAGTTCAAGTTGAGAATGAAGTTTTGAAGGAAATTAAGGATTCAGCATAAAAAATTCCCACATAGCTAGCTCTTTTTGCTGACTATTAAGTGTCCACAAACAACTATTACCAAACTCAGGATTATAGGCTTGTATTATCGACAAAAATGCTATACACTGCGCACCTTATGTTAGAAACATTAACTCGGCCAATTAAGATTGAAGTATACACTGGGGGTAATTCCACGGTTATGTCTTCAGAGATAGAATATGCACTATTTGACGATATAATCGCAAAATCTCAAACAAGCTTTTCTGACTTGGACTTTGCCTATCATCCACAAGCCTTTTTAGAAAATTTTACCCCAACTAGCCGAGTACCCCACGGCCTGGAAGTTTTTGTCCCAGTTCATTAATGAAGTCGTTTTTTATATTAGACTGAAAGTCGGGGTAAATTTAGTAACGTCTTTTACCTTTATTACCTTGTCCGCCAAATCTACTATCACCACCACGGCTATTATCTCTTCTTTGAGAGTATCCACCGCTTGAGCCGCCAAAGCTATTTTCTCTTGGAGCTTGGGGCCTGGCCTCATTAACTACAATGTCACGACCATCTATATTTCGGCCATTAAGTTTTTGAACCGCTTCTTGGGCTTCTGAATCAGAAGACATCTCAACGAATCCAAACCCTTTAGACTTGCCTGTAAATTTATCAGAAATAATATTTGCTGATAAAACATTGCCGGCTTCCGCAAATAAATCACGTAATTGGTCAGAAGTTAAATCCCACGATAAGTTAGCAACAAACAATTTGTTTGCCATATTTTATTATTATACCAACAACATCCTCAAATAGCCATATTTTCACCCAGAGTTTGAATTTTGTAAATCTAAAAACAAAAGCTTTAAACCCGCCGAAAGCTCGACTTTAGGTTCCCAATTTAGTAATTTTTTGGCTTTTTCAATATCGGGCCTTCTTTTTAAGGGATCATCTTTGGGAAGGGGTTCTTTGAATAAAATTTCCGAATTTGACCCAGTGACTTCTTTAATCTTTTGAGCCAGCTCCAAAATAGTAAACTCATTAGGGTTGCCTAGATTAATTACCTCACCTGATAAATCTGGAGTTTCCATTACCTTAATAATTCCTTCAATTAAATCAGAGACAAAACAAAATGATCTGGTTTGTAATCCGTCCCCAAAGATTGGGATTGGCTGATTACTTATTGCCGCTTTCATAAACTCAATAACTGCCCTACCGTCGTCCAAACTCATTCTCGGTCCATATGTATTAAAAATTCTAATTATTCTGCCATCTAAACCTTTACTTCGAACATAGGCAGCTACGATCGTTTCTCCAAATCTTTTTGATTCGTCATAGACTGATCTTGGGCCAGTTGTTGAAACATTGCCCCGATACTCTTCAGTCTGAGGATGGATCAAAGGATCACCATAACTTTCAGAGGTTGAAGCAAACAACAATCTGGCTTGGCTTTTGCGCGCTATTTCAGCTAAGTTCCAGGTTCCTGTAGTATTAGCGTGCATAGTTTCAAACGGTAGAGAGTGATAACTTTTAAGGCTATGTGTATTTGGAGAAGCCGGTGAGGCTAAATGATAAATCCTGTCAGCGGCTAAGTCTTCTGGTAAGTCCTTACAGATATCGAGCTTTAAAAAACTAAAGTTCTGATGATTTTTAAATGACTTAAGATTATTCTCATCTCCGGTTATCAGGTTATCGATACAAACAACCTCATCGCCAAGATTCAACAACTTTTCACAAAGATGAGATCCTAAAAACCCGGCGCCACCAGCAACAATAATTTTCATTTTTAGAGCTACTTTGAGTTTACCACAGTAGCCAAATCTATCGAAAGAGGGTCTCTTGCTCTTTCTTTACAATTATCTACTCACTTTCTTAACTTTAATGAGTAATATGAGCACATGAACATTATTACTTGGATTATCTTTGGAACTGTGACAGGAATTATTGCAAATTTTCTAGATCCTTCACCGGACCAAGGTGGAGCAATCGGATCAATTATTCTGGGGATATTAGGCGGAGTCTTGGGCGGTTTCTTAGCTTCACTGATTTTTGGAATTGGAATCTCTGGTTTTAATATCTCCTCTTTTATTATCGCCATTACTGGATCGTTAATGTTGCTTTATGCTAGCCGGGTGTTTAAAAGTACACCTCGCTACTGAAACTGCATACTTTTTAAAGAGTGTGCTCAGGTTTGGGGGTAGGTATTTCGCTTTAGCGAATTGCTGGGAAGAATACTTGGGACCAACTTTTAACTAGTTTAATCTAAATGTCCAAAGTTTTCTCGGCCCTACCCCACAACTGATAATTCTAAGGATACAAATAGACATGAGTAGACAAATTAAAAAAATTTATCGCAAATACCTTAGGTCTTCGTTTTTTGCTGACTTTGTCTATTTCTTAACTGCTCCAGTTGAATGACATCTTGTAAAATTTCCATTAACTTGTAAGATTGCTTTATGTTTACTCTCCCGGAATTACCTTTTAGCTACAACTCACTCGAACCGTCAATTGATGAGACAACGATGAAGGTCCACCACGATAAACACCACGCCACATATGTTACAAATCTTAATCAAGCGCTAGAAGGACACGAAGATTTATTAAATATGGAAATTGGGGAGCTGATTTCTAATTTATCTCAAGTACCGGTTGAGATCCGCACCAAGGTTAGGAATAATGGGGGTGGGCACTATAATCACTCTTTATTCTGGACACTTTTATCACCAAAAGGGGGAGAACCCTCTCCGAGCCTCTTGGAAAAAATAAACCAATCTTTTGAAAGTTTGAGTAGTTTTAAGGAACAATTTAAAAAAGCGGCTTTAGGCCGATTTGGTAGCGGATGGACTTGGGTGATAGTTAATCCAGACGGGACTCTTGGAATCGTTGATACTCCCAACCAAGATTCTCCAGTTATGGAAGACCTGCCTGCCGGCCCGCTTCGCCGAAGCTACAGCAAGGCGAGCAGGCAGGGCAAACAAGTGATCTTAGGACTGGATGTTTGGGAACATAGTTACTATCTAAAGTACCAAAATCGACGAGCTGAATATATCGATGCATTTTGGAATATCGTTAATTGGGATACAGTCGAGAAGCTGCTTAAATCTTAATCTAATTAAAGATTCGTTCTGAGTCTTTTTAAATCTGCTCCACAATTTATTGACTAATTATCCGTGGAGCACAACTCACAACTCTGAATAAACTTACCCTTTCTTAAGAACCGGTAAACCAGTCCTCGAATTCTCAACGATCATATACCCTTCAGGTAAATCATCCATAGCTCCGCTCTCTTTCTTAGAAAAGAAATAGATTCGTTGAATCTTACCACTCCCTCGAAGAGTTACTTCGGTTGAATGAAGGTAATAATCAGTACCTTTATTATTTGTATGCTTGTAAGCCATATGTCACCTCCTTTTCAGATACACACATAAGCTACTTTATATCACTTTACCTAAATAAAACAGTAGCTTGAAACCTTACGATTATAATATATTGTTTTTGCATTAATTAGTAGTGAGATGCTTGTAAGTAAACGGTAAGGGATACCTGGACCTAAAAAGTTAAAAAGTAACAGATTTGTAAGAAAGAGGTTTTTCGCTTGAGTTTGTAAGAATAGACTGTTAAAATCCTTAAAGTTATGGCTAAAACAATTTTAATTGTCGAAGACGATACTGGGGTTCAAAAATATCTTAAAGAGTTACTTTTGGATAATGGTTTTTCGGTTCAAACTGCCTCTGATGGGGTCCAAGCTCTAAACTCTATTCAAAAGCTGGCTCCAGATTTAGTTCTGTTAGATTTAGGTTTACCAAATATGACCGGTGAAGCAGTTTGTGCGGAAATCAGGAAAAAGTACCCAGATTTAAGGGTAGTTATTTTAACGGCTAAGGATGGGGTCTTGGACATTGTCCAAGGACTTAACCTTGGAGCAGATGATTATATTACTAAACCATTTGTTGCAGATGAGCTATTGGCAAGAATTAAAGCCCGACTCCGCTATCAAGACGGAAGTGATACCAAGCTTGAAGTTGGGGATTTAGAGCTTGATAACCGGAGCCTGACAGTCGCCAGGGGAGATAAACCGATCCAATTGACCCCACAAGAATTTAAACTTTTACAATATTTAATGAGTAATAAAGGCCGGATCTTAACCCGGGATATGATCTTAAATCGGGTTTGGCTTTACTCCCAAGATATTGAGACAAGGGTAGTTGATGTCTACATGGGCTATCTAAGAAAAAAGGTTGATAACGGTTCAGATCATAAATTACTTCACTCAGTCCGGGGATTTGGATATATGATTAAAGAGTAAGTAATCTATCTGGTGGCCAGATCGTCAACTCTTCCAGTCGATTAATTAAATAAGGCTCTTGAGTTTTTTGTGCTACCTCTACTAATTTTGTTAGTGCTCTCTGCTCAGCAAACCATTCCCTGTCCTCCACCCTTAAGACAGTTTTGGGCAACTGTTCTGGGGTTAAAACTATACCTCTATAAGGATCATCCTCTCCATAAAAGATCTTTTGCCAACCATAGTAATACTGTATTAAGAACTCGTCCCAAACCATTCTAGATTCAGGATCAGACATTAGCTTCCTCCACAAATCCGGCTTAGCTACAGATAGGACTCTTTGCGCTTCTCCAAGGTCTAAGTCCGTTCTTTGCAAAAAACCCTTCCTTATCATAACATCAGCATTTATTGTGATATCTCTATATTGTTGAAGTAATGTAAGGAGGTTACCACAATCAATATAAGATTGCTTAACTAAGCTGGCCTCTCTGTTATCAACTATTCCCCTGTCTAAAAGATAGTTATTCACTTCTTCATTAGGGATCTTCGGCACTGCTTCTCTTAGATCCATAGCCTCAATATTTACATACTCTGGAGCATTGACTGAAACTTTATACACAAGCGCTCTATTGGCTACTAATCTTTTTAAATCTCTAACATTTCCTCTTGAAGATCCATATGATTTGCCATCTATGTACAACTCTGTTTCAGCACAGTTATCTTCTATTAACAGTAGCGGTTCATGTGGGCTTACATAGCCTGGAAGATATCTTAGGATTAGTTCTCTTACCTCACCGCTTATCCTTCTTCCTCTCTCATACTCCTCACCGCTAATAAAACCTTGCGGTGATTGAATGTCTCCTCTTCGTCTACTTATCTTTATATCATCAATGAGATTGTGATAAACCATATTAGGTGTGCGTCCTAACAAAGTCTGACATCTTTCTCTAACAAACTTAGTTGCCGCTAATATCCCTAAAGATGTGCCATCTCCAGAAGCTCCTCCCCAAGTCCAAATAATATTCCTGTTACGAACCGTGTCCTCATCAACACTTATTGAACCATCAATATTTCTTCCATACATCTCACTCATTAATTTTGCAGCATGTCTTTTAAATACTTTTGGCTGAACCCGCTCATACTCATTTAAGATGGCTAAAGGGTTGGGACTAATAGTTTGAATCTGAACAACTTCTTGGTCCATAAAAAAACCATAATTTTGTCCTTCTTTCATATTTTAGCCTCTGGTAACTTGATGGTTACGGTCGTACCTTTTGTAGATTTGGATTTGATTGAAATTGTTATATGATGTCTTTGAAGAATGTTTTTAGTTAGATACAACCCAATACCCATCCCCTCAACGATATGCCCCTTTGCTCTATAATAGTTTTCAAAAATTAAGGGAAGATCCTTTTTATCTATCCCAATCCCTTTATCCTCAACTTGAATAATAAAACATTTATTTTGTTTACTTAAAGAAACAGATACTGGTGCCCCGTTAGGAGAAAATTTTGCCGCGTTATCTAAGATATTGTCTAGCGCTTGCAGTAACTTATCAAAATCCCCAATAATAATATCCTTCCCAGTTTTAGTAGAGTTGTGGAAATCAATCTCCCTGCTGGGGTGAAGAAAATGAAAGTTACTTAAAGATCTAGATAAAAGCTCGTTCAAAGAACACTCTTTAAGTGTATAATTGAGTTCGCCAATCGATGTTTTATTGACAGCTAGTAGTTCATTAATAAGTTGGGCCAAACGATATGACTCCCAGTTTAACTCCCTTGTCCATCTTTTTTCTGGTCCATCACTATCTTTAAACTTACTTTCTAGCATCTGAGCATACCCTCTGATTGTTGTCAGAGGAGTTTTAAGTTCATGCCCTGCCATAGCTATAAAGGTATCCCGAGTTTCCAGAGCTTTTTTTGTCTCCTCATAAAGTTGAGTTTTTCGAATTGCCAAGCTAGCCAAAGACCCATAAAGCTGTAATATACTTAACTCTTTTTCTGTAAACTCAATATTTTCATAAGAGTTAATAACTAATACTCCTATCGATTTGCCTTTATAGGCAACAGGGATAAAGATACTGGAAAGTAGCCCTAAACCCCAAAGTGGCCTACTATTTGTAAAATCTTTTGATTTTTTTACTATAGCTTTTTGTTCTCTAAAGCAAGTATAAGTAAACCCATTTTTTCTAGGTTTTAATTGAGAAGCAATGGGTAATGTTGTATACACCCTAGATAATTCACTATCTCTTTCTAACAATAAAGAACCATATTGTGCAGAGACTAATTTCACCGCTTCTTGAACGATCGTTTGATAGATATCCAGTGGGTCAAGAGGCACTAAAAACCTTAGAGCAGACTTGTGTATTTTCTCTAAAATATTATTATCCATATAGGATTATCATTATACCAAAATTACGAGGTTTATGTAAGACTATAAGACAGTGTTCTTATGCCGCCTTACCCCTAGCCTCTTATTTACCATAAACTGGATACATTCTCTAGTATGATAGTTTTAAGTCTTTTGATTGGAGTTGTTAGTAAAAAAGAAAGATTCAAATCACTCAGTAGATAAAGGAAGTATTACTCCTCCACAATTTGGGCACCTAAAGAAGAAAGTTTCCCGACCACATCTTCATAACCTCTCTCTATCAACTCAGCTTTATTAATAGTACTTTTACCCACCGCTACTAAAGAAGCCAAAACTAAAGCCATCCCGGCTCTGATATCAGGGGTCTCCTGAACTCTCCCATATAACGGGGTAACACCTGAGACCAAGACCCGGTGTGGATCAGCAATGGTAATATTTGCTCCCATAGAAATTAATTTATCGGTGAAAAACATTCTTGACTCAAACATCCAATCATGAAGCAGAGAGATCCCCTTACACTGAGTAGCTAAAACTACAGCTACACTCATCAAATCACTAGGGAAGCCTGGCCAAATATTAGTATGAAGCTTATTACCTGGGGCAGTGAGTTCAGTAAATCCTACCTTAATACTTTTACCTAAGTTCTCAAAGGTCAAACCAAATCTCTCAAGGTGCTTAATCACAGGTAGAAGGTTTGTAAACTCAATATTTTCAATTTCAACCTCACCACCAGTAATCGCTGCGGCGATGGCATAAGTCCCAAACTCAATAAAATCAGACCCAATTACAAAGCTCGCACCAGTCAACTTCTCCACCCCTATAATCCGCAAAGTAGATTGGCCCACTCCTTCAATCCGAGCCCCCATCTTAATTAGCAAATTACATAAATCCGCTACATGTGGCTCTGTAGCACAGTTTTTTAGAATAACAGCTGAGTTGCCCAAGACTGTAGTCAAAATCATATTTTCGGTTGCGGTGACTGAAGCTTCGGCTAGAAAAATCTCCTTGTTTTGAGTTCTTTCTTCAAATTTGACCCCTTTATATTGCCTGTCACTGATCTCAAAAACATATCCTAACTCCCGAAACGCTTCAAGGTGGGTATCGATACTCCTTTTTCCAATCACATCTCCTCCTGGGTGAGAAAACTCAACTTGTCCTAAACGGGCTAAAAGTGGACCAACGAGTAGAATCGAGGCTCTAATTTTTGTCATCTTATCCTCAGGCAAAAGCGCAACTTTTATATCCTTACACTGGATCGTTAACTGATCTGATTTTCTCTCAACTGAAGCACCTAAACCTTTTAAGATATCGCAAAAAACCTCAACATCTGAGATATTTGGTATATTTTTTAAAATTACTTCCTCCTCGGTCAAAAGGGTTGCTGCCAAACAGGGAAGCACTGAATTCTTGTTTCCGGAAATTTTAACTTTGCCCGATAACTTATTACCGCCTTCAATAATATATTTTGCCATAAAGTTTAACTAAAATTAGGGTAGCTTGTGGCCACCTTCTTTATCCTCTCCAAGCTACTATTATATCCTATAATATTCATAGAATCAAATAGAGGTGGGGTGACTAGCTGTCCTGAAAAGGCTATTCTTATCAATTGAAACATATCTTGACTGCGGATTCCAAGATCCTCGGATAACTTCCTAAAACTCTGCTCAAACTTTTCGGCGTTCCAAGATTCTTTCATCCCCACAAGTACTTCTACTACTTTTCCCAAAACCTCCTTGATATTTTCAACCTTTAGTTTCTTAAAAACCTCTATCTCATACTCGGGATCATCAAATAAAAAGTGGGTTAAAGGTATGAAATCTGATAGTTTTTTGATCCGCTCTTTAATAAGTGGCACAATCGGTGCAATCTTCCCCTTAGCTGGGTGATCTATCAGAAATTCCTGTAACCTTTGAGTTAGCTCAGAGTCAGACATCTTCCTAATATACTCTCCGTTCATCCACTCCAGCTTAGCCAAATCAAATTTGGCACCGGTTGATTTAACACTTACTTTAAAAGGCTCTAACTCAAAGGCTTTTTCAAACTCTCGAGCGTCAAAGATCTCTTTTCCTTCCGGGTGATTCCAAACCACATTGGCTAAATAATTAACAACCGCCTCAGGTAAAAATCCTTCTTTCCGGTAGTAATCAACTGAAGCATGACCTTGACGTTTAGACAACTTTCCTCCCCCTTCACTATTTAAAAGTAACGGAAGGTGGGCAAACTTGGGCATACTCTCTTGCCAACCTAAATACTCCCAGAGCAGTATGTGTTTCGGGGTAGAGGGAAGCCACTCTGTACCTCGGAAAATATGGGTTATTTTCATATAATAATCATCAACTACAGCTGCTAAGTGATAAGTTGGATAACCATCTGATTTTAAGATTACTTGATCATCCAATTCGTTACTGTTGATCTCAACTTTTCCAGCGATAGCATCATCAACTACAATAATTCTATTATCAGGAATTTTCATTCTGACCACAAAGGAAATATTCTCAGCCAAATTTTGTTTAACTTCCTCATCAGTTAATTTTAGGCAAGTTCGATCATATTTGGGAGCTTGGTGATTTTGCTCTTTAAGTTTACGCATCTCATCTAAGCGCTCCTTGGTACAAAAGCAGTGATAGGCAAAACCTTTTTTAAGTAGTTCGTTAATATGCTTTTGGTAAAGTTCTAACTTTTCTGATTGTCTGTAAGGACCATACTCTCCCCCTTTTGATATCCCTTCATCAGGCAAAAGATTAGCCCACTTCAGACTTTCAACAATTACCTCTTCTGCACCTTCAACAAACCTACTTCGATCTGTGTCCTCAATCCTTAAAACAAATTTTCCCTTATATTTATGGGCAAAAACGAAGTCAAATAGTGCTTGATAAACTATTCCTAGGTGAGCATAACCGGTGGGTGATGGAGCGACTCTGGTTCGAACCATAGTGTCTGATATTATATCAGCCTCAAGGAGTATATAATACTATTAATACAATATGACCCTAACTCAAACTGCCCAACTAACCAAACGCTTAATCCTTCTGTCCATCGTAGTTTTATTTTTGGGGATAGGTGGTAGGATCGGTTATAATTTATGGGAAGACTACCGTTTGGCCCAGCTTCCTCCGACCGTTGAAAAGCCAGAGATGAAGTTTGGACCATTACCTAAAATTACTTTTCCGGACCCCAAGGTTTCCTCAACTAATTTTTCTTACTCCTTGGATACTTCAACCGGCGGATTTCCGGAATCTTTAAATTTAATTCGGGTCTACTTTATTCCCCAGGCCAGCATATCTTTACTATCACCAGAAAAAGCCAAGGTCCTGGCTGAAAATTTAGGTTTCTTAACCTCACCAGAGGTTATAGATGATAAAACTCACCTCTTCAAAAATAGCGATGGAGGCACTGTTGAAATTAATATCATAACCCTAAATTTTAGTTATCAAAAAAGTGAAAACGCTAAAACTTATGAGGAAAACTTCAACCTTCAATCATTTTCTACTAATAAAGCAACTCGGGAATTTAAAGAATTTTTAGGCAAAATTAATCTTTTGCCTCAAGAGCTTGGGGAGGGTCAAACCAAGGTAACAATCTCTCAAGAAAAGATCGCTTCCCCTTCAGCCTCAATCTCAATTTGGCCAGCTGATATCAACAAACTTAAAATTATCACTGCAAATCCCGACCGAAGCTTGGTCGGAGGTGAGTTTATTCCCAAAAATTCCCCTTTGGATTTTTACCAAGTTGATTACACCTTTTGGCCAATCGATAAAACCACCTACTCAACTTACCCTATTAAAACTCCACTGGAAGCCTTTGAAAACTTAAAAAGTGGAGGGGGTCACATCAGCCTTGAACCCAAAGATCCTCAAGTTTCCATCACCTCGGTTTATTTAGCCTACTATCAGTCTGAAATCTATACTCCATTCCTACAACCGGTTTTTGTTTTTGAAGGACCAAATTTTGTGGGGCTCGTACCGGCAATTAAAGAGGTAGAAAAAGCCAACTAATTCCACGAGAAGTTTTGCTCTACCCATTTCAGTAACTTTTCTGTTTCTTTAAACCTATTATCACTACCCAAAACTATTGTTAAAATTTTTCTATCTTTAATCTCCACTAAACCAACTAGGTTTTCTTTAGCCTGAGGAGTGGTTCCAGTTTTAATCCCGATTACCCCGGGTAAATCCAACAGCTTATTTAAATTTGTTAAGTGGTGAGTATATGATTTATCAACCGATGAAACGGATGTCTCACGGGTTGCAAAGATCCTAACTAAATATGGATCCTCAAGAGCCAAGACCGATATTTTGGCCAAGTCTGAAGCAGATGAGTAGTGATTGGGACTATCAAAACCAGCCGGATTATCAAACTTACTACTTAAAAGCCCCATTTGAAATACTTCTTGATTCATGGCAGCGATAAAACTAGCTCTACCTCCGGGATAGTTATCAGCGATGGTAAAAGCCGCATCATTACCGGAATTTAAGAGCAAACCGTAAAGCAGTCCCCGAAACATAATCTGCTCACCCTTTTTGAGTCCCATGGAAGATCCTCCAGCTTCGGATAAATCATACACAGTTAATATTTGGTTAGGTTTAAAATATTTAGTGGCCACCAGGGCAGTCATAATTTTAGTAGTTGAGGCGATCGGGACTTTTTTATCTACTTCTTTGGAAAAAAGGACGGTATCTGAATCCAAATCCCAAACGAGGGATGCAACAGCTGAGATTTCCGGAGGTGAGAGACCTAGGCTCTTTGGCACTTGGATCAACATTTCCGAGCTAGTATCGGCTTTATCTAAAACTAGACCTTCGGCCGAAATCAAATTACTAGGAACTTGGATTATTAACTCTCCTTGTAATTTATTTAAAGCTTGGGGCAGTCCCATGATTAACACTACTGCGGCAATCAAAGCCCCAAGAGACAAAATTACTGGTTTCATTTCAAAGAGGAAAGCCTGATATCAACCCTTTCCATATCCCGGGGAAAAAGCGAAGCCTCCCGAACGTTGGACAACCCTAAAATATGCATCACAATTCTTTCCGATCCAAATGAAAATCCACCCTCAGGGGGCATACCATATTTAAAGGCTTGCAAATAAAGCTCGCTTTTCTTAATGTCTACTCCCCGCGCGCTGGCTTTCTCAGTTAAAAGTTTGACGTCATTAATTCTTTGTCCGCCAGTCATCCACTCAGTCCCTCGGCCCAATAAATCAAAGCTTAAAGTATAGCCTGGATCAGACTCGTCTTCGAAGGTATAAAAGGGGCGTTTGGAAACTGGATAGTGAGTGATAAAAATTAAGTCTGATTCTTTTTCTTCTAAAGCCCATCTACAAATTTCCCGCTCGTCTTCCGGTTCTAAATCCGGCTCTTTCCTATTATCCCTGCCGGTTCTTTTAAAGATTATTTCTTGAGCTTCTCTTAACTTAATATGGGGAATTGTCTCTGGAACTTTTGGAATAGAGGTATTATATGAAGTTAATATCGGACTTGTCTCTTTCTCCACCCGCTCTAAAATATATTTTATAGAGTACTCTGCCATCTCCATCACATCTAACCAACTATCGATAAATCCAAACTCGGCGTCCAATGTTGTGGCTTCAGTTAAGTGGCGGGTTGTCACCGAGGGTTCGGCTCTTAAGGTTTTATTGACCGTAAACACTCTCTCAAAAACCCCCACCATAATCTGTTTGTAAAATTGTGGGCTTTGGGCCAAATATGCTTTATGTTCAAAGTATTTAATCTCAAAAACCTCTGAACCGCCTTCGGCTGCTTGGGGGATAATTACCGGTGATTGAAACTCAGTAAAATCTTTTTTCTTTAAAGATTCCCGGAAAGCATCTATCACCACTTCCTGGACTTTAAAAATCTCCTTAATTTTAGGGTGCCTTAAAGTTAAGCCTCTAAAATCTAAAAGGGTGGGGAGTTGTAAATCTAACTCTTTCCCTCCCATATCAAAAGGTAACTCTTCAGCCTTTGATACAATTTCTATTTTTTCGGCTTGAAGTTCCACCTTACCGGTGGGTAAATTTGGATTAATTAACTTCGGAGGCCTAGAGGCAACCTTGCCTTCTACACAAACTACGTCCTGTGGTCCTAAATCTTTAACCTGTTCACCACTGCAAACAACTTGCAAAACTCCGCTTCGATCTAAAATATCCAAGAAAGCGATCTTGCCGTGATCACGTCTAGTTTGAACCCATCCACAAATCTTGACCGACTCGTTTACTTTATCATTACAATCTAAAACCAAAGTTCTCTGCATGCCCAAATCATAACAACTAACTTTAGCCTTGACAATACTTATTCACCTTTTCGCTTATTGACTAAAAGATCGCAGATTTGTCTGGGATCTTGCCTAATTAGATCCAGTAACTCTTGAAAAGATTTTAATATCTGACCTTGGTCGCTCTGGACATGACGATGCGCTTTACCCATTACGATGTTTGAAGATAATTCTTGAGTTCTTTGTTTAACAACGTCAGGGCCAAGAACTCCTTGTTCAACTCTAGTTTCAACTACCATAATTATCACCTCCTTTCTTTTTATTTAAAAAATCCACAAAAAAACCTCCCGTTAGGGAGGCATATTGGTTTTTAAATTGTGTCTATTTTTATTTAGACACTAACCAACCGCCTCCCGAGAGAGGTAAACCAAAAGAAATAACAACTTTTGGTAGATTGGCTTAACATTAGAGTGATCTTATCAAAAAGATCTTTTTATTGTCAATAATAAAAAGGCAGATTTAGGTATTCCGGATCTAGAACTCTGTTGGGTCCAATCCACAAACCCTTAACTTTTTCAACCATTGAGCGCCTGTTTCCAACTACTAACCTAACTCTTTCTCCGGCTGTATCAAAAATAACGCGCCTGGCTTCCGGATCAATCCGCAGTTCACCTAGAGCTGTAAAGACTTTAATGTTTCTACAATCTCTAAATCTTTCAATTTTTCTTCCACTCTTTATTTCTATCATCTTAGTTACCTCCTTTTTAAAGATTCTACTCATCTTTAATCTCCCTGTCAATGAAGCTCCACGGTTTTACGACCGTAGTTTCTTCTCAGCTTCACAGCTTTAGCTGATAAATTATTCTTGACAAGAAAATACTACAACATTATAATTACTTCTTAATGAACTTGAACTTTACAAAAAGCTTTAATGTCCTAGTTAGCCTTCTGAACGAGGTGCTTCTTAGCGCACCTATCAAAGGAGGCCTTTTTAGGTAAGACTACCTAAAAAAGAAGTTGCAGGCCTCCTTAACAGGAGGCTTTTTTTTGGGAAAAATGTAATAAATTTAAAACAAATATGAGCGCAGAAAAAGTTAATGAATTAAATTTAGAGTCTCAGGTGGTTGATAAAAATACTCAACTGAAATTTTGCCATCAGGCTGGCAGTGAATATGAAAGACTATTAGTGGAGTGTATGGGTGATCCGCGGTCTGTTGCCAACAGGTTTGCCTTCCGCAAGTCCGGATCCAGAGCTGAAAGAGGTTATGTTCCAACCTTTGACTCGAGAGAAGCGTTTGACTGGAATCCGAAAAGGAGAATGGATGGCTGAAAAATTTCTGGAAAGAAAAATGTTCGGTAACGGCGTAGCCATACCCAAAGAACCAACTCCCCACGGAAACGACTGGCAGTATGTCGGTTTTATTGGTGCGGGAAGACTTGAAAATAATTATATCTACACTGGCAACGATCCATTAATTTTATCTATCCCTGAACAACAGTTTGGGATTCCAAAGAAGGACGAAAAATTAATTGATGTTAATATCCAAAACTTTAAGTTGTAAGTTTTCTGAGCCGTTAAATTTATTTATCTCCAAAAAGTAGGCAATATCTACTACCCCCCGTTCTAAAACTTGTGACTCTAAACTACCTTTGGAGAAAGCGATGGCATCAACTCCTTCAGCTTTGAACTTAAGGTGTTGTCCATTACTTAAAGTTCGGCAATCACTTATTTTGACTTTTTTTGACCCGAAAATAGGGATGGGGTTTCCTTGACCGAAAGGCTCCAATTTCTCAAGAGTTTTTACCCAATTTTTATCAACTTTGGATAAATCTAATATCGCCTCAACTTTAAGTCCATTTTCTTTTTCTTCTATTAAAATACCTCCCATCACCTCATCCAACTTCTTTTTAAACTCCTCTAATTTCTTTGTCTCTAGAGAAAACCCAGCTGCCTGAGGGTGACCACCTATATCTACCAAAAGATCCGCACAAATTCGCAAAGTTTCGACAATATTTAATCCATTAACTGACCTGGCTGAACCCTTACTTATAGTTTCACCTTCAGAGATAATAATCGTTGAAACTTTATACTCTTCAGCGATCCTACCGGCGACTAATCCAATCACTCCCGGAATCCAATTAGGTGAATGAAGGAGTAAAATCTTCTTGCCAGTTAAATCCCCGCTTTGTAAGACTTGTCCCTTAGCTTCAGTGATCGCCTCAAGGGTATATTTTTTCTTCAAATCGTTGCTCTCACACAAGTGTCTTGCTAGGCTGATTGCTTTGACCGGATCTTTAGTACAAAGCAGTCTTAAGGCCTCGATAGAATCCTCGAGTCTACCGACGGCGTTAATCCGAGGACCTAAAATCCGCCCGACATCTGAAGAGCTAATCTCACCTAAATCCAAGGCGCACTCTCTCATTAAAGCTAAAAATCCCAACTTCTCTGTCCGGTTTAAAACCTTAAGCCCCGCTTGTACTAGAGGTCTATTGAGATTGGTTAAAGAAATTAAATCACAAATTGTTCCTACCGCTACCAAATCCAAAAACTCTTCAGAGTCTTTTTCTCCTAGCAACTCCCGGCTTAAACACCAAGCAACAGCTGAACCTGACATTTGAGTGGAATGAATTATTGATAACGCTTCAGGTAAAGCCTCCCTCGGCAGATGGTGGTCGGTAATAATTAAATCTATTCCTATTTTTTTGGCATATTTGGCCTGGTCCAAAGCCACGATTCCGTTATCAACGGTAATTACCAATTTAGCCCCCTTTTCCAAAGCCTTATCTAACCCAAATTCTGATAA
Organism: Candidatus Daviesbacteria bacterium; assembly: GCA_030646805.1. Classification (GTDB taxonomy): domain Bacteria; phylum Patescibacteriota; class Microgenomatia; order Daviesbacterales; family UBA10151; genus JAUSKZ01. The sequence goes on from JAUSKZ010000001.1 coordinate 16,303, forward strand.
CCCGTATCCTTCTTTTTCCCGGTGGGGGAGATACGGCAAAACCTTAGCCTTGAGTTTAGCCAAAGCTAAATACAGTATGGCGGTTCCACAAACTCCATCGGCGTCATAATCACCATAGATAATAATTTGCTCATCCTCGCTTATAGCCTGTTTAATTCTTTCAACCGCCACTTTTATCCCGGCGAGTAATAAATCTTTTGAATAATTTTCAAGCTTTGGATTTAAAAATTCCTCCCGGTCTTCTTCTTTTATTTCTCGGTTGATAAGCAGCTGGTTTAATAAATCATCAGGGGAAAGAATCGCGTTTTTAAAAGAAGGGGAGATTTGCCATTTCATAACTTTTTATTCTAGCATACTTGAGTTTACACCAAGCTTCCTCAAGAGGTACAATAGCCTCATATGAAGTATCCATTACCAGATTATGTCAGTATTATTATGAAAAAGTTTAGTCAAGCCGACTTCCAAATCTATATTGTTGGAGGAGCAGTTCGTGATTTACTTTTAGGACGAAGTGTTACAGATTGGGATTTTACAACCGACGCCAAACCTGAGGAGATTTTAAAGATTTTTCCGGAAGGATTTTATGACAATAAATTTGGGACAGTTGGAATTCCATTTGAGGATCAAATATTTGAAGTGACTACTATGCGAAAGGAGGGGATTTACCAAGATCACCGTCATCCAGCTGACGTTTTCTGGACAGATAAAATTGAGGAGGATTTGAGCAGACGGGATTTTACAATTAACGCCATGGCCTTATCTTTAAGTGGGGAAGTAATTGATTTATTTGGGGGACAGGAGGATTTAAAAAATAAACTTATCCGGGCAGTCAAAGACCCCACTACCCGCTTCCAAGAAGATGCCCTAAGAATGATCAAAGTTTTTAGATTAGTCAGTCAATTGGAATTTGAAATAGAAAAAGAAACTTTTGAATCAATCAAGCAAAACAGGCAACTAATAAGCTCGATTTCCTGGGAGCGAATCCGGGATGAGCTTTTTAAACTTCTTGTTGGCATGAATCCATACATAGGTATTGTTAAACTTAGGGAGGCGGGGATTTTAGCAATTATTTTACCGGAGTTGGAAGTTTGTTTTGGGATAAAACAGGAAGGGCCAAAACATGATCGAGTCTATGACGTTGGCGAGCACTCTCTACTCTCTTTAAAGGAAAGTCCCTCTAAAGATCCTTTAGTTCGACTTGCTGTTTTAATTCATGATATCGGCAAAGCTGATACTGTAAGAGTCGAAGAAGACGGCAACGTCACTTTTTATAACCACGATGTAGTTGGAGGTCACTTAGCTTTAAAAATTGCTGATCGTTTCAAACTTTCAAAAACTCAAAAAGATAAATTATTCCGGTTAGTTAGATGGCATCTTTTTACAGTCGATGAAAACCAAACAGATTCAGCCATCAGAAGATTTATTACCAATATTGGGGTAGAAAATATCGATGATATGATGGACCTTCGGATTGCGGACCGGTTAGGTGGGGGAACTCAAAAAGCGGTTTCTTGGAGGATGGAGGAGTTCCAAAGAAAAATTAAACAAGTTTTAACAAAACCTTTCTCAGTTACTGACTTAAAAGTTAACGGACAGGATGTTATGAAAATATTAAATATCCCTCCCAGCCGAAAAGTTGGCGAAGTCTTAGATAAATTATTTGAAGAAGTTGTGGAAGACTCTTCAAAGAATAATCGGGAATACCTTCTTAATAGAATTAAGCAATTAGAATAAGGAATTAAGCTTTAATATAAATTTTTGAAGCTTTAATTAATCCATTAATTAGTTTATGAACCTCTAATATCTGTTGTATTAACTCCCTATAAGAAGTTTCATTTACGTAACCCACGTCTTTTGAAACAAGAATTTGATTTTCTAGTTCTGTTGTTGACCCTAGAGCCATATAATAAAATTGAACTTTTTCTTTATATGATTTTCGGGAAAATCCTTCCGCGATATTACTGGACACAGAAATAGAACAACGCCTCATTTGATCAACCAAAGAATATCTTTCTTCAGCAGGAAAAAATTTTGTGCATCTATAAATAGACAAAACTAGTTTATGTGCTCTTTGCCAGGTAATTAAATCCTTAAAAGATTGAATCGACATTTAGATCCTTTATTCTTAATTCTATCCGCTTTATTCTAACTAGTGGCCTAACTTCTCTTCCCACAAAACCAGTAGTGCTGTAGCATTAAAAATTGAGGAGTAGGTTCCAGAAATAATTCCTACTAGAAGGGCCACCACAAACCATTTAATAGACTCTCCTCCAAAAAGAAGTAAGGCTAAAAGGACGAAAACTACAGTTAAAGAGGTGCCGAGGGACCGGACCAGAGTTTGGACAATCGAAATATTAGCTACCTCGATAAACCTTTTAGATAAGTGTTTCGGGAGATTTTCCCGGATCCGATCAAAAACCACAATCGTATCATGAACCGAAAAACCAATAATGGTTAAAAGAGCGCTGACAAATAATATATCAATCTCGACTCCTAAATAGTGGCCTAAAATTGAGAAAACTCCCACTACTACTAAAACGTCGTGAAGTAAGGCTAAGACAGCTACAATTCCAAATCTCCACGGAGAGGTGGGTCTCGGAACCTTCCTAAATGAGAAAGCTAAATATAAAACTATCATTACTGCGGCTAAGATAATGGCTATTACGGCGTTCTTGGTAGTCTCAGAGCCAATCACCGGTCCAACGCTCTCTACTCTCTCCACAGTTACTTTTCCAAACTTCTCTTCAACCTTTTTTTGTGCCTCAAAAATCTGACCCTCTTCAGAGTGTTTAGCTTTGATAATATAGGAATTACTTCCAGACTCCGCAATACTGGAAACACTTAAGCCCGAGTTGGTAATAACTGTTGAAAGTTGATCTTTTTCAATAGTCTTCTCGAATTTGTATTCCAATAAAACTCCACCAGAAAAATCAATTCCTAAATTTAAGCCGTATTTAACAAGAGAGATGGTTCCTGGGAGAATAATTAAAAATGAAATTATAAAAAATATAAACTTCTTGTTCATCAAAGTATTCATTTCAGACTCCCTTTAGCCTCTCTGTGCGCCTCTTCAATATCTTTGTGAAAGTCTTTGATAATATCGCTCGCGGCCGTTTTAATCTCTTTTTCAATACCTGAAGATTTGTCATTTAGAAAATTAAGTAGTTCCCGATTTTTAGGATTTTCCTGCATCTTGCGAATAAAGACACTTTTTTCAGAGTCAGTCAACTTTGATAAAACTAGATTTAAAATCTCGTGGTGAATAATCGAATCTAGTAAAGATGCCAGATGTTTCTTTTGAGACTCATCAAGGTTAAGTTCATCTAACTTAATAATTACCGATTCTATTTCAATAATATGCGAATAAAAATAACTCATTTTGGTCCAATTGGTCCAAGTTGAACAATATCTTCCGGATCATCAATAAAAAAATATAGAACCGGACCCTTTCTTGGTCCAGCCGCTAAACTTAACTCATGCATCACTTCGGGAGAGCCACCCAAATGTTTACCCGTCCACTCTCCGGGCCCAGCATCACCAATTACCGTCACCACCCCTTGTCCAGTTTTAGGATTTACTAAAAGCATCTTTCTAAATTTAGAAAAATCCCGGTATCTTCCAACATTCTCAGCAAACCCTGGAGCTAGAAACGTTTGGACGGCGATATAATACTTTTCTCGAAGTCGATCTTTTTCTCCAAAGGCCGCCTCAGAAGGGGTAAAGTACCCCCAAGCCCCAAGTCCCGGAGCGATCCCAGCTCCCCCAAACATCGCCCACTCTGTTGCGCTTTCAGCGTGTTTATTTAAACTGTCTCCCGGATAACGATAAAGATGTTGCTCTCCTCCTATTAAACCATAACTTCTATTTAATCTAATACCTTGGATCTCAGATTCTGTTTTCAAGTTAAAATTTTCAGATAAAATTTTACTGACATTACCCTCTTCTTCCTGATTTAACTTCCTGACCTCTTTTGGCAATACCCCGTCAAGCTTCTGAGCAAGCTCAGTGTTAGAATCTGATAGTTTAGTTATGTGGGCGTTATCAACCAAAACTTGATTATGAGTTACCGGCAAGACACTCATCCCGGGGGTTGTTAAAAGCATTAACCCTCCTAAACCCCCTAGAGTTAGGTGTCTGACCGTATCCCCATGGGTAGTAAGTAACTTCTCAGAAACCGCCCGGTGCTTCCCCAGCCATTTTTTTCTTAAAAACTCATAGTGAGGGTGTCGACTTTTAAATTTCATCTTAATTTTTAAAACGCGGCAGCATTCTGAGCAAGTTTCGGCTGACAATTATGGCTGAAAACATCGAGACCAAGATTCCTATCGTTAAAGTTAAAGCAAAACCGCGAACCACACTTGTTCCGAATAAATATAAAATGAAGGCGGTGATAAGAGACGAACTGTTAGAATCTCGGATCGAAGTCCAGGCTCTTCTAAACCCTTGTTCCAAAGCGATGCTACCTTTTTTCCCCAAACGCTCCTCCTCTTTAATTCTTTCAAAAGTTAAAATATTGGCATCAACCGCCATGCCAATCGATAAAATAACCCCGGCGATCCCAGCTAAAGTTAGGGTTACTGGGGGGATAATAAATAATCCTGTCCGAAATATTGCTAAAACGAGCAGGGTATAGACAACTAGGGCGATATTGGCAATCAACCCGTATATTCCATAATAGGCAACCATAAAAATCATTATCGTCAAAAGCCCAATCCCCCCGGCTAAAAAGCTTTTTTGAACTGATTCAGCACCCAGAGTTGCTCCGATCGATCTTTGTTGTAAAATAGTGATTGGCACGGGGAGAGCTCCAGCGTTTAGCTGAATGCTTAGGTTTTTGGCTTCCTCAAGACTAAAGTTACCTGAGATTACAGCAGAGCCTGCAACTATCTCAGTTTGGACAATTGGTGGTGGCCAAAGTAGTGGCTCCTCATCTAAAAACATCGCCAAGGGCTTGCCAATATTTCTTTTGGTCACTTCAGCAAATTTACTTTTCCCAGCTTCTGAAAACTCAATTAAAACCTGAGGACCACTTCCTGCTCGAGAAGAATCAAAAGTTACCTGGGTCTTTTTTAAATCTGCCCCAGTCAAGCCGGTGGGTTTGGTAATGCTTAAGTAATTTATTCTCCCCGATTCCGAAGCTTCGGCCGAAGGAGATGAAAGTAGTTCTCGAAAATCCAGTTGGGCAGTTTTACCAACTAAATCCACCGCAGCTTGTGTATCTTGAATTCCCGGCATCTCAACCAAGATCCTCCTTTCATCCCCAACTTTTGACGTTTGAACTGTTGCCTCGGAAACTCCATAAAAATTAACTCTTCTCTCAATCACCCTCTTGGCTGATTCCAAGGCTTCATCGCGGCTTTCTGGTTCTATTTTATTCATCGTGGCTGCAAGAACGAGTTCTGTTCCACCTTGTAAATCGAGTCCAAGTTTTAAGGGAAATTTTCCAACCCCTATAATTTCCGGAATCTGAGGGAATTTAGGAACATTAACCCAAACTCCAAAGAGCGTTAGCATCACTATTAATCCTAAGATTAGTCTTGGTTGCATGAAGATTCTTTTAGATTTAAATATTTAGACGACCAATCCCGAAAGTAGATCTTCTTCGTCACCCATAATCAGCACTTTAGGTTGGGTCAATACTTTTAAAATAAATGGGTCACGACGTTTAACCCTAAAGTTAAATTCCGACTCATCCATAAATGAATAGTTAATCTCCGCCTCTCTTCTGGCCTGCTCGTCCGAAATAATCGCTTGAAGTTCGGGCGAGACTATTTGTCCAACCACTAGAATATCAACATCATCTGGGGCCGAAGGGTGATTCTTAAGATAGCGCAGAGAAATTAAGGCAAACTTTATTTTACCTAATTTATTTTTATTTTTGACGATCTCTCCGCCAACCCCGGTTGACTTGGCAACAAATCCTAAAAGTTCCCGATAATAAACATAATCTTTACGAAAATGGTAAAGCCTGCGGTTGGCTCTCCACTCGGAGGTGACCATATTAAACTTTTCCATCCTCAAAAGCTCACGCCTAACGGCGTTAATCTCTTCATCGACTCGACGAACGATCTCACGGACATGTAAAAGTGGTTCTGTGGTGGTTAAAAGCAACTTTAAAAGTTTAACCCGGACTTTTGATATAAATAACTCTTCCATTCGCTCTTCCTTTCTGAGCAGAAATTATCTTAGTAATTTACTTTTGATCCTTCCGGGACAGTTTGGATCCAAAGCTGACCTTTATTAAAGATTATCTCTTTACCTTTACTATCAACAAACTTAGTTCTTTTGGTCCGATCCGCTTTAATCCATTTGCCTTCGGTAACTTTACCATCCATGAAAATTAAGGCACTACCTTCCCCGATAGTTTTATAAATTAGATGAACATTATTTTCGTAACCGTCGTTGGCTCTTGACTCTCTTTGAAATTGAACAACGATATTTTTAGATGATAGTTGTTGGTTGGTATTTAAATCAGCGTGTGCTACTCCACCGTTATCGCGTTTATAACAATTGCATCCGCCATCATAATACCAACTGACACTGTAGCTCGTATGACCTTGCCAAAAGTCAACGTCAATTTTGGTCGCTTGAGCCAAGTTATTATCTTTGGAAGGAGCATCTTCTTTAAATTTCCAAGGTACAAAGGCGTTATTCCAACTTACTCCCTTAAGATCTTTGGCCGTCCAACCCTTTTTTTCTCCAACCGCCCAAAGTTTTTGGGTAGTTGAATACATAGTATGCTCGGTAGCCACTGCCCGACCTAATCTTTGATAATCTCTCCAATAGGTTGGGAAACCAATCCCGAATTGGTTTAAGGATTTAATTCCATACTTAATAATTTGACCGAGTGCATCAGCCGGACCTGAGGTATTAGCACCACCAACGTGGGCGTATAGCGGATCATACTCCGAGGCCCAGTCTAAAAAGTAAGTCCTAGCTGACCTAACAGGTCCAACTTGAACATCACCTAAATTACAATAATAAACTGCCATAAAGCGGGTTATGCCACCTTCTGCCACCGCCTCATAAACTATATCTGCTGAAGAAAGACCCGATTGTGGCCGGGATTCTTCGTGATTTTCAATCATCACTGCCAAGGGGCGTCTTTGAGTCCAGTTTTCCTTGGCCCTTTTGGTGTGGAGCGCCCCATTTAGCGGACACTCTTCGGTTCGAGGTTCTTTGGGATCTTCAGTGATCACCGAGGCTGGACCAGGCAGGGCACTAGTTAAGGAGGTAGCACTTTGACCAAGACTGGTGTTTGAGAAAAGGGAATAAGATCCTCCGGCCGAAACCACAAAGATAACGACTGCCAGAAGTGTTAATACTAGGCTTTTTTGGACGGTAGTTAAATCGTTTAGAAAATTCATTTTATTATTTAGTAGCTTCTACAATAACATCTTTTTCTTCTTGCGAAAAGTCGATATCTGTATGTTTCCCTTTTTTAACAGATTTTGCAAAAACCCGCGTCCCAGCCCGAGAGTGAAGACTTGTTACAACAAGACCATCCCCCAAACCATCTAGTAAAGCTAAGCTGAAACTCTGACTACCTCCGGTATCTTGATATGGGTTATAGCGCTTCAGGGCAAACCGTTGCAAGGCCTTTAGTCTTTGTTCGTCTTGCTTTCTCATTCTTTCAAGTTCCTTTTCCAGCTTAGAAAAGTATCCCGCGAGAGACTGCTCACGACCTTCAGAGCTTGGAAATAGTCTAGAAATCAGCAGATTATATTTCCAAAACCAAACAGTTAATACTCCAACCCAGACAAAAGTAACAATACCCAAAAACTTCAGAATCGTCCCTGTCGTATCTGGATACATATGTTACTCCATTTACTATACCTATCCACTCTAAATTTGTCAATTCAAGAAAACAACCGTCAATATAGCAGGTGAGTTGAGGCTGGAGTAGTATTGACAGGCACAAATATTAGTGTTAGGCTCAAGAAAGTTCTCTACGTTTAAGATGCCTTACAACATTAAAAAAGATACTAACCAAGACACTCGGATCCAAGCCCTTAAACTCCAGCTGTATGGAAAAGACAGCCAGGTGTTTAGATACTCGGCTACATCTAAAGCAAGTTCCGCTAAAATCTCGCTAGACAGAGCCTATACGGATTATCCTCAAGTTAAACACGATCTCATAAAAATAATATCTTTGGCCGGAATTATTTTTGTATTACAATTTTTACTGTACTTAAAAGTTGGGTAAGGGAAACCTTTGAGAGGAGGTGAGTGATAATGCAAATGTATTGCGTTAAATGCCGCCAAAAAAGAGATGCCAATAACGTTCAGAATGTTACCATGAAAAATGGAAAACCAGCAGTTAAAGGTGTTTGTTCAGTTTGTGGTACCGGAATGTACAAGATCGGTGCACAAGCTTAGTTTCTAAGTTTCTAAAAAACCCTGGAGATAAATCCAGGGTTTTTTCTTTTTAAAAATCAAATTTAAAGTTACAGGGAGCTAATATCTTGATCTATTTGAATAAAATCTTTACTGGGATCTTCTAAGGTTACTTCATCTAGTTCGGACTCTAAAGAGGTCGGTGGAGGCTCTACTTTTGAAGCCTCCGGAGGTTCTACGTTCTTCTTTTGAGTATAAAAATATACTCCAGCAGCAACTATTATACCAACCAATAAAACCCCCAAAAGGACCAACGGGAGGTGTGATTTTGTAGACGCAACCGGAGCAGGAGTTGGTAGTGGAGGGGTTGGGATTGGAGTAGGTGTTAATAGATTACTGTCCATCTTTTTCTCCATGCAATAAATTTACTGCTTGTATGGCTCCCCTGACTGCGTCATGCGCTGCTTTGACTATTTGATGAGTATTTTTTAGATCAGTCCCTAGCTTATCTCTTACAACCTTAACCTCCGCCCGGACTCCACTTTCACTACTAATACTAACTGTATAATCTTTATTGCCTTGCTCCAGCGCAGCTACCCGCGCTTGATCGATGGAGATTTTCGCTTGGGCAATTGCCCCCCTAGCCGAAGACCCATCCTTGCCTGCCGTTTCTGCCTTATCTACCCTCTCTTCGACTCTTGTTAAGATGCTCTCAACTTTTTCTAAATGCTTAAGCATAGCCTCCGTCCGGTTGGTATTTACGGTATTTAACATCTCGTCTACTCTTTCGATAATTTGGGCTTTCTTTTGATCCTTATGAGTTTTAAGTCTGGCTGAAAGAGCACTTTTTAGCTTATCTCTTTGTAGTTTAATAACTCCTTCCCTTGAGGCGACTTTTTCCTTTCTTTCCAAGGTCTTTGCAGAAACAGAAGCACTTTTTAGTTGGCGATCTTTTAGATTACTTGATGGAGTAGCGTTTTCAGCCAAAGTTGCAGCTGGAGCTAGTAAAAATAGAACTAGTATTAGACTGGGCAGAGTAACTCTCACAAGTCTTATCAAACCATAATTTGAGACTACTGTCAACTTAAAAACCGAGACTTTTTTCTAAATTATTAAAGTCAGGAGTAAAGTCTCGTGGTTTAACTTTTTGAAGCTCCTCAGATAAATTAGAGCTTTGGTTAAATTGTGGTAAGTTAGGCGAAGGAGTCGGTAATTCCTTTGGCGTAACTAAGTTTGCAGCTGATGGATCTTTTATCTCGCTAGGTTTATTTTGGCTCTTAAAAATCAAAAAGCCAATGAGTATAATACTCACAGAAATAATAATAGCTACTCGTTTAAAACTCATTTTTGAGTAACCCTTTCACAATGCCCTCTGCCTTGAAAACTTTAAGTCGGGCCGAGAAGATTTCCGATTTAAATAAACCGATGGTCGAGGAAGCGTCACTTTTAAAATTTTGTTCGCCTGTGACTCTTGGAATATAAGTTTTGGCAGCCTGATATGCCACTGCTTCATGGGCAAAGGTTATCCAATACCGGGCATCCTCTATTTGACTTTTATACTTGCCTTCAGCTCTCACCTCGAATTCATCTAAAATCAGGGCTTGGACCACCATTGCATAATCAAGCTCAGCGGTTAATTTCCTATTTAGGTTCAAAATATCTTTTTGGAGATTATCCAACTTCATCTTACTCGCATCCGTATAGCTCTCAGTGGATTTTTGATAACTTTCTTTTTGGGCTACTACAATATCCTCCGGAGTAACCCTTCCTTCGGCTACCGGGGCAAAACCTAAAAAAATAATTAACCAAATAAGAAATGTAAACTTAATCATAGGTATCCTGAAAACGATAAGTTAAGCTCTCGCTTAAATGATCCAGTCCTATCTCCTCACTTCCGCCTAAATCGGCAATGGTTCGGGAAAGTTTTAAAATTCGGTGGTAGCTCCTGGCTGATAACCTCATTTTAGTAATCGCCGCCTTAAGTAGCAAGACACCCTCTGGGTCTAAACTGCAAAACTTTTTAATTTGTGAATTACTCATCTCTGAATTGGTAAAAATCTCTGTTCCTTTAAATCTCTCCTGTTGAATTTTTCGAGCCATTTTAACCCTCGACCTAATAGATTTTGAATCTTCACCTTCAATATTACTGGTTAACTTATCAACCTCCACCGCCGGCACCTCAAGGTGTATATCCATCCGGTCCAAAAGTGGCCCGGAGACTCGCTTTTTATAACGTAATATTTGTCCTGGCATACAAATACAATTTCTATTTAGAGAGCCCAAAAAACCACAAGGACACGGATTTTGGGCTGCCAGTAATATAAATTGACATGGAAATTTTAAAGTTCCCGAGGCCCTTGAGATCGAAATTACCCGATCTTCCAAAGGCTGACGAAGTGATTCTAAAACCTCCCGCCCGAACTCTGGAAACTCATCCAAAAATAATACTCCTCGGTGAGCCAGGGTTACCTCACCAGGCCGAATTGTGTTCCCACCACCAATAATACCAACATACGAAGCGGTATGATGCGGGGAACGAAACGGTCTTCTAGTAATGGCTGAAAGACCGCCTGATAAAAAACCTGAGAGTGAATATATTTTAGTTACCTCCAATACTTCCTCTTCGGTTAGAGGAGGTAAGATGGAAGGAAAACAGCGGGCCAACAGAGTTTTTCCGGCTCCTGGAGGACCTTTTAAAATAACATTGTGGCCTCCTGAAGCAGCGATTTCCAAAGCCCGTTTGGCTTGTTCTTGACCTTTGATATCTTTAAAATCGTATTCATACTCTACATCATCAACCTCAAGCTCCGTCTGAGGTTCGGGAGTTACAAGCTCAAGTCCCATTAAAAATTTTACAGTTTGAGCTAAATTACTAAAACCATAGACTTCAATTCCACTAACCATCGCAGCCTCAGTAACATTTTGGATTGGCAGAAAAATTCTTTTTAAAGACAAGTCTCTTGCTAAGATTGCGTGTATCAGCACCCCTGAAACCGGCCTTAAGGTTCCATCTAAAGATAGCTCTCCGATCACCAGCGTGTCTTCTAAGTTGGCCTCAATTTGGCCAGTAGCTTTTAAAAGCCCGAGAGCGATGGCAAGATCAAACGAAGAGCTGTCTTTTGGTAAATCAGCCGGCGCTAAATTGACAGTGATCCTTTTGGAAGGAAAATCTGCCCCTGAGTTTCTAATGGCTGACCTGACCCGTTCTTTGGATTCCTCAACAGCCCGATCTCCCAAGCCCACTAAGGTAAAAGAAGGTAAACCTTGAGAGGCGATATCAACCTCAACATCAATCGGGATTGAGTTTAACCCTAAAATCGCCCCCGAGGTCAACTTTGTAAACATTTAATAAAGTATATAACAAAAAAACTAAAGAGGACTTGAATATTTATCAACAGTTTTGAGCAGATCGTCCATCTCAAAGGGTTTCGAGAGAAAACCTTGGGCCCCAATCTCAGCAGCCATTTTTTTTGTTTCATTTAATGCAGATATAATAATGATTGGAATACCTTTTGAGCTATCGCTTTTTTTTAGAACTTTGGTGATCTCTCTTCCGTCAATTCCCGGCATCCAGATATCCAAAAGTATTAGATCGGGTTGAAAACTAGCCACCTGTTTTTGAATAGACTTGCCGTTACTTAAAACCTTAACTTGGTAGCTTTTGGTTTCCAACATTATTTTAATAACCTCGAGGATTCCTTGATCGTCGTCACAAATTAGTATTTTTCGTTTTTTCATTTTAGTTTTTTTAAAAAGGGATGGTAAAGAAAAATTTTGAGCCACGGCCCTTCTCGCTCTCCATCCAGATTTTACCGTTGTGCCTCCTGATAATTTCGGCCGAGATATAAAGACCCAAGCCAAGCCCAGAGAAACTCTGTCGAATTGTGTTTTGAGCCTGAAAAAATCTTTCAAAGACATTGCTTCGATCTTTTTTTGAAATCCCGATCCCAAAATCCTCAACCGTCACCAAAGCATCTTCCCCCCGACCTTTAAGTTGGACAACGATTTTATCTCCTTTTGGCGAGTATTTGATCGCATTTGATAATAAATTAACTAAAACCTGACCGATTTTATATTTATCAGCCAGAATTTCTTTGACAACCTTGCCTCTGATCATTATTTTGTGTTTCTCGGTCGTGTGCTGCATCTCTCCAACTACTTCGGTAACCAGTTGATTTAGGTTAAATTTTTTTCGTTCTAGCCTTAACTTACCTGACTCAATCTTTGAGACATCTAGAAGGTCAATCACCAGTTTATTCAACCGATTAATTTGATCTTCCATCTTTAAAATATATTCAGAATAAACATCTTTCGAGTCACTCAAGTTTGTTTTTAGTATTTGGGTATAGCCTTTGATAACTGTGAGGGGAGTTTTTAACTCGTGAGAGGCCATACTAATAAATTCATCTTTTCTTCTTTCCAGCTCTTTCTTGGCAGTTATATCTTGGGTAAAACAACGAGTATGGACAAATTTACCATCCTCCCAGTAAACGTTAGAGCTTATTTGGACATACTTAATAGCGCCATCTTTAGCCCGAAGCCTTACTTCGTAATTACTTAAGGTTTTATCACTTTTTAAACGAGTCAGAATCTCTTTGATAACCTCTGGGTCGACATAAAATTCTGCCGTATTGTGGCCAATATATTCATCCCGACTATATCCTAAAAGCTTGAGTTCAAATTTATTAGCCCAAATAATTGTCCCCTTAGCATCTACCCAATGAAGACCAATTGGAGCATTTTCAAAAAAATTAATTAACTCCTCTCCTTGGAAGTTAGGTTCCTTGCGATGTTGAACTTTAGAGGAGCCAAGAAAAAAATTTCTTGTTTCGTAATTTCTATATGTAGCAATCACCTAAATTAACGTTAAGTGAGACTCTAAAGATTCAAGTAAGATAATCGCAAGAGAGATGTATGAGTAATATTTTTTGCCTAGGAAGCTTATAAGGACTTCGTCATTGCGACAGTTCCGGTCGATAAGTCGACCGGAATAACTATCTAAAGCCAGATTCTGTAGCCACCACAAACCTGGTATGGGTATAATACTTTATCAACATTAGAGACAATCTTGACAGGCATGTATGACTTACGTACAATACTTATACATGCAAACATTAAATATTTCTCTACCCACAGAGTTGGTTAAAAGAGTCGATCTCCAAGCTAAGAAAGAATACAAAAACCGTTCTGAGTTGATGAGAGAGGCTTTAAGACTTTATCTAGTAGATCAAGACGAATGGATGGAGATTTTTAAATCAGGAGAAGAAGCCATGAAGAAGATGGGCATCAGGAGCGAAGGGGACATTAATGATATAGTTTATGAATTTAGGCACGGCAAAAAGGTCCGCTAGAGTAGTCATTGACACTAACGTCCTTATTTCCGCTTTAGGGTTTGGAGGCAAACCTCGAGAAATATTAATTCTGGCTACTCTTAGGAAAATCCAAGCGGTCACTTCAGCGGTACTTCTAGCAGAGCTACAGGAAGTAATTAATAAGAAATTTCCTATATTAGAGCCAAAACTCGACTTAATAGTCAAAAAAATAACCAGGAAGTTTATTCTCGTCCACCCAAAAACAATTTTAAAGGTGCTGAGAGACGAAGACGATAACAGAGTTTTAGAAGCCTCTTTAACAGGCAAGTGTGACTATATCATCACAGGAGATGAAGCTCCCGCGGGCTTACGCCCGGGGTATCTTCTCCCCTCAGCTCAATGGGAGCGGAATCCTTCCGAAGCGGAAAACTTTTCGCATTCATCCATGGGCTTACGCCCAGGGTTTTCTGCGAAGGGGGATAAAGATCTTTTGGATTTAGCCACTTTCAAAGGTATTAAAATCCTTACTCCTAAACAGTTTTTAGAAGAATTTTGTGCCTAGGAAGCGTGTAAGGACTTCGTCCTTGCGATAGTTCCGATCGATAAATCGATCGTAGTAACTATCTAAAGCCAGATTATTGTGGAGTGCCTAGGAAGCGTGTAAGCCAGATTCTGTTACTCTTCCAGATTATCTCCATAAACTGAAAGATTGATGAAATCTATCTTCAATATGATTTTTAAAGTCACACTGACCAGGTTTTAACTGGTGCTCCTGATTTGAGTTATTGGCCGAGCAAACCAACTCAATCTAGGATTGCAGCGGGGAGGATTGCCTCCCACTTCGCCCTTATGGGCTCCGCGGGACCTACTTTCTTGCGATTTCGGCGTTTCACTCCTTCGATTACTCTCAGGATTCGTCACTGTTACTCTAACTGGGTCTTACGACCTCCGGCTTACACCGGACACCCTGCTCTATGCTGTCTGGACTTTCCTCCCTGAAGTTAAGCTTGCGCATACTTCAGGGTATCATCCGACTTCCTAGGCAAGTGTATTTTACCGCATAGAGTAATCTGAAGCAAATTTAAGCCGGACTAGAAGTTGATCCCTCAAGTAGTCCCTCAGCGATAACTTGGATAACTACCGCAATCGGGACCGCCAAAAGCGCACCTGGAATACCCAATAACCTTCCACCAATACTGACAGATAAAATAACCAGGATCGGATTTAACCCAACCGCCCTTTTCATCACCTGAGGAACAATCACCTGGTTTTCTACTTGTTGGACAACTAAGTAAAATCCGGCAACTAGTGCTGCGAGAAGTGGGGAGACAGACAATCCGAGTAGAACTGCGGGGACTGAAGCTATAATTGGTCCAATCACCGGAACAATCTCAAACAAGCCAGCCAGAATTGCTAGAGGTAGAGCATACTTAATCCCCAAAAGAGTTAACCCCACATAAACTACCACCCCAATTATTAAAGAGAGGAGAAGTTGACCCCGTAACCAAGCTCCCAACTTTTCTTGAATTCTGTCAAATAAATTTTTGACTATATCTTGGTGACCCACAAAAAAGGATATCACTACCCCTTCCAGTCTCGCTTTATCCAAAAGAAGATAAAAAGTGATCACGATCAAGGTTGCAAAGGCGATGATATTTTGAAAAATTACCAAAGTAATACTGATTGCTTGTTTGGAAAAGTTGGAGAGCTCATTTTGAATTGTGTTTTGGTCAACCAAATTTGCCCGGACTAAAGAGTTAACTGTTTGGCCTAACGCCTGAGATAGATTAGTAGTTTGATTTAATATTGGAGTAAAGCTAATCGTTAAAAGTCCAATTATTAAAGCTGCGACTCCGATTAAAATTGCGGCAGCAGCTAAAGATCTAGGAATTCTCCATCCCACTAAGCGGTTGACTAAAGGATCTAGAGCCGAGACAAAGATGAAAGCTACAAAAAGCAAAAGAATAATATCTAGAATTAAATAGACAACCCAAAGAAGAAGTAGGAAGGCAGTAATAAAAAATATTGTTTTATGGGAGACGTCGACTTTACGGATCACCAGTTAATGATACCACGAACTGACCATATTTTCTAATTTAATTTGGTAATCTTGGCTTGTGATATCAAACCAAATGATCTCTTGATCCTTTTTAAACCAGGTCATTTGGCGTTTGGCAAATTGGTGGATTTTAATTTTTAATATATCTACGGCAACTTTCTCAGAAATTTTTTGTGTCACCACATCAATTAAAACTCCATACTCCAAACCTAAACTCTTCAGCCGATCTTCCGATAACCCATTTTTATATAACCCCTCTACCTCTTTTAATAATCCTACGTTTAATCTAGCGTCCAAACGATCATCAATTCGGGAGTTTAAAACTGGTCGGGGAACCGTTAGTCCAATCTTTAAAATATCATAGCTTGGAGGCTTGGAATTTGGGCTACTAGACTTGTCTTTGTATGGATTCATAGTTAATATTTCAAGATGGCGGATAAGCCTTCTTTTATTATGTCTCTCTGAGTTATTTAAGTCCCGCCACTTTTTTGGATAACTATTTTTTAATTTTTCTTGTAATTTTACTAAGGAGAAGCGCTCATATCTTTTTCTGGCTGATTTATCTATGGGTAAATCAAGATAATCTAACCCTTCGGTTAAAGCTTTAAAATAAAGACCCGTCCCTCCAACAACGATTGGGAGCTTATCTCGAAGAATTATCTCCTCTATTACTTTTGAGGCCTTATCAATATAATCCTTGACTGAATATTGAATCTTTGGATCGGCCACATCTAACATCCAAATATCTATTCCGTCTATTTCCCACTTTGAATTTTTAATTTTGAACTTTGAACTTATATTTGGCATCTTACCACTGCCAATATCTAACCCCTTGTAGACTTGTCTTGAGTCACAAGAGACAATCTCGCCGTTATATTTCTGGGCTAAATAAATTCCAAAATCAGTTTTTCCAGTCGCAGTTGGGCCCAATATGGCTAGTATTTTTTGCATCTTCTAGATTACCCTCCGGCGCTTTGGTAATGCTTTAAGGAATATCCCCAAAATCTCAACGACAGGTAAAACAGTGTCAAAGATAAAAGTATCGATATTAAAATATACTCTGGGGATAAAAGACCCATTAAAACCTTGGCCGGAAAAGTCATCATTACACCTAAAGGTATAACAAAAGTTAAGATAGCCCGGATAGGTTGAATATATAAATCAACCGGTATCCTTCCAAGTGATACAAGATCCCGGTAAACCATAATCATGTGATCAACTGTGGTGCTAATTATCCCCATCCCTAAAACAAAAATATGAAATGAGGCAGCAATTAACAGACTATTGAGGATCAGAACTAAGTAAAGCAACCAGTTTAAAAAGGTTGGGTCGGTTTTTAAGCCATACCAAATTGTAGTTGACAGTATGAGGCCCAAGATAAAAAGATCCATCAAATCAGATCCACCGAGGAGCGTTCTAATTAAGGGATTAATTGGTTTAATTAAAACAAAATCAAGTCTTCCAGATAAAATAAGTTCTCTGAATCTATAAACTTCCCGGAATATAGTTTGAGAAAGTGAATCGACTAAATTAAATGATAGATAGAAAAATATTATCTGGTCTTTCGAGTATCCGGCTAAATTATCTGT
Source organism: Candidatus Daviesbacteria bacterium (assembly GCA_030646805.1). Classification (GTDB taxonomy): domain Bacteria; phylum Patescibacteriota; class Microgenomatia; order Daviesbacterales; family UBA10151; genus JAUSKZ01. The sequence goes on from JAUSKZ010000001.1 coordinate 33,600, forward strand.
GCCTTGAAAAAGAAAGTGGAGGAACAGTAAAAATAGAGAGATCCTGAGTAATTTAGCAATTAAAAAGAGTCCCATTAAAAATTTATTAGTTAAAACTTGTTGAAATGTATTAGTTGTTAATTTTAACCAAACTCTAAATTCTTTCACATCATCTCCCTGCCGAAGTATAAGTTCGTAATCCCTTTTTCCACAAAATTATATTTAATAGGTAAATACCAATAACCCAGACAAAAGATTGGAGTAATACCGGTAATATTTGAAATGATTGAACTTTACCCGCAAAGATGGCGATCGGAAAATAAAGTAAATAGGGAAAAGGGGTAAATTGTAAAATTGTATAAAAAGTATCCGGCAAAATATCTAAAGGAAATAGGCCGCCCCCTAAACTTTCAATCAAAACAAATAATATAAAGGCCAATCCCCAAGTATCTTCCGGAGCCCAAAAAGCGATAAAGCGAGCGGTAGTACTTAAGAAAAAATAGGTTATCGTTGCAAGAATTGCGCTAATGAGAAATGCAAGAAAAGATAAAATATTAGGTGGTTGGATATCTGGCTTGAAAATTAAATATAAAACTGTTAGCTCTAAGACCACAAAAGAAAGGTTTAGGAGTTTACTTGATAAATCCCGGGTAAACCAAAATTTTAAATAACCCACCGGTTTTAATAAGTAATTACTTAGATCTCCACTGCCAATCTCAGAGCCAATATTATCTGCCGATGGGGCTGACATCACCATTGCCCGAACGAGTAGTGCAATAAAGATATAGGTTAAGATTTGATTTTGGGAATAACCAAAAATTTGAGTTTGGGTTAAAAATATCCCGGACCATAAAAAATAAACCATTAAAAACCCTAGGATATTGCGGACTCTCCAGAGGATAAAATTTATTCTATAAGTAAACTCGTTTTGCCAAGAAAGTGAAAAGATTGTCCAATATTTTTGCATTTAAATCCCCTTCACTTTTCACTTTTACCAAATACCCAAGGGGTTTTACTTTGACCTGAAGATTCTTGGAAACCTACTCTTCCTACCAATTTCGAAACCCTGACTACCGTATCTGTTCCGACTTTAACCTGGCTTGCGATACTTCGGATAGTTAGTCCGCTTTGGAGGAGTTGTAAAATTCGCCAGCGATTTTTTAACATCCTCATCTCAGAAGGAGTTAAAAGATCTCTAATTACCTCAACTGGCAAACTGATAGGGCTATCTTCTAAGGGCTTCGACATGTATCCATACATAGTAAAATAAGTGGGGTAGGGTGTCAAGAGCTGTGTGTGCCAAAGACTTCCCGGATAATATCCTCAATCGCCGGCTCTTCAATAGTTAAATCTGCTACTGGAAAATTAGTTAAAAGCTTAGCTGCTCTTTTGGAGGCTTCGCCTCGAGGAACATAAATCTGGGCGTGTTGGTCTTTATACTCTTTAACCTCACCAATCGAGCCTAGTTTTTTAACATCAATATCCTTTTCAAAATCTACCTCGATTACTTTATGGGGAGAAAACTTCTCCACTATCTTTTGAAGCTCCCCATCGTAGTGAATTACTCCTTTATCAATAATCACTACCCTTTTACAAAGCTCTCTAACATCTCCCATATAATGAGAAGTCAAAATAATGGTAGCTTTAAACTTTAGGTTATAATCTTTGATAAAATCCCGCATCTTTTTTTGAGCAACCACATCCAAACCTATGGTTGGTTCATCTAAAAATAAAACCTTCGGCTGATGAAGCAAAGCTGCTATCAACTCAGCTTTCATTCTTTGTCCCAAAGATAGTTTTCTAACCTGAATCTTTAAAAACTCCTCTGCCTCAAGCATAGCTGAGAGCTCATTAAGTGTACTTTCAAATTGGGAGTCTGAAACTTCATAGATCTCTTTATTTAAAATAAAACTCTCCATGGCCGGTAAATCCCCCCATAGTTGATTTTTTTGCCCCATCACTAAAGAGAATTGTTTTTGAAACTCAGTTTGTCTTTTGAATGGCTCAAAACCTAAAACTCTAACTTCACCAGAGGTTGGATAAAGTAAACCTGAAAGGGTTTTTAAAGTGGTAGTTTTACCAGCTCCGTTTGGGCCGATAAATCCCACCAGCTCCCCTTCAGCAATTTCAAAAGAGATATTATCTACAGCCTTAACATCAAAATACTCCCGGTGAAATAAGGCTTTAAGAGAACCACCAAGCCCCGGCTCCTTTTTGTGAACTTTATAATACTTTTTTAAGTTTTTAACTGTAATGACTGGATCCATAAGTTAAATTGTATCTTAAGAGCTAGCTGAGGTATAGTGCCTTAAGGCAAACTTCCAAAACCTAGTTGATAAGTATAAAAATAAAACAGCAAAAATAACTGATATAAACACCGAAGATGCGGAAATTTTGTGCAAAAAAACTTGAAGCGGTACCGTTAAAACTACTCCCAGCGGAATAATAAAGGTTAATACAAAAGATACTCCTTTGCCTAAAATATCAGTTGGTATGGATAGTGGCTGAACAATAATGTGGTAAAGATTTGACAAAGCGCTAACCTGAATCAACCAGATTGCAATTGTGGCTAACATAAAATAGATAGAATAAAGAATTATGATTCCCATTAAAAGCCCAATAAAGAGAAGTAAAAAATCCAAAATGGAAAAGGTCAAATTTAGTTTGCTGAGAGAATAAATTATCAAGAAAATCCCTGCCGGAGCACTTAAAATTTCATACGGCTTTGATCTTCTAAAACTTAAATAAAACTGGGAGTTTACCGGACTAACTAAGATCAAGTCTAGATATCCTCCCTTAATTAATTCTGGGATATCATAAATTCCTCTTTGGCAAAGAAACATAAAAACAGAAGTAATAATCCTAAATAAACCAGTTAAAAGTAGGACTTCATATTTTGTCCATCCACCAATATTAGAAGTAAAAGAAAATATAATTTCAATAAAATAAATGGAAACAATTAGCGAAAAAATTCCTCCACTTACCCTCATAAAAACATTGGCTCTATTTTCTAAATATCTCTTAGACGAGATCGATATTAGAGCAATAAATATTTTAAAATATCTTCTCATGATCCGTACCCTTGATATCTCTTTATGCCAAAAGAGTATACAATTTTATATAATACTACTGTTATCAATACCCAGATTATCTGAATTGTAAACCCTGTTACTAATTCGGAGCCTG
>JAUSKZ010000003.1 GCA_030646805.1 Candidatus Daviesbacteria bacterium
AATAGGGGCATTGGCTTTGCTATTGTCACCAAAACTCTCCTCGATGCTCATCGCTTAATTGATTTGGCAGATAATTTAGGATACGAAACAGCCATAGCCGGAAAAGTGACTGATAAACCAATTATTGATTTTAAAGGCCACACTTGGGCTTATAAATAATACGTACAACCTGGGCCGTGCGTCGCCAAAGGCATAGCCTTAGGCGCGGGTTGAATAGTTCGACACCTAGGGATTTTTATTGGCCGAAGCCAAAAATTTATTCATTCCCATTCTGTGGTTCCCGGAGGCTTACTAGTTAAATCATAGGCTACTTTTGAAATCCCTGGAACAGATAAAACTCCCTTAACCATCTCCTCTACTGCTTCCTCGGGAATATCTATTCCCGGGATAGCTGGAACCCCGGTCATAAAATCATTAGTTATAAAAGTCCTAATCGCTATAGATCTGTCTCCACTTCTACCAAAATTAATTGGGAAAGAAACAACCGGAACTTGAGATAATTTCTTAAGCAAATTAAACTCTCTTAAAACTTCATTAACCACATCATCAGCTAGTTGAAGTTGATAAATCACATCCGGAGTAAGACGGGTCGGGGTAATCTCACGAATCGGGCCTTTAATCTTTCCTCCAAAAATATAAGCTACCCTATTTACGGAGTGTACTGCTTTGGGAATCTCCCGAGCTCTTTTTATTAGATCATCCCAGTCAGCCCTTCCACTCAAAGCAGCCAAATAGCTATAGCTTCTACCGTCTCCCTGTACCCCAACTGTCTGAATTGGTATCAAAGTCGCCGAGACTTCAGAAGAACTATACTCCTCTAGTTGATCGTTAATCTCAGAAAAATCATCAGTCATATACGGATTCTCTGCGCAAATAACTCTGATCGCTAGTCCCGGTCCTGGGAAAGGCTGTCTCCAAACAACCTGCTCCGGTAATCCAAGATCTAATCCTAATTTTCTGACCTCATCTTTATGATACTCAGATAAGGGTTCAACTACTCGCCCTTGAGCTCGGAGCTCTCTAACTAAGGCAGTATCGTTATGGTGAGTTTTAATGGTTGAGGCATTTCCAGAGGCCAAAGCTGAGGCACTTTCAATTAGATCAGGCCTTAAAGTTCCTTGGGCTAAAAAAGTTCTCTGGGGATCTAATCCCAAAGATTGAATCTCGGATGCAGCAACTCTCATAAAAGTATCACCGATAATCCGCCTTTTATCTTCAGGGTTAGTTACTCTGTTAAGTGGTCCAATCTCTCTACCTAAATGAGTAGTTCTGCCTTGATAAAAACTCTCTGAGGCATCAACCATCCTTAAATTAACCCCCAGAGCTCTTAAGGCTACCTCTACTTCCTGACTTTCACCTAATCTCATAAAACCGTTGTTAATATAAATCGCGTGAATCTGCTCTGGAGCTAAAGCTTGTCCTAAAAGGGCTACTAAAACCGTAGAGTCTACTCCTCCACTAGCTAAGGCTAAGACATCTTTATCTCCAACCCTACTTTGAATCTCAGCGATCGCTTTTCTGGCCCGGTTTTCAATGGTGAAAGTTCCAGAAAATCTAGCAATTCTAAAAAGAAAGTTCTCTAAAATCTTTCTACCGTTAGTAGTTAGGTCTACCTCAGGGTGAAATTGGACTCCATATAACCTAGCATCCGGTTCTTCAATTCCTGCGATCAAGCCTTCGGATAGAGAGTTGAGCATAAATCCGTATGCTGGTTTTGTCACACTATCTCCATGACTCATCAAAACTTGTTGGGTTCTTTCTAGACCATCAAATAAATCTGAGCGTCCGTTGACCCAGATATCACATAGGCCATCCTCACGCCTGGCTGTTTTTTCCACCTCTCCACCTAAACAAAAATTCATTAGCTGCATCCCGTAGCAGATACCTAAGACAGGCTTACCTAATCTGAAGATATTAGGATTATAGGAAGGTGCACTAGAGCTATAAACACTCTCTCCGCCGCCAGAGATAATAAAAGCTCTAAATTGATTTAAAACTACATCCGGACAATCAAGAGGGATAATCTCTGACTCTACCCCCAACTCCCGAACTCTTCTATCTATAACCTTGCCATATTGAGCCCCAGCATCTAAAATACCTAGTTTTTCCAACATAACAAAATTTATATCATTAATTTTTTAGAATTTAATCTCTGAAAGAGATCTCCTCAACTGACTGATCTTTGATAATCATCAAGATCCCGGGGTTTGGGTAGTCAGGAATATCCTCCATTGAGACAACTCCCGTGGTAATTAAATGTTTTAAGACGGCAATCACCGCTCCGTGAGTACAGATTAAAACTGAATCATATTTTTTAGCTTTGACCTCATTCATAAAACTTTGAACCCTACTTAAAAAAACCTCAAAAGTCTCATTATTTAACTCATTTAAACTGAATTCATTTAAACGGGAGTCAAATTCAAACTTTTTTCCAGAAATTTTAGAGACTATCTCAACAGTTTGGCGGCAACGCAAGATCTCCGAGCTAACTGCAAAGTCACTCTTAATCCCCTTTAAATACACAGCCAGTCTCAGAAGTGCCTCTTTTCCCTCTTCTAAGATTGGGGCATCCAAAATGTTAGGACCATAACCAACCCTATCCCGGGTAACAAAGGTCTCCCCATGCCTGAAAATATAAAAAGTCATATTCAACTGCTTATGATAACCTTTCTATAACTTTTAGTAACTCTTCTGGAGCATTACTTTCAGAACTTAGTTTTTTAGTATACATAGTCCAAGTACTATTCGTTTGAAAACCTCTTTTGTGCCATTGTTTAATTAAACCTTTTGAAGTTTCTGTGAAGTCTAAGTTTGGCAAAACATTAGTGCTAACTCTTTGCAAAAAACCCTCGTTGCATTCCGGCAAATCTCCATTAAAAATTCCCCAATAATAGTGAACATGCCAAACATCATCAATAATAGCCCGAGCAAACTCTGTAACAGCTATGCCTGACAATCCAGTCTCTTCTTTTAACTCCCTTAGTTGGCAGTCTAAAGGAGTTTCTCCGTCCTCAACAGTTCCTCCGATACCGGTATACTTATTAGGTGCAAACTTTTTATCCGGACTTCTTTTTAAAACCACAACTTCGGTTGGCGGATTTTGATCTATTAAAAACAAGGCTGTCCAAGCGCCTTTTATTTCAGCCATTTGTTTTAACCATCTCTATCTCTGGAATAACTGCCCCAGAAGGAAATCTACCGGCATCTCCAACTATCTCTTTGCTAGTTTTTCTAAACCCAACTTTTTCATAAAACTCAATGGATTTTTGATTATAGGAAGCCACATTAACACAGATCTCATCTGCCTCCCCAATCCAATCTAAAGCGTTTTTCATCAACTTCCAGCCAATTCCCCGACCTTGCTGCTCTGGAAAAACATAAATGGCGTTGATCCGATTCTCTTTACCTTTAGTTGCAGTACAAAAACCAACTATTTTCTCTCCCTCTTTGGCTACCCAAGAATGAACATTTGGATCTTTATTAACATTGGTCTTTCTTTTCTCTATTCTTTCTTGAAAATCAGGACTGGCTTCATCGTATCTTTGAAGTATCTCCTCCCGGGTTATTTTATGTTCTGAATTTGGATATGTATCTAGCCAAGTATCCCGAAGTAGCCGTGATACTTCCAAAACATCATTTGCAGTTTGATCTACAATTTGAATATCCATAGAAGAAGTATATCAGGACTTAAGAATTGTTAAGAAAGCTTCTTGGGGGATTTCGACTCTGCCTATCATCTTCATCTTCTTCTTCCCTTTTTTCTGCTTATCTAATAGCTTATTTTTCCTTGTCACATCTCCTCCATAAAGCTTAGCTGTGACATCTTTCCTAAAAGCAGAGACTGTTTCCCGGGCAATAATCTTCCCGCCAATTGTAGCCTGAATAGCTATCTCAAAGTTTTGTCTAGGTAATACTTCTTTTAATTTCTCAGCGATTCTCCGGCCTGAGTTTTCCGCTTTCCCCCGAACTATAATTGTTGATAGCGCATCCACCTTCTCCCCTCCCACCAAGATATCAACTCTGACAGCATCCACCTCTCTAAACTCTATGAAATCCCAATCTAGTGAGGCAAATCCCGAGGAGACCGATTTTAACTTATCATAAAAATCAGTAATCATCTCAGCCAGGGGCATCTCATAAAGTAACTCTATTTGAGATCCAAAATAGGTTTGGTTTAAATATATCCCCCGTTTTTCAGAAACAAGCTCCATAATCTTCCCTAAATATTCTTGGGGAGTAAATATCCTTAACTTTACCCAAGGCTCTTTTAAATCTTTAATCCCCTCACCTTGTGGCAGATCAGCCGGGGAGGTAATCGGCACCTCTCCATAAAAATACTGAACTGATGGAGCGGTGGCTAAAAGATCCATATTAAACTCCTCAGATAATCTCTGTTGGACCACTTCCGCGTGTAGCAACCCTAAAAACCCACATCTAAACCCAGCCCCCAACGCTGCAGATTGCTCTATCTCATAGGAAAAAGCCGGATCTGTTAATTTAAATTTAGCCAAAACCTCTTTTAGTTCATGAAACTCAGATTGATCTATCGGGTAAAGCCCAACATAAACCATCGGTTTAACTGCTTTATATCCTGGTAGGGGTTCAACCCCTAAAGATCCTGCTTCAGTTATCGTATCCCCAACTTTGACTTGGCCAGGAATTTTGATCCCTGTGGCGATATAACCGATTTGACCAGATTCCAAACTCTCCTCCTCTTTTAAAGTCGGAGAGAAGTAACCTTTCTCCAAAACCTGTCCCGGAGCATTAGTACCTAAAAATTTTATCAAGCTCTCTTTTTTGCCCACACTACCTTCAACGATCTTGACGCAAGCTACCACCCCTTTGTAGGTATCAAAAAAGGAATCAAAGACTAATGCCCTTAAAGGTTTGCTGGTATCAATTATTGGAGCCGGAATTCGCTCAATTACAGCTTTTAAAATCTCCTCTATCCCAATCCCCGCCTTACCTGAAGCTAAAATCATCTCTGACTCTAAAAAACCAAAGGTCTCTTCGAGTTGTTTTTTAGTTCTTTCAATATCAGCTTTGGGCATATCAACTTTGTTTATGACGGGAATTAAAGTTAGGTTTTGCTCTAAAGCAGCCAAGCCGTGAGATAAAGTTTGAGCTTGAATCCCTTGGGTGGCATCAACTAAAAGGATCGCGCCCTCAACCGCAGCTAAAGCTCTGGAGACCTCATAGGAAAAATCAACGTGACCCGGAGTATCTATCAAATTCAAAGTGTAAAGTTCAAAGTTAAAAGTATATTGCAACCTCACAGGAGCAAGTTTGATGGTGA
>JAUSKZ010000023.1 GCA_030646805.1 Candidatus Daviesbacteria bacterium
GTAGTAAGTAGTAAGTAGTAAGTAGTAAGCAAAGTAATAGTAGTTTCATGTACAAAACGGTTTAAAACCCAAGCAGAATTTGGTCAAGTCACTTACCCCGGTAAAGGCTTCGATTAACTTTAAGACTAACCAAACCACAGCCAAAAGTGTCACCCCTAAAACGGCATAAGTAATAGTTGAGCGGGCGGTCTGGGTATTTTTAGGGTCACCAGCCGACATCATATATTTTATCCCGCCGACGATAAACATAATTACCAAAGCCACAAAGGCAAAAGGAACAGAAAGGTCAATAAACTTATTAACTAGGTTGTGAATCTCAGCTATTCCCGGGGCGTTAGCAGGTGGCAAAGGAGGGGTCATGAAACTAGCGTACTAAAAATAAAGGATGGGATCAAGCTGTTTTTATTATTACCGACTAGGAGATTTAACACAGGCACCTGTTTCTGGATTATATACCTCGTTTGCTCCTGTGCACTGTCTATCTAAGGTAGGGATACTTTTAATATTTAAAATATCGATGTTAACGACCTGACCGACGACCCGAGTGATCAGAAAGGCCAAAGCCAAAATAAATAGACCAACCAAAGCCTGGGTAATTCTACCTCTGGCTGCACCGTACTTCTCTTTGTCTCCACCGGAGGTAATCCACTGAAAAGCTCCGATGATTAACATAAAGAGGACTGCTAAAGCGGCCAGTACGAAGATTATGGTCAGAGCGTTGGAAAGAATAGTTCCAACTGGGGTATTAGGATTAACTCCTGAAGCTGGAGCTTTAACATCAATGCCGACACTGCCGGTAGGCTCTACAGCCGAAACGTTGACCACTAAAAAGCTAAGGAAGATCGTAACGGCAGACAAGACAGTAAATAACTTACGCATTACTTAATATTAGACAGGTATTTATTGGCTTGTCAAGGACTTTCTTCACTACCTTTGGCACTGAGGCATCCAAGGCTGGGCTGCACAGACAGCGTCACTGTTGTCAAAGTTCTGGCTTGGTGGAGGAGGAGTTGAGTAACCTTGGCCTTTAAATAATTCAAAGCCGGTAATACTACCTATTAAGTTAATAATCGCGAAGGAGAGAGCCAAGAGAATAATTCCAATGATGGCGTGGGTTAATCTACTTCTGGCTGCGCCATACTTCTCTTTATCTCCCCCGGAGGTAATCCACTGCAAAGCGCTAAAAACTACCATAAAAACAAAAATAATGCTGGCTCCAACATAAATTAGGCTGATGGAGTTATTTAATAAGCTGCTAATTCCGACCCTACCCGGCCCAAGGTTTGCAACTTGAGGAGGCGGGGAGATCTTGCCGAATATTCTCTCACCTTCTGTCACAGCAAAAACCGAGAGAGGAGTAAGGAGTGAGATTACTACTAAAACTAAAGTTAAAATCTTTTTCATATTATTTACTATCTTTGACACTGAGGCAACAAAGGCTGGGCGCCGCAGACAGCGTCACTGTTGTCAAAGTTCTGGCTTGGTGGATTGACAAAATCAAAGAACGAAAATCTAAAACCAAAGAACTGATTAGTAAACTGCAATACCAAGAATAACATGATCAGTAGGACCAATCCAATAACGCCGTGGGTAATCATATCCCGAGCCGCCGAAACTGCTGTTTTATCCCCGGCCGAGATTAAAAATTTAATGGCTCCAAATATGGTGTAAAAAACAACTGCGGTGGTGGCTACAAAGTAGACCAAGGGCAGCAGCATATTAATAAACTGGCCAAAGTTATTAAGGTAACCAAAGTCATAGGTACTTGCGAGATCTTTAGTTACATTTTGAGCGTAAACAGGAGAGGTAATTTGAATTGAGATGGGGGTTTTTTCTTTTCCTTCATTAGGTTGGAGAATTTGTTCGATAAATTGAGAGGCGGCAAAGGAGATGGCCACTAGAAAAAAACCGATAATCGCGGCGATAATCCGGGACTTGGCTTTACCCAATTTTTCTTTCTCACCTCCGGCCAAGATATATTGGATAATTCCCATCAGTAAAAAAACAAAGGTTAAGATTCCAACCAAAGCAAAGACTAAATCTAAAGAGTTAGTAACTAAAGAGTTAAAATTTGTGAATTTACCGGCGGTAGGACCTGAGGACGGAAGTGGGCCGTTAATATTTCCATAGCCCGGGATATTGATAGCTTGAGCAAGATTCATATCTTTATTTTATTACTCCCAGTATATCAACTCCGATGATTTGTAATAGTAGGGTAGAGAAGATCACGAATAGTAGTCCGATAGCAGCTGAGGTTATTTGATCTTTGCCCTTGGTCATAGTTTCATGATTACCGGCAGCGGTTAAAATCTGAAAAGCTCCGCTAATCATCAGAAGTAAAGCTATCCCGCCTCCGGCCCGGGTGGCAAATTTAATTATCTCCTGGACCAGTTTTTGAGGTTGAGTGGGGATACAACCGATAGCGGTATAAATCCCTAAAGCACCTACAGACTCATCAATATTTGTGGTTTCTGGCTTATCCCTGACAATTTCACCACTAGGACTATCCGGATTACACTTAATCCCAGCCGGACTATTAGGAATTGGAGTTGGGGTTGAGGTAACATCAACCGGTGAACGGATAGGGATTGGGGAGATAGCAATATTTATTGTTGCTGCCCGACACTCATATCTTCCATCGGTAGAGGCGGCAATAAAAGTTACCGGTCCTCCACCATGAGGATAAGTAAACTCTTTAGAGAACCCACCACCGGTACTTACGTTTACTGAGGTAAAATTTTCTCCTCCGGCGCTTGATTTAATTAAGTAGTTTTCGGTGGGCAATCTTGAGGCTGTCATCCTAACTTGTGACGCTCCATTGCTACCACTCGATAAAACTTGAGCTGTGCATGATCCAACGGCAAAAGTACTAAAAGTGACACTACCTTTGGAGCAGGTATCAGAGGTATCGTCAATTCTTGTTAATCCGATTGTATGGAGAGTCTGAAAATTTGTACCAGCCGGAATGGGAACGTTAATGGTAGAAGGAGATTGCTGAGGGGTGGTTCGGTGGATCTCAAATCCATCGAGAACTACTTGGTAAAGTTTGCCGACTTGTAGGCTAGAAGCGGTGACATAGAGCATATAGACAGGATTGCCCGAGGCATCCTCTTCTCCAATGGTAGCGCCAGCTTCAGAGATTTGACATTTGGGAGTTGGAGCTGCAGTAGGCATAACTCGGATTGTTGGGGTAGGGGTGGCAGAAGTGTTAGTAAAAGTAACATCTTCGTTTCCGCTGACCTGGCAAACACCGTTATTAGCATCGGTATATAAAATAACGTGATAAGTCCCAGGTTTACCTCCTACGTCTTCGCTTATTACTCTATCTGAAAATCTCAACGCTCCTGCATCATCGGTTCTTCCGGTTATATGTGTGACATTGTATTGGAGTGCAGTATTCGTCTCTCTGAGGCGGAGATAGTATTGAACATCGGCAGTTAATCCAGTAGCTGTTACTGATAACTCACCACCAAAGACCAGTGTGCTTGGTCCAGCGCTACAATTTGGAGCTGCTTGAGTTAGTGCCGGGAAAGAAAGAAAGGTAAGAGATGTGAATAGTAAAATAATGGACAATCTAAGTCTTAGGCAGGACATAAGTTCATGCTATCGGAATTGAAGTACCTTTGCAACTTAAAAAATTTCTTGTGTGTTAAAATCTAAGGAATGTTCTCCCCCAAGAAAGATTGTGGTTTAAGAACTTGCTCACAAGTTCGCAAGACCTTGCGACAGCAAGCCGTCTTAAAGCTTAAAGCTTTGAGTCTGATATTTTTTCTGCTTTTAGCTCTTAGCTTTTCGCCCTTAGCTTCTAACGCTGATGAAGTTGAGGATCTCCAAAGACAGATTAACGAGTTAAATAAATCCTTAGATCTCTCAAAGGCTGCCACTAAACCTTTGGAAGGCCAACTTAATAGTTTAAAAGTTCAACTTGCGCAAATTCAAACCAAACTAAATATTTTATCTACAAACATCTCTCAAAAAGAGAAAGATTTAAAAGTTAGGGAAGACCAGATCGCCATCCAACAGGTTTTACTCGGATCCCGGGTTAGGTCTTATTATATCCGTTCCTACTTTACCTCACCGATGTTGATTATTTTATCTCCTAGTACCTCCGGCGATATCTTAAGGGATCTGTCTTACCGCCAAGCTGCCACCAAAGAAGATCAGAGGATTATCGAGACTGTCACCACTGATATGGTCCGGCTAATTGAGGAAAAAGAAAAATTAGAAAAAGATAAAGCAACTTTAGCTGTTTTCCAAGCTCAAGTTGATAAAAACGCTCAGTTTTTAGGCGGAGAAGTTAAGAAAGCCAAAGATTTCCAGAGTACTTTAAGTAGCCAAATCGCGGATTTGTCTGCCAAACAACAAGCCATTTTATCCGCCAGATCCGGTCAGTTTACCGCCAGTATCGGGGACTCTGAGTTGGCTGACGATGTAAATGCCTCAATTAAAGGTTTTAGGGAGAATGCCCCGGCCGGTTCTTTTGCGGTTTTTTCCTTTGGGGGCCACACTCATCGTAAAGGGATGAGCCAATATGGGGCTCGGGGCCGGGCTCAAGCTGGCCAGGACTATAAAACCATCCTCAAAGCTTATTACGGCAAAGAGCCAGTTAGTAAGGACACCGGTGGGGATATTAGTGTTTCCGGTTTCGGGTCAATGAACTTTGAGGAAAAGTATCTCTATGGAATCGCTGAGATGCCTTCAAGTTGGCACCCCGAGGCCTTAAAGGCCCAGGCAGTGGCAGCTAGAACTTATGCTTATCGCTATAAGATTGGTGGCCAGTCAATTTGTACGACCGAAGCCTGTCAGGTATTTTCCAAATCCAAATCTGATAATCCTCCTGGGGCTTGGAAAGATGCAGTCAACGCTACTCGGGGCCAGATCATTGAAGACGTGGTTACCTTCTATGCTTCAACCCACGGAGGCTACGCTTCACCAATTGGTTGGGATACGACAGATGGCTCCGGTGGAGGCAATTTTGTTGATAAATCTTATGATAAATTAGGTGGTTCTCCTTGGCTGTATAAAGCTTGGTATACCCAAGCGTATAGTGTTAACAGTGATAAGTGTGGAAGGAGTAACCCTTGGTTAAACGGCACGGAGCTGGCTGATATTGTTAACGCAGCCTTGGTCTTGTCTCGCGGCAGTAGTGAAGAAGCCTCAAGAATTACTCCTGTTTCCTCTTGTTGGGGAGGAAATCCTTATAGTCACGACGAACTGCGAAACTTAGCCAGTAAGTATGGGGGGATCTCGTCTGCCTCAAGTGTTAGTGTATCCCAGGGTAATGGGACCACTAACCAGGTGAATATTGATGGGGTTAGTTTATCCGGAGGAGACTTTAAGAAAGCCTTTAATTTAAGAGCGCCGGGCAGACTATCTATTCCTCAAAGCGGCTTTGCCTTTTTTAATATTGAAAAGAAATGATATTTTTTCCAGCCTTTTTTGATCATCCGAAAAGAATTAGATTTACCCAGCAAGAGAGTGACGAGCGAATCGAACTATTCTTAAGGCAACACTGGGCGGTCAATATCCCTTGGATTTTAACAGGGAGTGCGATGTTCCTAGCGCCTTCCTTAGTAGTTTTTTCCGACCAATATTTACAGTTAAATTTGATCACTATGATACCGATTGACGTTTTAGTTGGGTCAGCCATTTTATGGTATTTACTGGTGGTAGCCTATATCGTTGAAGCTTTTTTACACTGGTACTTCAATATCTATATTGTCACCAATAAACACTTAGTTGATATCAACTTTCACAACTTACTTAATCGGGATAAGATTGAGGTTAGAATAAACGATGTCCAATCCGCTAAATCCTCTTTCAAGGGAATCTTGGGTTCTTTCTTCCGTTTTGGGGATGTCATAATCGAAACCGCAGCAGAAAATCAACGGCTAGAGTTTCACCGGGTTCCCCATCCCGACCTTGTGGCTGATAGAATCCAGGATATTCAAGCTAAAGTTGAAGGAGGAAGAGATGGCGTTTGAAACCTCTTCAAGTTTGATTACTGGACTGCCAGAAATCTGGAGTTTTTTTAAGTTAATTTTGATCATGGCCTTTGGCCTATATTTTATTTTTAGTTTAATTGTGGTAAAACAGGTGAGACTGATGACTGATACCTTGATGACCGAAGTTGGGCCCATTCTTCGAGCGGTCTCGATTATTTATGCCGGACTTGCTCTCGGGATTATAATGCTTTTAGTAGGATATTTGTTTTAAAACTTA
>JAUSKZ010000027.1 GCA_030646805.1 Candidatus Daviesbacteria bacterium
TAGAGGATAATAATAAGTTTGGTTCTCAGGTTTTACTCCCTTTAATTACTAAAATTTTAGAGAAAAATAATTTAAAGTTTGAAGATTTAACTGGGATTGAGGTAGAGGAGGGGCCAGGATCCTTTACCGGACTTAAGGTTGGTGCATCGGTAGCCCAGGCTTTGGGCTACGCTTTAAATATACCGGTCAACGGCATAATTAACAAACCGGTTCAGGTTAAGTATACTTAAGGTGTGATAGAGTTAACCCGGGTCCAAAAATTTCTCCATCTATTTTTACCTCATCCTCATAACCACCAGAAAGCCAAGCTTTTAAGCTGGCATTATTTAGTCATTTACATCCTGCTTTTTATACTACTACGGTCAACGTTTGATTTAATTTCAATTTATAAACCCGGAGTCTTGGGTACAACTTCCAGTATTACTATTCAAAAGGTAGTTGAAGACATTAATCAAGAGCGGGTTAAGTTAGGGCTTCCTCCACTTGAAGAAAATGAATCCTTAAAAAAAGCTGCCCTGGCAAAGGCTGCCAATATGTTTGAGGAAAATTATTGGGCTCACTTCTCGCCTGCTGGACGTGATCCTTGGGGATTTATTACGACTTCAGGCTATAAATACTCTTATGCTGGTGAAAACTTAGCCCGAAACTTTTATAATTCGGAAGATATGGTAGAGGCTTGGATGAACTCCCCTTCCCATAAGGAAAACATTGTTAATCCGAACTACCAAGACACCGGGATTGCGGTAGTTGAGGGAGTTCTGCTAGGCCAAAAGACAACCTTAGTGGTTCAGATGTTTGGTAGGTCGAGAGTCGCCCCAGCCGTTGCCTCAAAAACAGATCTAAGTGGATCTAAAGTTGAAGTCCCGGTAAACGAGTTAGCTCGTTCCCAGGTTTTAAATGCAGCTCAAAATCTTACCTTATCCAAACCCCTTCTTGATCCATTTTGGGTAGTTAAAATTGTTGGGATGGGGCTGATTGTTTTGGTTAGTTTTTTGATTTTAATGGATTTTATAATCTTAAAGCAGCGGGGAGTTTTTAGGTTGACCTCTCACCACTTCGCACACCTAAGTTTTTTAGCAGCTAGCAGCATGGCTTTGATTTCATCTAAGGTTGGGGAGATATTGTGATCAAAATTTTAAAAAAGTTAAATTTAATGTATATTTTTTCCTTGAGCGCTCCGCTCTTTGCTTATTTCATTTATCTAAACCGTAACTCCCGCACCGACTTGCTTAATATTTTAATTTATTTTACTCTTCTCTATCTGGTTTTGGCCTGCTTACATCATTTAAAAGATAAAAGCTTGACTTTAGAAGTCTTTTTAGAATATCTTCTTATTGCGGGACTATCCCTTGTGGTAGTCCACAGTTACTTAATTTTTTAATTATGAAAGGCATTATTTTAGCAGGTGGAACTGGTACAAGACTCTATCCTCTAACTTTGGCGGTTAGTAAACAACTGATGCCGATTTTTGACAAGCCGATGATCTACTATCCTCTCTCGACTTTAATTTTGGCAGGTATCTCCGAGATCTTAATTATTTCAACTGAAAAAGATTTGCCTCGGTTTCAAGATCTTTTAGGCACTGGAGAGCAAATCGGTTGTAATTTTTCCTACAAATCCCAAGATAAACCTCGTGGCCTAGCCGATGCTTATATTATTGGTTCAGATTTTATCGGCTCGGATAAGGTAGCGATGATCTTAGGAGATAATATTTTTTATGGTTCCGAGTTGGGACAAAAACTGGCGAAATTTATAGATGTTACAGGCGCAGTTGGGTTTGCAGCTCCGGTCAAAGATCCTCAAAGATACGGGGTTTATGAGTTTGATAAAGATATGAAGGTTTTATCAATTGTAGAAAAACCGGAAAACCCTAAGTCAAACTATGCAAACGCCGGACTTTATTTTACCGATAATGAGGTGGTTGATATTGCAAAGGAAGTTGAGCCCTCTGCTCGGGGAGAAATTGAGATCACCTCAGTTTTAGATGCATATTTAAAGAAAGATAAGCTGAAGGTTTGTTTACTAGATCGAGGGACTGCCTGGCTTGATACCGGAACTTTTGCCAGTATGATGCAGGCTTCCCAATTTGTTCAGGTGATTGAGGAGAGGCAAGGGTTTAAAATTGGCTGTATTGAAGAGGTGGCTTTTCGAAAGGGGCTTATCGATCAAAATCAGTTAGGAAAACTAGCAGAGCCGTTTTTGAAAAGTGGCTATGGACAGTATCTAATGGATATCGCCCAGGAAAAATTACTTTAATATGAAGTTACTTATCACCGGGGGTTGTGGGTTTATTGGCTCGAATTTTATAAGGTATTGGTTAAAAAATCACCAGGGAGACAAGATTATCAATCTTGATAAGCTAACTTATGCCGGACATTTGTCTTCAACCCAAGACTTCCAAGCCAGTCTAAACTATGAATTTATCCAAGGTGATATTACTGATCCGGAAGTTGTCGAAAAAGCTATGGATGGGATTGAAACTGTTGTCCATTTTGCTGCTGAGTCACACGTTGATCGCTCAGTTATAGATCCCCTACTTTTTATTAAAACCAATGTTTTAGGAACCGGGGTTTTACTAGATGCAGCTTTAAAGCATAAAATAAGCAGATTTCATCATGTTTCAACCGACGAAATATTTGGACACCTGGAGGCGGATGATCCTAAATTTAATGAGGGTACTCCTTACAAACCCCGAACTCCGTATTCAGCATCAAAAGCCGGGTCAGATCACTTGGTACGGGCTTACTTTGAAACATACCAGTTGCCAATAACTATCACCAACTGTGCCAACAACTACGGTCCATATCACGATCCAGAGAAGCTTATCCCGCGATTTATTACCAACTTACTAAATGGTCAAAAAGTACCCTTGATGGGTGAGGGTGAGAATATTAGAGAGTGGCTGTATGTTGATGATCACGCAAGAGCTATTGAGAAAGTATTGGAAAAGGGTGAAATTGGAGAGACCTATTGTGTCGGAGCAGAGGAAAAGACTAATAAAGAAGTTACCCAAAATATTTTGAAGATTTTAGGGATGAGTGAGGAGATGGTTGAGTATGTCGAAGATCGACTAGGTCACGATTTCCGTTATGCCATTGATGACTCCAAAATCAGAAAGCTTGGCTGGGTGCCGGAGGTTTCTTTTGAGGAAGGATTAAAACAAACTGTTGAGTGGTATAAAAATAATCGCTCTTGGTGGGAACCATTACTGAATGATCGACCAAGTGTCGACCGGGAGGCTCAAAAACCATATGGATAACCAAATAATAAAAGACACACCTCTCGAAGGAGTGTTCGTTATTGATAGGCCAAATTTTTCGGATGAGAGAGGATTTTTTAAGGAAACTTTTCGTAAAAGTGAGCTTGAGGAGAAGTTGGGTTACGAATTTGTACCGGTTCAACAAAATCACTCCCGCTCGGTACGGGGGGTTCTGCGGGGAATTCATGTTGCACCTTGGTCAAAACTAGTTTACTGTGTAAACGGCACAGTTCAGGAAGTTGTGGTTGATTTAAGACCAAAATCTTCTACCTATGGGAAATCATTTTCGATAGTCTTAGGTGAGGAGAAAAAAGCCTGTCTATATCTTCCTCCGTTTTGTGGAAACGCCTTTTTGACTTTAAGTGAAACCGCTGATTACGCGTATCTTGTCACCGATTATTGGGCTCCTGGAAAAGAATTTGGAGTAGCCTGGAATGATCCTGACTTATCAATTAATTGGCAGATTTCGGCCCCTATTCTTTCTGAAAAAGATCAACAAAATCCGCGGTTTCGGGAGATAAAAGTTTAGTGTTAGATAAGAAAAAGGTTTTTACTTTAGGTGGAAGCGGTTTGGTTGGTTCCCGTTTTATCGATCTTTACCAAGACTCGTTTGAATTTACCTCTCCGACGATCAACGAGTTAGATATCTTAGATCAAGAGGCACTAAAACAGGCAGTTGAAGACTCTGGAGCCAAAGTTTTAATTAACTTTGCAGCATTTACCAATGTTGATAAAGCAGAGGCAGAAAAAGGTGATAAAAACGGAATAGTGTATAAATTAAACGTCCTGGCTGCCGGACAGGTAGCTAAGTTATGCCAGAACTTAAATCTTCGCCTAATTCATATCTCCACAGCCTATGTTTTTGATGGCAAGAAGAGCGACTCTCCTTATAAAGAAGGTGATAAGACAAATCCTATTAATTGGTACGGGTTTACTAAACTTGAAGGCGAGGAAGAAGTTTTAAAAAATTCCTCAAACGCTACAGTCTTAAGAATTGATATGCCTTATCGAAGTCAGTATCCTGAAAAAAAAGACTTTGCTAGGTTTTTCTATGAAGAGTTAAAAAAAAGTAACAGCATCGCGGCCGTTGGGGATCAAAATATTACCCCAGTTTTTATAGATAATCTGGCTGAAGTTATATCTGGAGTTGTTAAGAAGCCGTTAACAGGCATTTTTCATGTAGCTCCAATTACCTCGACTACCCCTTTGGAATTTGTTAGAAAGCTTGCGGAGATTCTAAAAATAGAAGGCGTAATCAGTTCAATTGATTTTGCAGAATTTAATAAAAATAGAGTAGCTTCTAGGCCTCAACACACCTGGATGGATAGTCAGAAAATAAGAGATGAGTTGGGTGAGGTTACAAAATCAGTAGGTGATAATATCTCTAAGTTATCAAAGCAGTTAACTGGGTGAACCAAGTCTTATCAGCTAATGCTTTAAAACTGAGAAGATACTACGGTCGTAAGATCGTGGATCTTCATCGTTGTTGTAAAAAACTCACCCTTCTCATACAATCATTTCATGGTAAAGATTGCTGTGGTGGTTTTGCCGACGTTTAACGAGAAAGACAACCTGGAGAAATTTGTCACTGAGGTTTTAAACGAAGAAAAAAATATTCCAGGATATAAACTGGAAGTTTTAATTGTTGATAGTAACTCCCCTGATGGCACGGGAGAAATTGCCAAAAAGTTAGCATCCAAAAACTCGCGAATTCATTTTTTATCAGTTGAAAGGGGTTTGGGAGTTGGTCTTATAAAAGGACACCAATATTCAATTGCGAGTTTACATCCGGATGTTTGTGTTCAATTGGATGCTGATGGACAGGTAGATGTGGAAGTAATTCCCAAATTAATCAAAGTTATCGAAGATGACTACAGCTTGGCGATTGGTTCAAGGTTTATTGAAGGTGGGAGGAATTATTTGAGTCCGTCTCGGAGATTCTTTTCTTGGGGGTCATCACTTTTTTGTAAGTTAGTGATGGGGCCTGCCAATATCAGAGAATGGAGTAATTCGGCCCGGGCTTTTACCCCTGAGCTTTTTAAAAAA
Source organism: Candidatus Daviesbacteria bacterium (assembly GCA_030646805.1). GTDB lineage: Bacteria > Patescibacteriota > Microgenomatia > Daviesbacterales > UBA10151 > JAUSKZ01. The sequence goes on from JAUSKZ010000027.1 coordinate 5,306, forward strand.
ATAAATTTAGATCAAGTCCCTTGGAAAGAGAGTACCTTTATCGTCCAACCGGCTTTTTTAAATGCGGCGATTTTAGCCGGAGCAAGATATAAAGAAGTCCCTTTAATATTTAAAAATCGGGCGGTGGGATACTCCAAGATGAAAACTGTAAACTATATCTTTGATGTAGTGACCTATTCGGTTGATGCTAGGCTCAAAAAACTAGGGATAGATATTCCTTTTTTTGCCTTAAGCCGCCGGGCTAAAACATTTCTCAAATTTGGAGTGGTGGGGCTCTTGGGGACTGCTGTCGACTTTGGGTTTTATAATTTTTTTATCATAGCTTTAGATCTTCGTCCGGCAACCTCCAAAGGTTTCTCAACTGAGATTGCGATTGTTCACAATTTTATCTTAAATAACGCCTGGACCTTTAGACACCGAAATACCCAAAAAACTTTGTGGCATAAATTTTCAATCTTTAATTTGGTAAGTTTAGGTGGGTTGTTGATCGGAGTATTGATTATTAAATTACTACATATGGTCTATGGGGATGGGGTTTTAAATTTCCTGGGGGTTTCAGTTCCCTATTATAATGTTTACTTTTTTGCAACCATCGCCCCCGTCATGATCTGGAATTTTATAGTTAATCATCTAGTTACCTGGAGACACGTCGAAGACTAGTCAAAATATACTAAGTTGGCAACTGGAGCGGTATTGGAGAGTAAAAAGTTTTGAGCATAAAAATAAATCCCTAAGGCCAGGACAATCATTGTAATTTTAAACTCCCGGCTCTCGATTTGCTTTCTAAATGCCAGTAAGACAAATGGGAAGATAGGTAAAGCGTAGCGGGCGATATCACGGTGAGCAACTAGTGAAGTGGCGGCAAGGTAAATCAGGACATAAAAACCAGCTGAGGCGAGCTTTGATTTTAAAAGGCTAAAACTTGCCAAGAATCCGAGAAGAAAAATATAGATAATATCTTCCAGCCAAATATCCCCAACCCAGAATTGATTCTTATCAAAAACTTGAAACGGTGGAAAAGCGAGATGGATATTGTCACCAGTGTGAAAATAAGCCCAAAAATCCCCCATGGAAACTTGAAACCAATAAAATATACCCACTAAGGTTAGTGGAACTAAAAATAGAGGGAAGTATTTAATCGGTACAAGCAGAGCATTTTTAAATTGTTTATTTTTAAGACAAACAAGTATCGGAAAAACCATTAGAGCCAAAAAGAGTAAAATTCCTGGCGGTCGGGTTAATTGAGCTAAGCTTGCGGCAATTGCAGTAAAGTATAAAAACTTGTACTTTAAACTCTCCTCAAAACTTAAATAAAAATAAACGGCTAAAAGGGTAAAGAAAATAAAGACTGTTTCAGCTGATCCAATTGAGCGGACGATTACCCAGCGAGCTGGGAGTAAGGTAAAAACGATCGACAGCCAAAGAGGTTGAGAGGAGAGCTGAAAACGAACAAGAAGTAAATAAAAAGTGATACTTGAGAGAATTGTAAAAAGTAAACTCACAAAAACCATTGATTTTAAATAACCTAAGATTGGGGCAAAAGGTAGTAAAAGTAGGGAATAACCTGGGAAGTGAGCAGGGAAGTAGCTGGCTGGAAAATCTTGAGGAATTGCTGCCAGTAGATTTGGGAAGTAAAGAGTTTTGGCGATAATAATATATTCGAGTCCATCAAAATTTTTATAAATTAACGGAAATCCGCCGCTAAAATCAAACCCTAAAAAGGAAACTCTAAGTAAGTAAGGCAACCAAATCAGGAAGGTTGTAAGAAGTATAAACAAGGTAAGTATGATGATATCTTTTAAGATTTTATGCATCAAATTTAAGGTCCTTATATCGTATCATAACCTGTTTTAAGTATGCTACACTTGGGACGAGATGCCAATGAAAATTAGCTCCTTGTCAGTCTTTTTTCCGGCCTTTAATGAAGAAAGTAATATTACTCAAACTATCGAAGAGGCTCAGTCAGTCTTGGCTGATTTGGACATCAAGCCTTATGAAGTTATTATTGTCAACGACGGATCGAAGGATCAAACTCAAGAGATCGCCGAAGGTTTAGCTAAAAAAGACCCCCGAATTAAAGTAATAAATCACTTGACAAATCTTGGCTATGGAGAGGCTTTAAAGACCGGCTTTTATAACTCCAAATATGAATGGATAGTCTTTACTGACTCAGACGGACAGTTCGATTTTCAAGAAATAACGAGATTAATTGAAAAAACTGACCAGGCGGATATGGTCGTAGGGTACCGAGTTAATCGCCAGGATCACTTAATGCGGATATTTAATGGTAAAGGCTGGACATTTTTAGCTAACTTACTGTTTGGAATTGGAGTTCGCGATGTCGATTGTGCTTTTAAGTTATTAAAAAGAGAGATTATTGAAAAAATTCCTAAACTAGAATCGGAGAGGGGAGCGATGATTTCGCCTGAGCTGTTAGCTAAAACTAAGCAAGCAGGATTTACCATAGAACAAGTTCCGGTCAGCCACCATCCGAGACGATCGGGTAAAGCCACCGGTGCTAACTTAAAAGTTATTGTTTCCTCTTTTGTTGATATGTTTAAAATGTGGTTAAAACTTCGTTGGAGCGGGTTTTGATGTCAAATATTTTTAAAAAGATTCAAAATAACCGATTAGAGCTACTAATTCTCCTAATAATTTTAACAATCGCTATCTTTCTGCGCTTTTTCCGGCTTTCGGAATATATGACATTTTTAGGCGACGAAGGTCGGGACGCCTTAATTGTTAAGCGAATATTAACCCAGGGAGATATCCCGTTTATTGGCCCTCCTTCCTCGGTGGGTAATCTTTATCTAGGCCCGTTCTATTATTATCTGATGGCTCTTTCAATGTCTATATTTTGGTTAAACCCGGTAGCCTCTGCTGGGATGGTGGCTTTGATTGGCTCGCTAACAGTTTTTTTGATTTATTATTTTGGAAGATTGTTATTTAATAACTGGACTGGACTTGTCGCAGCCTTACTTTATGCGATCTCGCCGATTACCATCAACTACTCCAGATCCTCCTGGAACCCTAACCCAGCTCCCTTTTTTGCAATACTAACTTTTATTTCTTTGTATAAAGCGCACCTTTCAGGTAGTAGAGTCTGGCTTTTTTGGTGCGGAGTATTTTTATCTGGGGCAGTCCAGATGCATTATCTAACTCTTCCTTTACTGCCGGCGGTCTTAGTTTTTTGGATAATCAAATGCCATTTTCAAAAACTGAGTAAATCATTTTTTACGACCAGTATATTAGCTTTAATTTTAGGATTTAATTTGACGCTTTTGCCTTGGTGGCTATTTGAGTTAAAACATAACTTTGTGAATCTACGGGGGATTAAAGAGATATTTTTTGGGACTCAATCAAGTGTTGGGTTTAATCTTTTTATATATCTTGAGAAAACTTTTAACACTACTTTATATGTTTTGATAGGTGATTATTTAGCCGGTAACAATTTTCTGATTTCACTCTCGGTTTTAAT
>JAUSKZ010000028.1 GCA_030646805.1 Candidatus Daviesbacteria bacterium
AAAGTGTAAAGTTCAAAGTTAAAAGTGTATTTCAACCTGACTGGAGCCAGTTTTATAGTAATACCGCGTTCCCGTTCCAGAGCCAAAGAGTCAAGTAGTTGGGGTTGGGCTTTATCTTTGGCGATAGTTCCGGTAACCTCCATCAACCGGTCAGCCAAAGTAGATTTACCGTGATCAACGTGAGCTATAATCGAAAAGTTCCTAATATTTTTAGTCATATCTATTTCTTAGAAAATATATCGCGAGCCTTTCGAGCGAATATATTCATATAATCCTATCTTTTCGATTACAAGATCGTTCGTCGCAGACGAAGGTAGACTTATGATTGAGAAATTTCTAATATTTTTCATAATGATTTATTTCGAAATAATATCGCGAGCGATTCTTGGCGAGCGAATATAATCGAAAAGTTCCTAATATTCATTTGGTGTATTGTAATCCAAGACCTGAGGAAGCGCCAAATCTTAGTAGTGTTGCACTAACAACTCTTCAACTCTTTTAAGGCTAAAAAGTTCGAATATCTCCAAGTTTTGTCTTTTTACCTCTACTAAAAACTCCTCAAAATTTAAAGGTCTGAGTTTTAATTTTTGGGCAATATTATTAATTTTTTCCAAAGCTTTACCCCCCAACTCCCCTCTTGCCTCAATCTCCCACATAAATTCTTCTTCTGTATATCGACTAATCTTGATCTCCACACCTAAATATTCATAAACCCAGCTTTCCCAAAAATAGATCATCCCTTGATCAAACCCCAGATTAGAAAAAATCTGGAGGGTTGGAACAAACTGTCCAGGACTTAAAATAACTTCATGCTCTTCCAGCTTTGAGAAAGACTCTTCTCCCACCTTCAAAGAGATTTTCTCCTCCTGATTAGATTTCTTAATTCTTAAATTCAGCCTATTCTCCGACCAAGATCTGGATAACGGATCGAATCCAGGACTAATCTCGACAGACAATCTTTTAAATGATTTTTCAAATCTAGCTTTTTTATCCAAAAAATCTTTCAGTTTCTTAGCCTCTTTTTTATTCAACAATCCTCTAATTTCAATCTCGGTCATTTTAAGGATCTACATCGATAACCTCACTGGATTTAACTTTAAATTCATAATGGTAAACCCTTTTAAAAAGGTTGATAAAAGTTGACAGCTCCTTAACCTTTAAAAGCCAAACCAGATAAAGATAAATAGATAAACCAGCAAAGGAGGCAATCCCAGTTAAAAATAATAGATTAATGGTTTTGGTCGTATCAAACACCAACTGATCTAAAGCTTTCATCGGGATATAAAGCATCACCGCAGCCACAGAAGCTGCAAAAAACATCTTGGATGCGGGTAAAAATACATCTCGGAGCGTAAACCCACCGACCTTCCGGCTTAAATAATAGAGAAGTAAAATTAGAGAGAGGTTGGTAACTATGGCATACGATAATCCGAGACTCCAAACATCAAAGTCTAAAACATTCACAAAGTAAGTACTTAAAGTAATATTTAGAAATACAGTTATGATGGAGATGAGAACCGGAGTTTTAGTGTCTTTTAAAGCATAAAAACCGCGGACTATCAAAAGTACTAGCGATTGGGCCACAAGTCCCACCGCCATAAAAGCTAAAGTCCTGCCAGTTAAAACCGTGGCTGTCCAGTCAAATTGGGAGGCTCCAAAAACGAGTCTAACCGCAGGAATTCGCAAAACTATTAAAATTGCCGCCGCCGGAAGAGTTAAGAAAAGTATTTGATGGAGCGTTGTTAAAAGAGTGGCTTTAAAAAGATGTACCTCTCCCCTAGCTTGTGCCCGAGATAAAACCGGTAAAGCCGCTTGGGCCAAGGTAGCTCCAAAGAGCCCCACTGGAACGGTATATAAATGGGTGGCAAAAGTTAGATATGTCACCGACGATGAAGAGATTAGTGAGGCCAAAACAACTCCCACCGTTTCATTAACCTGTTCCGCAGCAACCCCAATTGTCCTAATACTCATCAATCTCATCACATCACGAATACCGTCATTAAAAATCGCAAAACTTAACTTACACCTAAAACCCAAACTTGTTACTAAGGGAATCTGGATCAAAACATGGAAGGCAGCTCCTAAGACAACCCCCAAGGCCGGACCCAAAAGTCCCAGGAAAGGCGACAAGATGACAATCCCCAAGATGATTCCAAAGTTATAAAAGACCGCCGATAGAGCCGGGATGATAAACCGTTGATAGGATTGTAAAATCCCAGCAAAAAATGAACCGATAGCCAGGAGCACCTGGCCTAAAAGAATGATTTGAGTCAAAGAGGCGGCCGCTTCTTTTTGTTCTTGACTAAATCCTGGAACGATCAAGTTTGTTAAAGGGGTCACAAAAATAAAATCGATGATACAAAGCAAAGTAAAGCTTAAAAGAACTACATTAAAAACATCGGCCGCAAAATCAAAAGCCTGTTTTTCGCCCCTTTTGTGAATATATTCGGTAAAAGTCGGGATAAAAGCTACCGAAACCGCCCCAAAGATCAGCAACTGAAACAACAAGTCCGGTAATCTAAAAGCAGCGAAAAAAATCGCTGTTTGGTCGGGGGCAAAGGTATGGGCCAATAACCTATCGCGAACCAGACCCAAGACCCGGGATAAAGCAACTGTAGCCATAAGTACAGAGGCTCCTGATAAAATTGAGTGCTGGCGAGTAGTCAGTAGCGAGAGGAGATTTTTAACCATTAATTTATTCTAATTGACTCGAGAGTCTTCGACAAGCTTGATTTGATCTTGGATTATATGCTAGTATTCTCAAACTAGAAGGAGCAATTATTAAAATATGCCGATTATCCGTTCCGCCATCAAAAAAGTTAGAAAAGATAAAACCCGCACCGCACGTAACGCCAAGCGGGAAAGTAAGTTAAAGAACCTATTAAAAGGCGCTCGGAAGCTACCCAATATTAAAAATCTCTCAGCGGCTTTTAAAGCTTTGGACAAATCAGTTAAAGTCAATCTTATTCACAAAAACAAGGCCTCAAGGCTTAAGTCAAGGCTAGCCAAACTGGCCGCCACCCCTAAATAATTTAAATTCAACAAACTTGTCTCCACCCCTCTTTATGCAGTAAACTAGAGATGGTCTATGGCTGCCTCAAAGATACAGAAACTTTTTAAGATCAACCTTTTAATCAAAAGAGGTGAAAATCCAGATATTTTAACAAAGCTGTTCAAGTGGGCTTTATCTTCGGGACGTTTTATTGTCATCATCGTCGAAATGGTAGTCATTAGTGCCTTTGTTTACCGTTACAAGCTAGACACTGATTTGGCTAATATCCAAGACAAAATTAAACAACAAATCCCCTATATCCAAAGTTTAAAAAATGAAGAAGTTGCCATCCGCCAAATTCAATTTCAACTCGCGAGCGTTAAACAAATTAAATCCGAGGATCCAAATTACAAACAACTCTTTGAGGATATTTCAACAATCACCCCCAAAAGTATCCGATTAGCTACTATCTCATTTACTGAGAAAGACTTAAAAACCGCCGTCTTGATCACCGGCCAAACTCCCTCCAATTTAGAGGTCTCGGCATTCATGGGAGCCTTAAGAAAAGATCCTAAATTGACTGGGGTAATTTTAACTAACATCTCTTTTGAAGGTGAAACCACTTTTTCAATCAC
>JAUSKZ010000033.1 GCA_030646805.1 Candidatus Daviesbacteria bacterium
GAAGGTTTAGATACTTTTTTTGAAGAAAATCCCTCAGAAGCCAGAAAAATTATGGAGAAAGTTATTATTGCCTCAAGAGCCAGAATGGCGGCTCGGGCAGCCAAGGACGCAGTTTTGCGAAAAAGTGCTTTTGAGGGTGGAGCCTTACCGGGAAAATTAGCCGATTGCCAAGAAAAAGATCCTGCAGAATCAGAGTTATATATAGTGGAAGGCGATAGTGCTGGCGGCTCAGCAAAGCAAGGTCGGGACCGAAAGTTTCAAGCAATTTTACCGCTTAAAGGCAAGATTTTAAATACTGAACGAGCTAGGTTGGATAAAGTTTTAGAGTTTGAGGAGATTAAATCTTTAGTTATCGCTTTGGGCTCGGGGATTGGGGACAATATCGATTACGATAAAGTTAGATACCACCGGATAATACTTATGACTGACGCTGACGTTGACGGCGCCCATATTAAAACTCTATTGTTGACCTTTTTTTACCGTTATTTACCGGAGTTATTAACCCGGGGGTATATTTATATCGCCCAACCGCCTTTATATAAAATCCAGAAATCCAAATCAATCTTCTATGCTTACTCAGATTTACAAAGGGATCAAATTTTAAAAGAGCTGGGTAAAACTGATGGAATCATAATTTCTCGGTATAAAGGTTTAGGTGAGATGAATCCAGAACAACTCTGGGAAACAACCTTGGATCCTCAAACCAGGCTTCTAAAACAGGTTAGCGTTGACGACGCTGCTGCGGTAGATGAGGTATTTACTATGTTGATGGGTGAAGAAGTAGCTCCCCGGAAAAAGTTTATTCAATCTAACGCTAAATCCGCAAATTTAGACGTCTAAATTCACTCTAAACAACCTTTTAAATGACATGGGGGCTGATTTCTAGTAAAATTACAGCTATGAATAATTTGTGCGCAGTTATACTGGCTGGAGGCAAAGGAACCCGGATGGAAAGTGAGCTCCCAAAAGTCCTTCATGAGATAAAGGGAGTCCCAATGATTTATTACTCAATCGAAAAATTACTATCTCTTGGAATCGAAAAGATTGTGGTGGTAGTCGGTTTTAAAGCGGAGGACGTAAAAAAGAAGGTTCAAGAAAAATTTCAGCCCGAGTTTGCTTACCAAGATACCCCCTTAGGTACAGGTCACGCCCTATCTTGTGCTTTAAAAGATATTAACGAAGAAGGAGATATATTAGTTGTTAATGGGGATGATTCAGCTTTTTATAGAAATCAGACTCTAAGTAACTTTATAAAATCTCATCTACAAAGTCAGGCGGTTGCCACAATGATGACCCTAAAAATGGCTGAGGAGAACTCTCTCGGAAAAATTATTGTTGATAGTAACAGTAAGTTTATAAGAACAATTGAGGCCAAAGAAGCTAAAGAACAAGGATTAAATAGCGATCTTGTAAATTGTGGAGCTTACCTTTTTAATATCTCCTGGGTTAAAAAAAATATCTCCAAAATTCCCCAAAGCGTGAAAGGGGAGTATTACATTACTGAGCTCTTTAATATTGCGGCAACTCAGGGTGATAACGTTAATTTATATTCGATTACCGATCAAAAGGAGTGGGTCGGGGTAAATACCCAAGACGAGCTGAGTTTGGCTAACAGATTAATGAATGCACAATCAGCTTAATTTACTTTGACAATGAAACACGTTCATTTTTTAGGAATAGGCGGAAGTGGAGCTTCTGCGGTTGCAGCCATTGCTCAGGCCAACGAATTTACCATCACTGGTTGTGATATTGACCCTTTTAATAATTTTACTAAAGATTTTAACTCTGACCAATTATTTAAAGGTCACTCTGCAGATCATCTGGTGAACATCGATATTCTAGTGGTAACTCCAGCAGTTTTTTCCTTGGATCCGGATAATTTAGAGGTGAATGTGGCTCGAAAAAACGGAATTCCGGTTTTAAGCTGGCAGGAATTTATGGGTAAATATCTTCTCAAAGGGAAATTTGTAATTGCTGTTTCCGGCACCCACGGCAAATCAACCACCACAGCCATGATCGGGGGAATTCTGGAAGACGCTGGACTTGATCCAACCGTTGAGGTTGGAGCAATAGTCCCAAGATGGAACAGTAATTTTAGGGTAGGTAAAAGTAAATATTTCCTTACTGAGGCAGATGAATTTAATAATAATTTTCTATTTACAAGACCTAATATTTCAGTTGTCACAAGTATTGAGATGGATCATCCGGAATTTTTTAAAGATTTCGGTGAGTATCAGATGAGTTTTGAAAAATTTTTAGGATTTACTAAGGAAACAATTGTCGCTAACATCTCAGATATAGGAGTCGCTGAAGTTCTAAAAGGGGTGGTTAAACAAACCGGGATCAAAGTTTTAGACTACTCCAAAAGTGAATTTAACCTTAACTTAAAGGTTTCCGGCCATCACAATCAATTAAACGCTGCGGCTGCCTTTCAGGTAGGGCTCGAGTTAGGTATTGACCCCGGCGTAATTAAAAGTAGTCTGGAAAATTATCAAGGAATCGAGAGAAGAATGGAGTACTTAGGAGAATTCTCCGGGGCTAAAATATATACAGACTTTGGGCATCACCCAACTGAGGTTAAAGCTACAATTGCCGCAGCCCGGGAGATGTTTCCAAACAAAAAGCTAATGGTAATTTTTCAGCCCCATATGTTCTCAAGAACCAAAGCTTTATTTTTGGACTTTGTGACAGTTTTAAAAAACTTACCTGTGGAAAGAGTTTTAATTATGGATATTTACCCCTCCCGGGAAATCGACCGAGGACTTATCCACAGCCGGCAACTTGTTGAGGCGATTAAAAAAGACTCCGTTTCATACGTCGGATCAAAGGAGGAGGTACTTAAAATCTTAAAGAACGAGTTTCGGGGTGATGATGTAATTTTCTTTATCGGCGCCGGCGATATTGATAAATTAGCCAGGGGTCTTGTTAAAATTCCCTAGGTGTAAAATATGATATTAAAACTCTTAGCCCAGATTTTAAAAAAGGAATACCGGTTTTTAAATCGAGTCGAGCTCTCAAAAACTAATTTACTCCATAACTTTAAATATCTAGGATCACTTAATTCTGGACTTAAAGTTGTTCCCGTTTTAAAAAGTAACGCTTATGGTCACGGATTAGTTGAGATAGCTCAAATTTTGGATTACGTTAAGGCTCCCTTTTTTTGTGTTGATAGTCTCCATGAAGCTTACCGACTTTTGAAGACAGGTGTTAAAACTCCAATTTTAATCATGGGATATTTTGACCCAGAAAATCTCAAGGTTAAAAAATTGCCATTTCATTACGCTTTATTTGATCTTGAAACAGCTGAAATTATTAATAAATTTCAACCCCAGGCAAAGGTTCATATTAAGGTTGATACCGGGATGCACCGAATTGGGATTCCCATTGAAGAGTTGGATCAGTTTTGCCAAGAATTAAAACAGTTTGAAAATATTAAAGTTGAAGGATTGATGTCCCATTTGGCCCAAGCTAACAACACAAGCGAGAAGGGCTTTTTAAGCCAGGTTGAGAATTTTAAAAAAGCCAAGCAGATTTTAGAACAAAATGGTTTTAACCTTAGTTGGACTCATATCGGCGCCTCTAACGCTTTATTAAACCAAGAGGCCAGGATAGTGATTGGAAAAATATCCAATTTAGTTCGGGCTGGCAAAGCATTATATGGCCTGGATCCAATAAATCAGCATTCCAAACTTAAGCCTGTTTTAAAATTCACAACTAAAATTGCGCAAATTAAAAAAATTAAAGCCGGAAGCCGGGTTGGTTACGACTGGACTTTTGAGGCTAAGCAAGATCTTTTACTGGGTATTTTACCGGCGGGTTATAACGATGGAGTAGACAGAAGGCTATCTAATATCGGATCGGTTCTAATAGGAGGAGTTTCCTGTCCAATAGTTGGCCGAGTCAGTATGAATATTACCACAGTTGATATTTCCAATGTTCCAGATCCCTATATCGGACAAGAAGTAATTATCTACTCAGATAACCCTAAAGATTTAAACTCTATAGAAAACAGCGCCAAATTGACTGGTACCATCGCCCATGAGTTGCTTATTCATATTGATCCCTTCACCAAAAGGATAATAACTTAAGTATAATACACTCAAATTATGATCAAACAGTTAACATTTATCACTGGAAATCCCGGCAAAGTCGCGCAAATAAAAAGGTATTTAAACTTCCCCATCAAACACGTTGATATTGATTTGGATGAGATACAGTCCTTGGAGGTTGAAGAGATAGTAAAACATAAGGCGGAGCAGGCCTTTAATCATGTACAAAAACCGATTTTTGTCGAAGATAATGTGCTAGTCTGCCACGCTTTAGGTAAGTTGCCAGGAACTTTTATCAAGTGGTTTATCAAAGAAATAGGCAATGATGGTATATGTAAAATGCTACAGCCTTTTAAAGATCGATCAGCCACAGCTATAGTCTGTGTGGGTTTATATGATGGGAATAATTTTTACAGCTTCAAAGGCCTCAATGAAGGTTCAATAGCCGAAAAACCTTCAGGAACTAATGGATTTGGTTGGGATCAAATATTTATTCCAAAAGGGTATAATCTCACCAGAGCCAACATGAACGAGCAGGATTATGACGCTACTTCGCCCCGTAAAAAAGCTTTGGACCAATTAGCGGAATTTTTAAAAACTGGAGGCAAGAATGAATGAGAGAAAAATACATGATTTTGATTTAGAAGAATGGATTAGGCCCTTTGAGAGTGAAATTTTTAGAGTGGACTATCCCAAAGATGAAGTTTGTAAGGTTTATCCTTGGTATTCCAGTAAATTCCTCCATTTTTGGTTTGAGACGATATATAACCCCCAAAGATGGGTAGAGTTATCAGAGTCATATGTGCTCTACTTTGACGGAAGAAAAGGCTATAAAATGAAGGCTAGCGAAGTCGAAAGTCAACAACAAATAGATGAGATGAGTCTTGTCCAACTTACCAGAATAAAACCTGCAATCTCATATGACGGAAGTTTGTGTGTCCTACAAGCCAAACTACCTAGTGGAAGACAACTACAGAGAAGCCCATTGATGTGGCAAGATTTAGAGAGTGGTGAGTTTTTCTGGGAGATAGTTGCTCCAGATACTTCTTACGTCCTTTCTAAGTTAGATTTCAGATATATTCTGAGTCCCCCCTACATGGGTTAATAATTTAGGTATAATTTAATAATATGAAGAGGACAAAAAAGATTGATCAAAGTTGGTATCAGAAAATTCCCGGGACTCCCGAAACTCAATCAGCCGGGGGAGTTGTAGTGAGAAATGATAGAAATACAACATATCTGGCCCTAATAAAAGAGGGGGATTATTATGATGATTATGTTTTGCCCAAAGGACATTTGGATCCGGGTGAAACTATTGAGCAGGCAGCTACACGGGAGATAGAGGAAGAAACCGGTTTATCAGAAATTAAATTAATTACTAAATTAGGAGTCTTAGAGAGGCTATCATACCGCAAAGATGAATGGAAAATTACCCACTATTTTCTTTTTGCCACCAATCAATTAGAGGGAACCCCCACAGATTCAAATCGTAATTATTCAAAAACTGAATGGTTTCCTTTAGATAATCTACCCAAACTTCATTGGCCAGAACAAAAAAAACTCCTTGAAGATAATCTAGATAAAATTAAAAGATTAGTTTTAAAAAATGAAAAATAATTACCAGCATTTAAAAATACTGATCCTTGGACTGGGAATAAATCAGGGTGGGGTAGGGGCAGCCAAATTTTTTGCCAAGCAGGGATCTCAAGTTATAGTTACCGATTTAAAAACTGCGCAAGATCTAGAAGTTTCCTTAGCGGAGTTAAAAGAGTTTTCAGATATTAAATACACCTTGGGTGAACACAAATTTGAAGATATTGATTGGGCAGATTTAATAATTAAAAATCCAGCGGTAAAACCCGGGAATAAATATATCGAATACGCAAAATCGGAAGGCAAAAGGGTGGAAATGGATATGGGAATATTCTTAGAGTATGTTTCACCAAAACAAATTATTGGAGTCACAGGAACTAAAGGAAAATCCACCACAGCCAGTTTAATCTATGAGATCCTTCTCGCCTCACTGAATCTTTCGCGAAGCGGGCGCTTTGCTCAGGATGACATTAAAAAAAATATTGTCTTTGCTGGCAATATTGGCAAAAGTGTTTTAGATACAATTACCCATATTACTCAAGATTCTTTGGTTATCCTCGAACTTTCATCCTTTCAACTTGAAGCATTTGCTCAGCATCAAATTTCACCTCACATATCTATTATCACCAACATTTTTGAGGATCATCTAAATTATTATAGTTCGATGGATGATTATATCCAGGCCAAAAGGTATATTACCGAGTTTCAAACAGAAGCAGATTTTCTGTTTATCAAAAAAGGCGATCCCATAACTGATAATCCAATTTTTCTTAAAAACTTAAAGGCAAAAATAGTCCATTTTTCAAAAAATAATATACCAGATTCCCTAGGTGTCAAGCTAATCCACCTCCGAGGTGTACATAACTTGGAAAATGCTGCAGCAGCTTTTAATGTGGCTAAAACTTTAGGAATAGATGAATCAGTAACGCTTGAAGCAATTCAAATCTTTAAAGGGATAGAGTTTAGAATGCAGCTTACTCGAGAGTGGAAAGGGGTCAAGATTTATAACGATACTGCTGCAACCTCCCCTCAGGCCGCTATTGAAAACATTAAAACCTTCCCAAATTGTATTTGGATAGGTGGTGGAGTTAATAAAAACTTACCTTATGAAGCACTCGCCAAAACTTTAGATGAGTATGCTAAATCCATTTATTTTTTAGAAGGGGATGCTACTGATGAAATTGAAAAAGAATTCAGAATTAAGAATCTAGAATCAAGCAAAATCAAAGGAAAATACGACAACTTAAAAACACTATTGTCTGATGTTAAAAAAGAAGCAAAGGAAGGAGATGTTATACTCTTTTCCCCAGGGGCTGCATCTTTTAATCTTTTTAAAAATGAGTTTGATAGGGGTCGAAAATTTAACGAAGCTGTTGAAAAAATATTTAATTAATCCCACTAAATCAGAAAAGAAGCGCTCATTTGAGCGCTTCTTAAAAGTATACTTTTAAAGGACTTTTACCTTTAATCTTACATTCCACTAGTTGAACTTGGTGTTTCAGTAGGAGTTTGTTCTGGTTCCGGGGTTGAGGCCGGAACTTCTTGATCAGGTTCAGTAACCGGATCAGTTGGCTCAGAAGTTGGTACTGGAGGTGTTTGCACTCCGCCTCCCATTCCTGTGTCACCTCCTGGAGTTTGAGGATTATCTTGATTCATACCTCCTTGGTCGTCTTGAGGAACTTGTCCTTGATCTGAAACCGGAGTTCCAGGTGTTTGATTTGTATCCATAAATATAGTCACCCCCTCTCGTGATTATTGTACTATACACAAGTTTAGGTAAAGTTTATAGAACCCAGATTACCCCCAAGTTTAATTCTTGCAGAGGAGCTTCAGATTTAGGTATAATGGACAAAGCCCACCAGGGTATTTTTTGGGCTTTTACGTTTCCAGATGGCAAATAATATCGGCAGAATAGAACCGGCTCCAATAATAGAAGAGATGCGCAGGTCGTATCTTGATTACGCCATGTCGGTTATCGTCTCCCGAGCGCTTCCAGACGTTCGTGATGGATTAAAACCGGTCCAGAGAAGAATTATTTACGCCTGTCACCAACAAAATCTGCATCACACCTCCAGATATCAAAAATCTGCTGCGGTGGTTGGAGAAGTTTTAAAAAGCTTCCACCCCCACGGTGATTCTCCGGTTTATGAAGCAATGGTTAGAATGGCCCAAAACTTTTCTCTGCGTTACCCACTTATTGACGGCCAAGGTAACTTTGGTTCGGTTGACGGAGATTCGGCTGCTGCAATGCGATATACCGAGGCAAGACTTTCTGCCATTGCAGACGAACTTTTGCGGGATATTCATAAACAAACAGTCAATTTTAAAGATAACTACTCTGGGACAACTCAAGAACCTGTAGTTTTACCATCCGTTACCCCAAACCTGTTATTAAACGGAGCCTCAGGGATCGCTGTTGGAATGGCCACTCAAATCCCACCCCATAATTTAGGTGAGGTTATGGATGCAATTAACTTTATGATTGACCGAGAAACATTAAGACTTAGTAAAAAAACTGATTCTAAAGATGGTCAAAATTTAATCTCCGCTAAATTTCAAAGCGATGCCACCGTTGAGGAATTAATGCAGTTTATCAAAGGCCCGGATTTTCCAACCGGCGCCTCAATCTATGACCACACCGAGATTATGAACGCTTATGCTACCGGACGTGGCCGGGTAGTGATGCGCGCCAAGGCTGAAATCGAAGAAACCAAGAGTGGCCGGTTTGATATTATCGTCACCGAACTTCCTTATATGGTCAATAAAGCCACTTTGGTTGCTAAAATCGCTGATTTACATAAAGAAAAAAAGATTGAAGGAATTGCTGATCTCCGGGATGAATCAGACAGACGGGGGATGAGGGTAGTAATGGAACTTAAGCGCGACGCCAAGCCCCAATCCCTACTAAACAACCTCTATAAGCATACCGCTATGCAATCAGTATTTAACGTCAATATGGTGGCGCTAGTTGAGGATGTACCACACCTTATGCCACTCAAACACATTCTTGAGGAGTTTATTAACCACCGCCAAGTTGTAGTCAAGAGAAGATCTGAGTTTGAGCTACAAGAGGCCCGAGCCCGGGAACATATTTTGGAAGGGTTAAAAATTGCGGTTGATCATATTGATGAGGTAATTAAAACCATCCGGGCAAGTAAAGATGCTGATGAGGCTAAAGTCAATTTAATTACCAAATTTAAACTAACTGATATCCAAGCTCAAGCAATTTTGGATATGCAACTTCGCCGTTTAGCAGCCTTGGAGCGTCAAAAGATTGAAGACGAGTTAAAAATGGTCAGAGAGTTGATTGGTTATCTGGTAGATTTACTAAGCCACCCTGAAAAAATGCTCAATGTTATCAAAGAGGAGTTAGCTCGAGTTAAAGATAAATATGCTGATGAAAGACGAACCCGAGTTTATAAACAAAAAGTAGGGGATTTCTCTGAAGAGGATTTAATCGCCGACGAGACAACAATCGTCACGATTACCGAAAGCGGTTACATTAAACGCCAAGAGCCCTCAACCTTCAGAGTTCAAGCTAGAGGCGGAAAAGGAGTTTCCGGAATTACCACTAAAGAGGAAGATGCAGTCAGCCATATTTTTTATACTCAAACTTTGGATCATATCTTTTTTTTCACTGATAAAGGCCGGGTTTTCCAACTTAAAGTTTGGGAAATTCCCGAAGCTTCAAGAATCTCCCGGGGTCAAGCGATTGTAAATTTAATAGATGTTGAGCAGGGTGAAAAAATCACCGCAATCTTGACCTTTAAAAAGAAAGATAAATCCAAATATTTCTTTATGTGCACCAAACAAGGGAATGTTAAAAAAACTGCTGTTGAGGAATATGCTTCCATAAGACGAAACGGATTAATCTCGATTAAACTAGATGTAGGTGATACTTTAGGTTGGGTTATTCCAACAACCGGGAGCGACGAACTGATTGTTGTTTCCAAAATGGGACAATCTTTGCGGTTTCACGAAGATAACGTTAGGCCTACCCACCGAGATACTTCTGGAGTGAGAGGAATTAAGCTTGGAAAAGAGGACGTAGTTGTTTCCTTAAATAAAATTAGTGACTTAAAAAATGATCAACTATTGGTAGTTATGGCCAGGGGACTCGGTAAGAGAACTTTAGTTTCCGGATGGAGTAAACAGGGTAGAGGAGGGATGGGAGTTAAAGCAGCCCAAGTCACCGCTAAAACCGGCCAAATAGTTACCGCTGAGATCGTTAATGAATTTTCCACAACTTTGGTTTTAACTTCGAATAAAGGCCAAATTATAAAGCTCGGGACAAAAGATGTGCCAACCTTACAAAGACAAACTCAAGGGGTAATTTTAATGAGAATGAGGGAAGGGGAAACTGTGGCGGCTGCTACCGTTGTCTCGTCAATCGATAAAATAGAGGATATAAAGAAATGAGTTTAGAGAGAAGGTTGTCTACTGTCGGCATAATTTATTTTATAGTGGGTCTCGTTTTCGCCACAATTTATGCCCTCTTTTACCACTGGGGGGTCCTATCTTTCTTAAGTCCTCAATTTTATATCGTAATCTTATCTTGGCCACTTCAAATCCCAGGATTTGTGTCTG
>JAUSKZ010000037.1 GCA_030646805.1 Candidatus Daviesbacteria bacterium
TAGATAACCTTTCACAGTTGGGACAAACTAAATCTGTTTGGAGAATATCCCGGGCGAACTTTTTACAAAAATAGGTTCCTAATCTATTACAACCAACACAAAATTTGGGGAATATTAGATCAAAAAAACCCATTAAAACGAGACTAGGAACCTGACTTGGTGGAGACGAGGGCTTTGAGCCCTGTGCGAATTTGATTTTTAAAAAACATCTACAAGTTTATCTAGTATATTTTTAAGTATTAGATGTAACCTACTAGCAGGAAGCTAATACTCGGTTTAATAATCTTAGATAATTTAAGCTTAAACCAAACTTAAGTTATCGCAACCCGACTTTGTACATACCAAAAGGATTCCGTCAGATAGAGATTACCTTAAAGTAGACGCTTAAGCGTATGCTGGTTGGGCAACGAAAGGATTTAACCCTTTCATAACTCCCAAAGCAATTGCTTCGGCATCACGGACAAGTTTATTGCCGTGTTATTTGCAAACATGTTTAACGCGAATAGTTTGCGTACGCGACTTGCAGTTTTTAAAGAGCCAAAGACGTCGAATCTGTGCGTCCCCGTGTGTCTAGTATACTACAATTTGACCTAAAATCAAACTTTACCCCGCAACTCTTGGTCTATCCGGCGTTTGTGATCCCGTTCTTTCATTACCCGACGTTTGTCAAACTGTTTCTTCGACTTACCCAACCCCAATTGGACTTTAATTAAATTATTTTTTTCATAAATTGAGATTGGGATCAAAGTAGCACCTTGTGAGGCTAATTTTCCATTTAGACTATCAATCTGCTTTTTGTGTAAAAGAAGCTGTCTGGTTCGAGCTGGCTGATACTTATCATCTTTAGCGTGCTGATATGGGGCGATGTGGGCGTTAACTAAAAAGGCTTCGCCGCCCAAAACTCGAGCAAAACTTTGCTCCAAAGTAACCCGGCCTAAACGGACTGACTTAACCTCAGAACCCAAGAGTCTAATTCCGGCTTCAAATGATTCCAGGATAAAATAGTCACGAGAGGCTCGTTTATTGCGGACATGAACCCCTCTTAGGGGGGTTGGATTTTGAATCTTTCTAGTTGGCATATGGAAATTATAGCTTAATCCTTTAAATCTATTTGAAGTATTTTGTTGCCTAGCAGTAAATAGACTTTCTTACTCTTCTCTTCAACGATCAAGTCCGTTACCTCTTTTAATTTTTCGGACTGGTATTGAGTTTTATAGACCCCGCTTTTATCCAAAACTACCAACCGGCTGTTGTCCTCATCAATTATATATAGCTTCTCAGTCGTATCTGAAACATAAAAAGTCTTTATTTTGCTGATCGGTTTATCCATTCCAGAGATAGAAAAATGATCCTTGACCCCTTGGGTGTATTTTACAATCTCACCTTTACCGTTTAAAACCCAAACCGAGCCGTCAATCTGCATCCTTTTACTGCCAATTAAATCCTCTTTCTCTCCCACCAAATAAGCTTTTTTATCAGAGTATCCGGTGACTATCGGTAAATACTTCCAAATTTGTCCGCCAGCTGGCGGATTTCCAGAATCCAAAAGATAGAGGTTCCCTCCAAAGCCATAGATATCAACTATCCCCCCCCACTCATCATCAACTTTGATAGTTTCCAAACTTTTATCGGTCGTGGTGTCGATTTTGATGACTCCTTTATCTTTGGAAAAAATCCAGGCCACCTCTCCATTTAAAGAGGAGTGGGTAGACTCGCCTAATTTTTCTTTCCCGGCTAGGATTTGATGAGACTTGGTTGATTCACTGATAACCACCAAGCTTGAGCCGTCGGAGTTAAGTAGCAGTATCCGGCCGACCGAAAAAGATAATCTGTCTGAGGTAAAATCCTTTTTAATTAAACTTAAGTCTAACCATAAGGGGATATCTTGAAGCTGGTGAATTTTGAGAATTTTCCAACTATTTTCCTCGATTTGCTTTTGAAGATCCAAGGCTTCAGTGTTTTTTGTATCTAAAGCTAAAACTGAAGCTAAAGCAGCTTTGGATTTTTCCAAACTCTCCCCCGCCTGAGCAGGACTGGAGTCTTTTAAGCCTTGGGCATTATTATACTCAGAACGAGCAGTTTCTATATACCCAGTAAGCCGATCGTGCTCCAGACGAGTTTTTTGAAGTCTGGTTAGGGAAAAAGCCCCGAAGAGGAGAGCCATAATAACTATCCCAACCAAAACTCCCCAACTTCTTCGACTACGGGGTTTTAACAGTTTAACTTTCTCCCAAACCTTAGAAAACCCAATTTTTAAGATAGGCAGTACCCTAGGCCTCAAAAATTGGGCTTTGGGACTATCATCTAAGACCTCACGCGGAATCTCTGCTAATTCTTCCTCAAAAACAATCGCTGCGGCCGGAAAAATCTCACCTTGAGGCAGCTTCGATAAAACTTCATCCTCAAACTCCTCTATTTTAACTTGGTGTAAAGCTTCCAGATTTGGATTAAAAACCTCTTCTACAGTATCGGTTAATAACACTACCCTATCTCCCGGTTCCAAAAATCCGGAAACCAAAGCCTCCCCCTGGCCAACCTGGCGAAGGTTTATTCTTTTGGCATCCCTGAAAAGTAAAGCCGAGATCTTTTCACCTAGGCCTAAAAGATAAAAAACTCGTTTAGCGCCTTCAAGCTGGAGTGAAGCTACTAAAATCTCCAAATCTTCGGCCTCTTTTAAGGAATTTTTTAAGAAAGACAGAATTTCGTCAAGTTTTTCAGCCGGGGATTTTTCGCTGTCCAAAAAAAGCTCCTCAACTTCGGCCAAAGTTTGGCGGATTTTGGTAAAAGCATCTTCGACACTCGTATAAATGATAATAAAAAAGGAGTTGGTTCGGCTTTCAAGATCAAAGGTCCGAATTAAAGCGAGGGCAGCTTCCTGGTCTGAGTTTAACCCAACGACTTTGGCTGTTTTTAACATATCA
>JAUSKZ010000043.1 GCA_030646805.1 Candidatus Daviesbacteria bacterium
AAAGATTAGTCAAGAACCGCGAAGTTCTTTTAGAGAAAGATATCTCAGAAACAGATAAATTCGGTAGATTGCTTCGGTATGTTTATATTGAAGAAAAAGACCAATTAATTTTGGTAAATGAGGAGCTAGTAAGAGGTGGTTTTGCAAAGGCCTCAAGTTATCCTCCGGATATTAAATTTTCTGAAAAATTTCTGGAATATGAAAGGGAAGCCAGAAGCTCCAACCGGGGTTTGTGGGGGAGTTGTAAAAGTGCGAGTTAAGTCTTGAGACTCTTGCCAACCGTCAAACAAGATCTTTAGATATTTATATCGCAAGGTCTTGCGGACTTGAGAGCAAGATCTTAATATTAAATAGATGAAGAAGTTTTGGATACAAGTATTTTTACTCGTCAGCGGAACATTCCTAGTTTTATATTTTTCATTCAATAAACAATTTGAGGATTTCTCACTTCTTTCAACTTCCAGCCAAAGTTTTGACTACTCTACTCTTAAGGTTGGAGAGGTAATGTTGAATATTGAGATCGCCGATACCCCAAATAAAAGATCAAAGGGGTTGTCCGGTAGACCTAGTTTACCTTTAGATTCAGGAATGTTATTTATCTTTCCTGAAGAGAAAAAATATCAATTTTGGATGAAAGGTGTAGAGTTTCCTTTGGATTTTATTTTTATTAAAGATGGTAAAGTGGTAGATATTATTAATAATGCTACCCCCCCAAGCGGTAATCAAAAAGACGCAGCGTTGACTATTTACTCGCCGAGTATGCCGATTGATTCAATGCTTGAGGTAAACGGTGGAGTAGTTTCAAGTAGTGGTATAAAAGTTGGAGATCTTGTAACTTTAAGAAAGTAAATTATGGAATATCTGCCCCTTGAGTTAGTTGATGATTTAGAGAAACAGCGAGTTTCCGAATCCATCTTTAACCTTTCGAAGCTATTAGGAGGTAAATTTCCAGTAACCCCAAGCCTGGTAATTTTTCCACCCGATAGAATAGATAAAAATCCCGATCTTTTAAAAAAGATTCCGGTTTTAAAACTTTGGAAAAACTTTTATCTAAACGGTTTTAGTTTTAAAAGCCTAGACGAGCTTTGGCGGGAGATGGTTTTAATTTGGGATCAAGATTTAAAATCAAATCGTGATTTGCGCCCAATTTTTATCTCCAAACAAATAACTAAATCGCTTGAAGCAACCGGATTTGTTGATCAAAACACTGGAAAAATTATAGTTGAGGTTTTGGGAAATGGAGAGTTAGATGAGCAAAAGTTAAAAGACATTCAAGCAATTATTTTAAAAGCTAATAAGTACCTTTTTTTACCACAAGTTTATACATTTCAAATTGGTGATGAGATTTTAATCTCCCAACTTAAGCCTTATACCGGGGTTCATCACACGAGTTTACCTATTGAGGTTACCAAGCATGATAGTCTGAAAGCTTTTAAAAAACGCGCGGTTAAGATACTTTCAACTTCATATTCAGTAATTCCTGAGGTTGATGGTTATTATTTAGAAGGAGTAGATACTCTAAATTTTGATAGTGAGATTTTAAAAATTAGAGCTTTGGTAAAAGAGGATCCAACAAAAGTCATTATTTATAAAATTGCCGAGCCTACAAAAACTCAGATTATCTATGCTGCTTCGGTAATAAATTTCTTAAGGCACAAAGATCAACTTCTAAACGTTGAGGTCTCCGTTCCAGCTTGTGTTACGGTAGGTGAGTTTACTGCTATTAAAAGGGAGCTGGCAAGTCTTGGAGTTCACCGGAAAGGGACTTTAAATCTGTGGCTGGAGATTAAATCCATAGAAAATATTTTAAAAATCGAAAATTATCTGGAAGCTGGAGTTGATGGAGTGGTTATGAGGATAGATTTACTTCATCAACTATTTTATGGATACAGTGAGTTGAGTTATACGGACTACAAGCATTTATTTGAAGAGTTTATGCCAATTGTTAGCGATTTTTTAAAGAAAGCTCATAAAAAAAGTATTCCGGTGGTAGTTCGAGGTAAGTTGTTGGCTAACCCCCATATATTACACCAGGTTTTAGATAAAGGAGTTTGGGGGTTAATCTTTGAGGAAAATTTAATACTTGAGTATGAGTTGGATTATCTAAGTTGGGTAGAAAAACGGGTAGTTTTAAAGAGAAATGAGTAAAATAAACTCTCCTTTGGGATTTTTGCTTGAAAACTCTGAGATGGCTCTGTCAATCTCATATTTTTTTACCTCTTGATGAATCTTAGTCATCTCCCGGGCTAAAACTATCTCGATATTCCCTAGCTCACTTTTTAACTCCTTTAGTATTCGAAGTAATTTATGTGGGGCTACAAAAATTATGTAGGTTAGTTTAATCTCATGGCTAATTTTGGTGAGTGATTTGATCATATCTTGTCGGTGTTTGGGTTTTTCGGGTAAGTAACCTAAGAATAAAAATTTATCTGGTGGGAGTCCGGATAAAGTCAGAGCAGTAATAACAGAAGTTGGACCCGGTAAAGACTCAACCACAATGTTTGACTCAAGACAGGCTCTTACTAGTTTATAACCTGGATCAGAGATTAAGGGAGTTCCGGCATCAGAAACCAAAGCCAAACTTTGTCCAACGGATAATCTTTCTAAGATTTGAGGGACAGTTTTAAATTCATTAAAATCGTTTAAAACAATTAGCGGCTTTTTAACTTGATAGTGATTTAAAAGAATAGAAGTTCGTCTGGTGTCTTCACAAATAATAGCCTCAACTTCCTTAAGAGTTTCTAGGGCCCTGAGTGTGATATCTTTTAAATTACCAATTGGAGTAGGAACAAGATATAACATCAGTTGCCTTTAAGTCCGGCGAGGCTTCTTAACACAGAGTAGATTTTAACCCGATTTTCCTTAGTTTTTAAGGCGTGGTAAAAACCTGGGGCGATTGAAACCAAAATAACTGCCCCGATAATTGGTAAAAGATATTTATCAACATCTGGGATTAATGAACCTAAAAAGTATCCGGCAAAAGTTACCCCAACCGCCCAAAGTAAAGCTCCAATTAGATTAAAAAAGAGAAATTTTGGATAGTGCATGGCTCCAATTCCAGCCACCACCGGAGCAAAAGTTCTAATAAAAGGCATAAATCTGGCTAATATTATAGTTTTGCCCCCGTGCTTAATATAAAAAGATTCGGCCCGAGCTAGGTGATCTTTGTGAAATAGTAATGAATCTTCTTTTTTAAATAGTCTTCTGCCAAACTTGTGGCCGATAAAATAGCCAACACTATCACCCAATACCGCACAGATAAAGCATCCAAGAGCTAAAAGTTTAATATCAAAAAAACCTTGGGAGGCTAAAAATCCGGCGGTAAAAAGGAGTGAGTCTCCAGGAAGAAAGAATCCAACTAATAGTCCTGATTCAATGAAAACAATCGCAAAGACTCCGATATAACTTACCGTACTAATAAGAAGCTTTAAATCATGACTTTTTAAAGCTTCGACTGCCGCAGCAAAGTCCATTTGTTAAGTATAGCCTAATTTTAGATTATTGAGAAGTCTGAAGCTATTGACTTTTAGTTGGGAAAGATCTAACTTTCAGCTAGTTTTAAACTGTTTAATTATGAGAGAAATAGTTACTCCGGATAGTGTCTTGCAGAGATTCAGTCAGTTTACCACTACTAAACCTGTTCTTGATACCTTTACTGATCTTTCAGATCCGACAAATCTCAACCTGAGAGGTGATAATCAGCTCATCTCAGTTGTAAAAGATTTTCGAATGTTTAGTCTTTTATTGTGCGGTCCTAGCTTAGTTTGGACAGGCCAAAATCGACCCGAAAGCTTAACCCTTTATTTAGTAAATCTTGAATCTTCAAGGGTAGATTATATGCTAAGACGTTCTGAAGAGGGTGCTGCACAATATTGGGCACATTCTCCATATCTGGCCAGCATAAGAATGGCAAGTATACCCGAAGGTTTCAGAACTTATTTACCAGAAAAAGAGATAGAGTTATTTCAGAATAATCCCCTTGTTTCATCAGTAAAATGGTCGTTACCTTCAGAGCAGTTTAATGTGACAAGAACCTTTGTTAATTGTTTTGCAGAAAATTTGGCAAAAGCAGAAGCGGGCAGTAAAGTTAAAGATAATACAGTCTAACCACCCCTAAAAATTGGTTATAAGGGTAACCATAAGTGTTTTACCTTTTATATAAGTGACGATAAAACTCCTGAAACCCACCCCAAAGGTGAAATCAGTTGACACCTAGGGAAAAAAGATCTACTCTTGTATAAGTGTCATACCGTAAAGTTAGTTTTGGACTTGGTGAAATATATCATGTATTTAATCGAAGCGTTGCCAGACAACCAATCTTTTTAAGTAAATTGGATTTTAGTAGGGCTGTGGATGTCCTTAATTTTTATAGTTACTTAAAACCTGGTCTTCGTTATTCCCACTACAAGCGTTTGCCTTTAGAAAAGAAATCAGATTTTTTGTTTCAGCTTAAAGAAAAAAATGAAAAGCAAGTAGAGATTTTAGCCTTTTGTTTAATGCCCAATCATACTCATTTTCTAGTAAGAGAAATTCAGGAGGGTGGAATATCAACTTTTATGAGTAATTTTCAAAACAGCTATGCGAAGTATTTTAATATCAAACATCAACGCGTTGGAGCGTTATTCCAATATATGTTTAAGGCTGTCAGGGTTGAATCTGATGAACAGCTGCTTCATATTTGCCGGTACATCCACCTTAACCCCGTTACGTCATTTGTAATAAAAGATTTAACTAAACTTGAGGCTTACCTATGGTCGTCCTACCCTCAGTATATTGGAAAACAAGTAGATCAAATAGTAAAGCCAGAAATTATTTTAAACCAATTTTCCTCTGTAGAGAGTTTTAAACAGTTCATTCTTGATCAAGTTAATTACCAAAGAGAGTTGGATAAGATAAAGCATTTAATGTATGAATAAAGTAATGTGTCTAGCTACCCCACCCTTGGGGTGTGTAAGCGTGTAAAAGCTTCCAAAACAGATGCGAGGTCCATTAAAGTATATCTTAATAGGAGGTTTTTTAGAAGTCCAAAGGGTAGGATATCGGTTTTATGCAAGTGATGATAAAACTCCAGTCATATCATCAGTTCCACTCCTAATCCAACCAGGTTTTTCAGAATATTTCCTTGCCAGACTTAATAGATCTTGATCAGCTGAAACGCAACTTTGAAGTTGATTTATTGTTAGTGGGCTCCATAGCCCATCTGTTGTAAGAAGTAACTTATCTCCAGGGTAAACTGCAAAAGCTGTTAAATAAGAGCGAAGCCTATTATTTCCAAAATAATTTCCCAAATGGTGAGGAGTAATTTTGCGTTGCCGGATCTTAAAAAGCTCTGCGACTTTAGGAACAACTTTATTTAAATCTTCTGCAGATTCAATATTATCTGCTCTAAGTAAAACTCTTCTTGTTTCTTCTTCTGAGGAGAACCAAGATTCTGTCTGCAGGTAACTATCGAGGCTCATAAGGTAAAACTTATCTGTTCTTTGTAGGTAAAGCCTAACATCTCCTACATTTATCCCGAGACAAACGGATCCTTCTTGAGTATTTAGGACTCTAAATCCAGCAACTGCAACTCCGGATTTTGAATAATTAGCTGTTAAATTGTTATTAATCGCCAGAATTCCAGCAGTAAGTTGGTTCTGGGTTTCCTTAACTTGGGCTGTATTTTCTAGGTTAATTCCTTCCAACACAGAGCCGAGCTCCGAAACGACAAACTGACTGGCTGCTTCTGGATCTCCTCCTCCGCCCATTCCGTCAGCCACAGCCACCCACATTTTATCTTGATTATATTTATAGGCATCTTGAGTGATTTGGTCGAACGAATGAGGCTCAGAGAAGACTTTAGAATCTAACTTTGTAATGACTCTTTGTTCTGGATTTGATATTTCCGGAAGGTTATCCTTAAATAAGTTAATTGGCTGTAATTCCATCCTCTAGATTATACTATAGACAGTTATAGCTTGCCACTCGGCTGGGATTGGAAAGTTTTAGAAGCGTCTAATTACCCCGACGCATTTACCTTGAATCTTGACGTCTGTCGCATATATCGGATCCATAGTTGCATTAGCTGGCTCGAGTCTT
The DNA here is from genome assembly GCA_030646805.1 of Candidatus Daviesbacteria bacterium. Lineage (GTDB taxonomy): Bacteria > Patescibacteriota > Microgenomatia > Daviesbacterales > UBA10151 > JAUSKZ01. Next base: position 6,079 of record JAUSKZ010000043.1, read on the forward strand.
ATTCTATCTTGTTCCTTGAAAAACCTTTTTAAGGTGGCCAGCCCATTTTCCAACAAGGCTACTACAATCTCTCCGTCGTGGGCTGTAGTTTGCTCCTCAATAATTACATAATCTCCATCCAAGATTCCATCTTCAATCATTGAATCACCTTTAACTTGTAGGACATATGATCTTCTTTTGCCGGAGATCATATGGGTTGGGATATTAACCGTAGCGTCAGGATCGGTGTAAGTCATGATTGGTTGACCGGCAGCGATAAAACCTAACACCGGTAACTCAATGCCTTTTAAGGAGCTAGAAATCCTTTGATCAATTAACTCTATCCCGCGGACTGCTCCTTCAAACCGCTTGATAACTCCCTTGAGAACCAAAGCCTGGAGGTGTTCGTGAACCGTAGCCAGTGAGGAAACGCCGATACTTTCTGCGATCTCACCTAAGGTTGGGGAATAGCTATATCTTTCAATATACTGTCTGATGAAATCTAATATTTGTTTTTGTCTTCTGTAAAGTGTAACTACCATTTTGGGTTTCTTTCGTGTTTGTTGCTATTAATATACCAAAGGTTACCCGAAGGTGTCAACTACGATCATGTATATCAAAAGGTATCAACACTGATCGTAGTCAACTGGAATAAAATGGGTCATATCCCATCAGCTCATCTAAGAGTGGAATTAAAAAAATACTAAACGAAGTTAAGAGGATCACTTTTAGGTCTTTGCCTTGAAGAAGGTTTAAGTATTGTCGAAGGGGCGTCACTTAGATGATCTGTGCTTGCAGGAAAAGTGAGAATTGAACCTAGCATAACACCTAAGAAACTCATACGAGATAATGTTATAATATGATTATGAAAAATTTAATTATCCAGGATTCAAGCATCTTAGGAGGTAAGCCTATCATCGCTGGAACTAGGATGTCTGTTGAGATAATCTTAGAACTTATTTCCTCCGGCATGGAGAAAGATGAAATTATTAAAGAGTATCCTTTTTTAACTAAAAAGCAAATTCAGGCAGCTGTCAATTATGCAGCTAAATTAGTGGGCAAGGAAGAGAGCTATATCTTTGATAAAGCTCACTCCGCAGCTCATGAAATTTCTCGCTGACATTAATATTCCCCAATCAGTTATTTCATATTTAACCTTAGGTGATCACGATGTCCTAGATCTTAAGAAGGTTAATCTAAAGGCGCTGGACACGGAAATTATTAAGTTAGCCCAGGATCAGGGAAGGATTATTTTAACGCTCGATAAGGATTTTATTGCTCTTGTGCAATTTCCGAAACATCAGATAGCGTGCATAGTTATTAGATTAAAAGATCAATCTCCCAAAAATATTGTAAGTTATATTGATCAATTAATTAAAAATCAAAAAAGAGAGATATTGGAAAAATCAGTTACCATTATTAAACCAGAGATCGCCGAATCACATTCTTTCTAGCCACTTTTTAGTTTATAATAAAGGTAATGGGTTACTTGGAAACTTTAGTTTTAGTAATTGTTGAAGGGGTTACTGAATTTCTACCGGTTTCCTCTACCGGACACCTAATTTTAACTTCCCATATTTTAAAGATCCCTCAAACTGAGTTTTTGAAAAGCTTTGAGATTATTATTCAATTGGGAGCAATCCTAGCGGTAGTAGTTTTATACTGGAGAAGATTATTGACTGATTTTGAGTCCTTGAAAAGAATTTTGTTAGCTTTTATCCCCTCAGCGGTTTTGGGGTTTATCTTTTATGACTTTATTAAAGGGGTCTTGTTTGAAAATATTTTAGTAACTGTTACCGCCCTTTTTTTAGGAGGCGTAGCTTTTATATTACTTGAGAAATTTTATTTTAAGGAAGATAGAGGACTGGATGATGTAAATAAACTAAGTTATAAAAAACTTCTTCTGATCGGTATATTTCAGGCAATTTCTATGATTCCTGGTGTCTCTAGAGCTGGATCGACAATTTTTGGAGGGTTGTTTGCAGGTTTATCTAGAAAAACTGCAGTTGAATTCTCTTTTCTTTTGGCTGTTCCCACTATGATGGCTGCCACGGGCTTAGATATCCTGGAGACCAACCTAAATTACAGTTTATCTGAGTTGGGAATGCTGGGAGTTGGCCTTTTAGGATCTTTTATAGTGGCCCTTTTAGTAATTAAGTGGTTTTTAAAATATATTCAAAGTCATACCTTTATTGCTTTTGGGGTCTATAGAATTATTTTAGCTATAGTTTTCTACTTGTTTTTCTTATATTAACTACCTTTCGGTTATTCTTTGGCCTGTGGTAAAATTAGCTATTATGGCCAAATTTCAAATTGTTTCTGATTTTAAACCTACCGGGGATCAACCCCAAGCTATCACTAAACTGGTGGCAGGCCTTAAAGAAGGTAAACAACATCAAGTTTTACTTGGGGTAACAGGCTCCGGGAAAACTTTTACCATGGCAAACGTCATCCAGACAGTCCAAAGACCAACTCTTATCATCTCGCATAATAAAACCTTAGCCGGACAACTGGCCCAAGAATTCAGATCTTTATTTCCTAAGAATGCAGTGGAGTATTTTGTCTCTTACTATGATTATTATCAACCAGAGGCTTATATCCCTCAATCTGATACTTATATTGAAAAAGAGACCCAGATTAATGAAGAGATTGAAAAATTAAGGCTTTCAGCCACTGCCTCACTGATGACCCGATCTGATGTGATTGTGGTGGCTTCAGTCTCAGCCATTTATAACTTAGGTTCTCCGATTGAATACGGCCAAGCAATCTTGGAAGTTAAAGCTGGGACGAAGACAACTTTGGATCAAGTTTTAAAGATTCTCACCAAGATGTACTATTCCCGAAACGATATTGATTTTAAAAGATCAACTTTCCGGCTCTCCGGTGATACCTTAGATATTTTTCCGTCATACAAAGATACAGCTTTGCGGATTGAATTCTTAGGTAATCAAGTTGAGAGAGTTTCAACTCTTGACCCTTTAACCGGAGATATGGTGCCTGTCACCCAAACAGAGGTAGTTTATCCAGCTAAACATTATATTATGCCAGAAACCAGGGTATTGCCAGCCATGGATCAAATTGAAAAAGATTTGGATCTTCGGGTTACTGAACTTAAAAGTCAGGGGAAGTTATTGGAGGCTCAAAGAATTGATCAGCGGACCAGATATGACCTAGAGATGATTCGGGAGTTTGGCTATTGTAACGGGATTGAGAATTATTCAAGGTATTTTGACGGCCGAAACCCGGGCGATCCTCCATATTCCTTAATCAACTTCTTTCCCAAGGATTACCTGCTTCTGATTGATGAGTCACATATGAGTATTCCCCAAATTAGAGGGATGTACAACGGGGACAGGTCCAGAAAAGGAACGCTAATAGATTTTGGATTTAGACTGCCTTCAGCTTTAGATAATAGGCCTCTTAAATTTGATGAATTTTTGAGACTAATAAACCAGGTGATTTATGTCTCGGCTACTCCAGACGAGTATGAGCTATCTCTTTCGGGTCCGGATGGGATAGCCGAACAACTGATCCGGCCAACCGGGATATTGGATCCTATAGTTGATGTTCGCCCAATTGAAGGCCAGATAACTGATTTACTGAAAGAGATTGAGGAAGTAGTCAAAAAAGGCCAGAGAGTCCTAGTCACAACCTTAACCAAAAGAATGGCCGAGGATTTAACTGATTATATGAAAGAAAAAGGGGTTAAAGTTGAGTACTTACACTCTGACATTGAGACGCTAAAGCGGGCCGATGTTTTACAATCTTTGCGTTTAGGGGAGTGTGATGTTTTAATTGGGATCAATCTGCTTCGGGAAGGTTTGGATTTGCCTGAAGTCTCGTTAGTAGCTATCCTTGATGCTGATAAGGAGGGTTTTTTGAGATCAAAAACCTCCTTGATTCAAACCATGGGCCGGGCTGCCAGGCACATAAATGGCCGGGTGATTATGTATGCTGATAAAGTAACCCGTTCGATGCAAGCTGCAATAGAGGAAGTAGAGCGGCGGCGGAAAAATCAAGATCAATATAATAAGAAAAACAATATTACCCCAGTATCGATTACCAAAGCCTTAAGGGAGAGATTAATTGAAAAAGTTGAAGAGGAGATTGGCCACAAAGTTTTCAGTGTTGATGATATTCCAAAGTCTGAAAGAGATAGGATAGTTAAAGACTTAGAAGCTCAAATGAGAACGGCGGCTGAAATCTTAGATTTTGAAACTGCCGCGAGACTGAGGGACCAAATCAAAGATTTAAGTATTTAACTATTGATAAAAGGCTTAATGGCTTCTCTTTTTTGCTTCGCTTCTTCGGCTATTTGCGAAGACACATAAATTATCGGTCTCATTCCTAAAGTGCAGCCTAAAAATACACTAGCAGAGGAAGCCAGAGATATGATGTCTAGATTGCTTTCAGCTATCAATTTGTAAATATTCATTCCAGCAAGCATCGGGAAACCTAATCTTCCAATTTCAGCAATAGACCAGATCATTTGAGCCTTGAATCTGTCACGCCCAAATCTTTGAAAGTCTCTTATGGGGTCAGTGCAAATTTCCTGATGGTTTTCATTAGAGCGTTTGTCAAAAACAGTTAACTGAATCCGTAGCTTAGGTTCTATAAACTTTACATCTTCCCCAGTAGTGACTGAGGTGGCGATTATTTCTTTAGCAACTACTTTTATTCCTTCACACATCCTACAATTATACCATACCCTATAATAATTGTTAGGGGAGCGGCATTCATTCGCATATTAACCCCTTTAAAAAATTTCTTAGATAAGGTAAAATAGGTCACGTTTGTTTCGGGTAAAATTCGCTAAATGGCCAACGATATTATTAAAATTAGAGGAGCCAGGGAACATAATTTAAAGAATGTTGATCTTGATATCCCAAAAAATTCTCTGGTTGTTTTAACCGGAATTTCCGGTTCAGGTAAATCTTCCTTAGCCTTTGATACCCTTTATGCCGAAGGCCAAAGAAGGTATGTGGAATCACTCTCCTCTTATGCTCGCCAATTCTTGGGGATAATGGATAAACCCGATGTTGATTTAATAGAAGGGTTATCACCGGCGATCTCAATTGATCAAAAAAGTTCTTCCCATAACCCCCGCTCAACAGTTGGTACGACTACCGAGGTCTATGATTATTTAAGGCTGTTGTTTGCCCGAGTTGGTCACCCTCATTGTTCAGTTTGTGGTCGGGAGGTGTCCCGGATGAGTATTGAACAGATTGTGGAAAGTATTTTAGACGATAAACAAATTGCTTCCAAAAAAGGCAAACGGATTATGGTTTTGGCGCCAATCGTCAAGGACCGTAAAGGTGAATACTCTCAACTATTTGAGGATCTGAGGAAAAAAGGTTTTTCCAAAGTCAGGATCGATGGACAAATCCGTGATTTAATCGACTCGCCTCGCTCCGCGAGCGGAGCGGGAGATTTAGTTTTAATAAAAACCAATAAGCATACCATTGAAGCGGTGGTTGATAGATTAGTATTGGAGAAGAAGATTACTCATGATCAAACAATCTACTCAAGATTACATCAAAGTGTTGAGACAGCCCTAAAACTTGGCGAAGGATTTGTGATTGTAAGTGAGGTTTTAGACGCTTCACTGGAGTTTCCAATTAATCCTAAAAAGATGGAAGACCGTCTTTTTTCTGAGAAATTTGCCTGTCCTTTGGATAATATTGCTCTGGCTGAGATAGAACCTCGGTCTTTTTCTTTTAACTCTCCTCACGGAGCATGTCCAACTTGTACGGGGCTCGGGGTCTTACTTAAAGTAAATCCGGATACGATATTAAACCCAATTTTGTCGATTGCTGAAGGAGGAGTTTTAGCTTGGAATAAGTTAGGGGAGACTGAGACCTGGTTTAGCAGATTAATCCAATCTGTAGGTACAGAGTATGGTTTTGATTTAAATACCAGAATCGAAAAGATGTCTCCCAAAGCAAAAGAAGTTTTAATATATGGGGCAGGGACAGAGCAGTTTAAAGTTAGCGGACGAAACCGTGAAAAAAAATTGACTCACTTTTATTCAACCTTTGAAGGCTTGGTAACTAATTTAGAAAAAAGATATCAGGAAACAGAGTCTGAGTACGTTAAAAAAGAGATTGAAAAATATATGCTGTCTGAGGAGTGCCCGCTTTGTCTTGGAACTAGGTTAAAAAAAGAGGCTTTAGGAATTACTATCGATGGATTAAGCATTAGCCAAGTTACCTCAAAATCAATTAGAGGCTCACTT
>JAUSKZ010000045.1 GCA_030646805.1 Candidatus Daviesbacteria bacterium
TTACTACTTACTACTTACTACTTACTACTACCTACCAAGGTAGGAGCAGCTCCAGGTGATCCTTGTACTACCACCCTAAGCTGCCAGACTGATTCAGGGACGGATGGTCAAAAGTCATGTTCCGGAACAAGAGATTCCGGAGAGTACTGTGTTTCTAATCTAGAAAGTTGTGGTGTTTGCCAACTAGTCACAGGGTCGACTCCAGCTACTACCCCGGCCCCTTCTTTTTCACCTCCAAATTTGACTCCCTCGCCACAGGGGAGAGAGTTTCGGGCGATTAACCGGATGAACGATCTTTTAGTCCCGGAAGAGTTTAAACAAAAAGACGAAGTTTCCTCCACCCTGATCGGAGGTTTTATTCAATCATTTCGCGATCAAGTCGGATTCCTTCTGTCTGGAGTTTTCGTTCATAAATATCAAAATCAAGAGATTCCACCAGTAGCCGATAGCAGCAAAACCTTAAGGGCTTTGACAACCTCGGAGTTGGTCCCGACTAAACAACCTCAACCGCCGGCCAATATTTTCTCCAATCCTTTGCAATTTGTCAAAGACTTTGTGGCTGATACTGTGGGACAAAAACTGACCGACAACTTAGCCGGGGATGGTGGTGTTTATAGCGCCTATATCCCCGAAGATGATTTTTGGTGTGATAAAAGCGCCAACGAGGATCAGGAAAATATCAAAGGGGCGGAGAAATGTGCGGAGAAATTAATCTTTGATGACTCCCTTTTTGGAAAACCAATTACCGGGGCTGAAATAATCTCCCCTACCCCTTAAAAATTTAATCTGCTTGAAAAGACCCAACACTGTGTGCAAGAATTACCATATGCTACTTGCCCAGCTCAAACTCCTGGTTTTAATATCGATATTCTTACTACTTCCCAACCAAGTATCGGCTCAAAATATCGAACAAGGAACATATACCGCCCCTACTCCCACACCAAGCCCAATTAAAGCCGGTCCTCCAGCTTTTTCATCCTATCAAACTGATAACCAATTTGGATCGTTTCTTTGTGCCGGGTTCGGACGTAGTCAAACCTTAGTCACCCCCGAAAACCAAGATGGAATTTGTCCTTCCAAAGAAATTAAACGGGATAGTACTGGAAAAGTAATTGCCGTAAATTACACTTACAACAACAATTCTTATGGGGCCTTAGGCGACGTGAGCGTGATAATGGCCAGCCTTTTCAATCCTCCAACTTCGAGCAACTATTATTTGGCTCATCTAGGTGAGAATTTAGGGTTAGTTAGTCCCGCCTACGCTCAGGTTTCTGGCTCAGGAGAGAGTATTATCCGGCCGGTTTTTATACTTTGGCAGGTGATGCGGAATTTTTCCTATCTGCTTTTTATCTTAATATTTTTAGGCACCGGTTTTATGATCATGTTCCGTCAGAAACTTAACCCTCAAACAGTTATTACCGTCCAAGCCGCCTTGCCGGGGCTAGTTATTGGATTACTGCTTGTTACCTTTAGCTATTTTTTAACAGCTTTGATGGTAGACGTAGCATTCCTGGGAATTCAAATAGTCTCAGAATTTTTTATAACAGCTAGTGTTCCAAATTATTTCGCAGCCAACGACCAAGAATTCCGAGATTTGGCTAATAACTTCGATATTTTTAAAGTATTCTTTTCTTTCTCGGTCTTTAAAACTGTTGGTGAAACCCATCATGCGTTGAATAATTTAATCGGTTCAATATTACCTCAAATCTTACACGGTCTGGCTCTGTGGACCGTCTCTGGAGGGATTAGCATAATAATAAGTTTGGTCCTGATGGTTGCCCTTTTTGTTCAACTCGCCAGGCTATTGTTCAGTTTAATAAACTCCTATCTGAGTATTTTAGTTTATACCATCATCGGTCCAATACTTCTCCTCTACTCTTCACTACCTGGTAAGAATGGGGCCATATCTACTTGGTGGAGGACGATACTCGGTAACGCTCTAGTTTTCCCGGCAGTTTTAGCTGGGTTCTTATTCGCTGGGATGATTTTGAAGAGTCCGCCGGAAAACTGGAACGTTAGACCACCGTTTGTTAACTTTAACCCTGAAATATTAAGACTGGTTATAGGCTTTGGGATAATGCTTGGAATTACCGCCATCCCAGGAATGGTTAAGAAAGCCATGGGAGTTAAAGATATCCAAGAAATCCCTCAAGCAGCCATGGGCGCCGGTTCAATGGCGGCTGGACTGGTCGGTCACGCTGCTGGCGCAGGAATCAAGAAGACCCTACAAGGGCCAGTCAAAGCTAGGGAGGTTTATAAGGAGGCTAAACCACTGGCTGAATATGGAGATCCAAAGGCTCGTGACACAATCAGAGGCATGGAAGAGGTTGCTCATGCACAAAGGAGAGAGGGCATTGGAGGTCGAATTGGCCAAGTATACGATAAGTATGTTAGGGGTGGATGGATGGGATTACTCAAAAAACCCAAACACCCAGACTGGCTTCATGGACATATGGAACAACAGAGACTACAAAGAGAAGAGGCTGCTCGACAAACTGCTGCCGCCGGGCAACCAACTCCACCACCGACTCCTCAAACACCTGGCCAAGGCCAGAATAATCCTTAGTGGCCGGACTTAGTGGAGACAACTGCCTTGAGAATACCCATTAGTAAATCTACAAGGAAAGTTTTTATAAAATTATCCAACGGAACATAACTGAGAAAATCAAGAATTGGAGTATATTCAGTCTTTTCCAGTTCTTTGTATACTTTATCCATATTCTCCGGAGACATCTTTAATTCAGCTCCAACGTGCGCCATCAAAAAGTCTACGCTTCGAGGATTGGCTGTTTTCTCTTTGGCTCGGAGCATGTGATGGGCGTAGTTTTTCATAAATTGTACCTGCCTATCGATCTGACCATCAGCGGTAAAAATAAAGGCTGTACAAGCCTCAACTACCGCGTGGTGAGAGGTAGGATCAAACATTAATGATCCGGGTTTTTCTGTAATCTTAGTCCTGGCCGCATCAGGACTGACTAAGTGGCGGGAAGTTAAAGCTCCGGGAGCCCTAACATTTGGTACGTTATAACTAACTAAAACCTCACCTTTGAAAACAGTTTCATATTTAGGGCTATCGCAATAACTCTTTAGACGAATCTTCCGCTCAAGAAGTCCTACCATCTCGGGACTATCTTCTGCAAAACCCTTCTCTAAAAGCTCTTGTTCTAGCTCGTCGAAATCAGAGAGTTTCCAGACCATTTTAGAGAGATCGTAAGCATTAGTTTCATCTCGAACCCGTTTAAGTTTTCCGTCTTTTTCTTCAGATTTAACATCGAAAATATCTTTCATAACCATTGCAACCTCAGCTTCGAGCGCTTTAACATCATCCTCGCTTAACTCATCTTTACTTCCAAAGTTGACTCCCCTCAGCTCACTTCTTAAATACTTCTCATAGTCGTCAACCAAAAGAGTGAACATATCCCGGGTATTAAAGTCGATCCCTTCAACCATATCCATATGCAACATATACCCCTTTGCGGTATCTATTTGGGTCCACAACCACTTATTAGGAGAGATAGCTCGGCGAATTGGAAAATTACCGGCCCGGGCAGTTCCTAAAAATTCCAATTTTTTTCCATGGGCTGCTGCTTCTATAAACTCTTCTTTACTGTTAACAATCTTTCCCTCCGGGGTTATTAACGGATCTTGAATATGTCTTTTTAAAGTTACCAGCCACCATCTTTCACCTTGAAGCCTGGCCGATTCAACATTAGCTTCAGCCATCTCCAAAAACAGAGAATTATTTTGAACCTCCTCAGTAAAGTGCTTCAACTCTGCTTCGGTTTTTTCAATATCAGCTTCAGCCTGATCAACATTCTTACCTTCTCTAACCAATTGAATTTTCTTGGCTTTGGCTCCAATAACTGCCTCGGAAATCTGAAGTTTGGCTCTAAGAAGATCTATCTCTTGTTGATATTTACCAGCCTTCTGAGCATCGTTACTTTTACTAGCTTCTGCTGCTAGCTTCTCATGTTGCCTTAGAAAATACTTTCTGGATTCAACTCTGGCTTCTTCTTTCAAATCACCCTCGTTAAAAACTGGATTAAGGAGTCTCATGGCATTTTGATTATCAGAGTGCCAGCGATACATCTTAAGGACCGGAATGTTTGAGTTCTCAGCAACTTTTTCTGCGTAGGCTCCCCCATCTCTAAACAAAGTGTCTATCAAGTGTCCGTAAAGAGCGTTCCAGGAACCGGCACCGCTATTGGCATCCGTAGCGTTCCACAACGCCAAAAATGACTGTTGAAAATAGACCCTTTGCAGAAAATCATTTTCCATGGCAGAACCTAAATCCGGCTTAGTTTTTTTAAGTTGATCAATAACTGCCACTAACTCGCCAAACAGTTTTCTTTGAGTTTGAGTACCTTCAGCCGTAAAAAGGCTTTCAATCTGATTAAGGTAATCATGCATCTTGGCTACTTTGAGCCTATCATCAACTGGCCAAAAGTACTCTCTGGGTGCACCTACCTCAGTAATAACCTGAATCGCTTCGATCTCTTTCCGAGCTATCCTTTCAAGGGTCTTGTCATCTGGTGGAGCAACCTCAAAAACTGCTTGAGTTAAGGTATTATATGCATTCTCAATCGCTTGTTCGTTCCAAATCTGATTGTAACGCTCCTGAACTCGATGCCTACCTTCCTCATCAGGTTGGTCTTCCTCATAAGCCTTTCTTATCTGAGGATTTCCCTCCAAAGCTTGGAATTTTACCTGTTCCCGGTTTAGCTTTGCTAAAGCGTCTAGATATTCCGGCTTAATCCGCATTAAGCGCTCCTGTTGTTGTGCCCCTCTTGGATCAAAACGTTGTCTTGGAGGATTATCAGCTGCCGTTGTAGCATCAGGGGAATTTGGGTTATTTTCTGACTGATCAATCATATTTTCTATTGACATATTGTACTTCTCCTGCCTGCTTAAAGTAAAGTTAGGGCCCTTTAGGCTTAAGCCCTAAACCTACCGAAAAATAGATCTCCTATTCTTTGAAGAATTCTTTTGGGAAGGGTACCCCTTTCTTCTTGACGCTCAACTCTTTGTTGACAACCCTTACAGATTTTACAGGGACCTAATTTTTGCTCTAGAGTTGGGGTTAAACAGTTTGGATTTCGACATAGTCCTCTCTCTTTGAACCAATCTTCTTTCTTATTCCTCTTTAACATCAAATCTGCCCCCAGATAAGTTAATCCCGCCCCAAAGTAAGGTTCCCCGTCCTCTGATTTACCACAACTTCCTATCAAAACTGTTGGTTTTTGAGCTGCCCAAAAAGCCACACCGTTTGTTTGATTGTTTGAGAAATCATCATCGATTCTTCCTTCCAATAAAGCTACAGCAAAATTGTTATGAGCTCGTCTGGCTCGTCTGGCTCCTTCCAAATCTCCCATCTCAAGAGCCGAGATAACAACTCTCCTAAAAGGCTTGAGGCTATCTAAAACGGCTTCATTCCCTCTTTCTTCAATACTACTCACTTGGATAGGCTCAATCGCTTCTATCACATCTAGATGACTCTTAAATCTACCCCCTGTTGGCAAAAAGACTGGAGCCTGCAAAAGATCAACATCTGTTGGGTTTTCTTTAACCTGACTACCAGTATTTAGATATTTATTTAAAAATGACCTAACTTGATCGTTTTTAAGGTGGTTTCGATAAGCCATCATCTCGATCCGATCTTTTTCAACCTTGCCAATAAAGGTAAAGCCATAATCGCCATAGCCATCCTCAGCTTTACCCGGCCGGGAGTCCCAAACAAAAAACCGATCGCTCCCCCGCCCTGAAAAAATCTCCTGCTCAATCCAAGCGAAACTTTTATACTCCGCCTCTTCCCGAGCCCCAAACTGGCGGGAAAATTCGGTTCTATTCTTACCCCCAAAACTATTGATAACGTCCCCCTGGGACTCATAGCCGGGAGAAGTTGCCATAACCGGTAATCCCTCATCGCCAGCTACCAGATTGTAGCTATATCGAGTAATATCCTCCTTCAAAACATACTCTTTGGTAAAGTATTGGAGGTTTTGATCAACCCGGTTGCGCCAAGCTAGAGTATCGTCTTGACGAGAGTTAAGTTCATCTACTAAATTTAGAGCTTGATTTGTTTCGCGCCAGGCGAGCTCATTTGAAATAGCCATCAAAAAAAACCTCCTGTTCCGAAGGAGGTTGGCCAAATTAGTTAAAAACTAAGATCAGTCTTCCTGCTCGGAAATATATATTTGTGGTCGGTCTCCTGGCTCCTCGCTTCGTTCGGAGTAAACTCCTTGAATGCGAGATACAGTTGCGGCACAGCCTCTGATTTATCCTCCTTCGTCAAGACTTCGGAAGGACGATGCACAGAGTTCCCTTGAATCTTCGGTCAAAATATTGACCTAATTCACCACAACCGTAGAATACTATTCAAAGAACTGATTAGTCAACTCAGTTTTTTGTAACTATTCAGTATTTCCCAGCGGTTTCGTCATTGCGAGCTCAGCGAAGCAATCTCTAGAGATCGCCACGGCTACTGCACTCAAAGAGTCGTTTGAGACTCTTTTCCCTCGCGATGACGTTTGACTGGGAAGAACTGAACCCCTACAGTTTTCTTAATACTGAGCGAGCCCTTTTAGGGGTCTCTTTAGTAGTTTTGCCTAGAAAGATCTCAATTGGCAGTTATTTGATCTACTTTGAGAGTCTTGTTCAGTAATTTTTCACACTATATCATCAGCTGATGGAAGCCCATCCTGTCCCCCAAAACGTCACCTCGTTCGAATTTCATCTGGTTGGAGACATGACTTTAAAGCAGTTCGCTTATCTGGCCTCTGGCTTGGTCTCAGCCTATATTATTTTTATTGTTTTCTTTTCGACCTACCCTTATATCGCCGTCCCAATTATCGCCCTTCTCTCTGGGTCCGGGGCAGCCTTAGCTTTTTTACCGATCGGAGACCGCGCCTTAGACCACTGGTTATTATCTTTTTTTAGGTCAATCTTCTCTCCGACTAAAAGATCATGGGCGTCTCCCGGTAACTTCAGAGCAAATAAAGGACAACCTAACCCATTATTTCAAAACCGGTTGCGAATATACTTAGCCAAGATCTCCGGCAACCAGGTCGCCCCTATCCCTAAGTTTAACAATCCGCCACTTCCGATTGGACTCCGCCGGATTACACCACCTCAACCTATCCGCTTGCCAATTCCTCCGGTCAACCAACCTCAACCTCAGCCGGTTGTGGTAGCGTCCCTACCGATTCAAACCACCCAGCCTCAACCTCAGCCTGTCACCCTTCAGCCAATTCAACCCCAAACTCCTAGCCCGGCTCCAGTAGTTAATACTTCGCCTCCAGTCCCGCTAAAGGTGGAGACCCCCAAAGCCAAAGTTACCCCTGCTCCTTCCTTACCTCGAGCTCAGATTGTTTTGACTTCATCTCCTAACGTTCCCAATGGGATTGTGACTGATGTCTCGGGAAATTATCTGGAAGGAGTTATTGCTATTATCCATAACCAAGACGGGCTGCCAGTCCGGGCTTTAAAAACTAACCGTCTCGGTCAATTTACCGGGGCCACTCCACTCCCACCTGGAACCTACACTATTAGCATAGAGAAAGAACCATATCAATTTAGCCCTATACAGATCAACTTAACCGGTCAAGTTTTAGCACCCCTCAGCGTAGCTGCCAAGAAAGGAGTCGCTACAACTTAATATGTATTCCACCCAACAACACTTACCCATAGCTGATATAAATCAGAATTTGTTGTTTTTAAAAAATGGTTCAGTGACTACTGTCCTCTCAACTTCGGCGGTCAACTTTGGACTACTCTTTGAAACCGAACAAATGGCAATTATCCAATCTTTCGCCGGACTGTTAAACTCGCTGTCTTTTCCGATTCAAATTATCATCCGCTCCAAAAAACTTGACGTCTCTTCTTACCTCGGGACCTTGGACCGGGCCGCCCAAAAACAAACTAACCTAAAGCTCTCCCAGATGACCTCCCGTTACCGCCAATATGTCGGTGGATTAATCCAAGATAACGAAGTTTTGGACAAACAGTTTTATGTTTGCATCTCGGTTACCTCGGCTGAACTGGGACTGCTTCCGAGTAGTGATACCGATAAGATCCGCAAGGTCTTAACGGTCTTGGTCCCCAGAGTCGACCATCTAGCTAGACAATTATCTCGAATTGGACTTAAAGCTAGAGTCCTAGATACTATTGAGCTAACTAAGCTTTTTTATGATATCTATAACCCTGAAGACGGTAATGATTTAGCCAAGGTAGCCACCCCTTTACCAAACGTCCCGGTAAATACTCCTCCAAAGGTTAATCTAAACCGAATCCAACCAGCAGTGCCGGTAGCGCCACCACAAACTCCAATAATCCCGAATCCAACGCCGACCCCGGTTGGAATCCCTCCTCAAAGTGCCTACCAAACCTTTCTAGCCAGTAACCGAGTCCCGTTTGTTGTTGAGGAGTTGAGGGATGATCTTCACACCTAAAAACACACCTTCCGACCAAGTCCAACTTACATTTCAGGATGTCATCTCTCCAGCCGAGATTGAGGTGGATTTTTCAAGCCTTAGGATCAACAACACTTTGCACCGAGTTTTTTTCGTCTCAGGCTACCCACGTTTTGTCGAACCAAATTGGCTGGAGCCGTTAATCTCTTTTGAGCACTCCTTAACTATCTCAATGTTTATCTATCCCTCTAACTCCTCGGGGATCTTACAGGATTTAAAAAGAAAGATCGGTGAGATGGAAGCCACTATTCAAACTGATATGGAGCGAAACAGGGTGATCGATCCATCCGTCACTATCGCTTTGGATGATGCCCGAGAGCTCCAAGAGCAACTAGTTAAAGGAGCAGAACGGTTCTTTCAATTTTGCCTTTATATCCAAGTTCCCTCCTCTGACAAAGAGGAGCTCAGCAATATCTCTCAATTGGTCCAATCAACCTTAGGAAGTATCTCTATTACCGCCCAGCCGACTACGCTCGAAATGGAGAGTGGTTTTATCTCTACCCTACCTTTAGCTCAAGACCAACTTTATATGCCCCACAATATGGATACGACTTCCCTCGCCACCACTTTTCCTTTTACCTCATCCGAGCTCACCGCCGCCGAAGGGGTTATGTATGGGATCAACGCACATAACGACTCTTTGATTATCTATGACCGCTTCTCCTCTGAAAACGCTAACTCGGTAATTCTAGCTACTTCCGGGGCGGGAAAATCTTATTTTGTTAAACTGGAAATCCTCCGCTCTTTAATGCTGGGGACCGAGGTCATAGTCATCGATCCGGAGCGTGAGTACGCTGATCTAACGGCTGCTGTTGGCGGGGATTATATAAATTTCTCAACCAACTCTCCAGTCAGAATCAACCCCTTTGACTTACCGGAAGTGGCAGACAAAGGCGAGAATGAATTAGGCCGAAAGATCCTCTCTCTAACCGGGTTCCTGAAACTGGTTCTAGGTGAATTAACCCCACAAGAAGGAGCTATCTTAGACCGAGCTTTAAATAATACCTACCGGATGAAAGGTTTTACGATCAACCAAGCGCCGGAGTCATACGGCAGGGCCCAAGCTCCCTTAATGGAAGATCTCTATAAAGTCTTAATTGGGATGGAAGAATCAATAGCCGGCGGACTTGCTGTCAGATTGGAACGGTTTATTAAAGGTTCTTTGGCGGGAATCTTCTCCGCTCCTTCAAACATCAAAATTAATAACCCTTTAACGGTTTTCTCTGTCCGCGATCTACCCGACCAACTCCGTCCATTAGCTATGCACCTCATCCTCGATTATATTTGGACCAAAATCCGCAAAGATTTAAAAAAAAGAATCCTAGTGGTTGATGAAGCCTGGTATTTAATGAAATTTCCCGACTCTTCAGCTTTTCTGGTTGAACTCGTCAAAAGAGCCCGTAAATATTTTCTGGGAGTGACGACTATCAGCCAGGATGTGGAAGATTTCTTAGGACAAGACCGGGGTAAAGAGATTATCTCCAACTCAGCCATGCAGATTCTTCTCAAACAAGCCCCAGCTTCAATCGAGCGGATCGGAAACGTCTTTAATTTGTCCCAAGGAGAGATGAGGTTGCTACTTTCAGCCGGAGTTGGCCAAGGGATATTTTTCGCTGGCAATACCCATGTTGCGATGAGGATTGTTGCCTCCGATGAAGAGCACCAGTTAATCACTACCAACCCATTGGAAAAAAGTGGACAAACTAACTAGCCATGAATAACAAAGCCAGCTCAACCCTGCTTAAGGATGCTTTTGAGCTCATCATTAGCTACCACGATAACCCTTCCTTTCGGGCCAGGGTTGATATTCTAATTAATCAACCGCGAGCAGTCTACAGAGGATCTGACGGTGTTTGGAGACCGCTAAAAGCTTACTTGTTTGTCGCCGCCCAGGCTTCAGAAGACCCTTCCTTAAAAGGAATCTATAAAAAGTGCCACGGCAAAGCTGAACAGGTCGAGGAACAGACTAAAGAATTTTTAAAGACTTTCTATAAAAAAGAGCGAGCCCGGAGCAGTTTACAACAAAAAGTTCGACTTGAGGCGGCAGATGCTCTTGACCAAGAAACAAAAGAATCCGTTGAAGAGATTAAAAAAATCGACCAAGAAACAAAGGGTCTGCCAGATGTTAAGAGGCACGATCAATATCAAGAGTCTTTGGCAAAAGTCAGTCAGGTTCATCCTAGTGTACCTGAGGTAGAAACCATTTCCAGCGAACCTAAGCCTGATGTAAAGATCACCGAACCCCCTCCGCTCCCAGTTCCTGAAAACCCCCAATTTGAAGCAGCTCTAGCCCAAGTTGAGCACCCTAGTCAACCCTCATCTGATTCCCCTGCTACTTCAACTGTAGATATTCCAAAAAGCGAGACGACCGAGACTGACTTACCTAAAGCAAGCGCCGGAGCAGTCGGGGTTAAGAAAGAGCCATCCGAGGTTCCAAAACCTGAGCTCCCAGTCAATCAAAGCTCTTCGCCAGTCAAAATCGAAGAAACTAGCCTTCCGCCAATACCAGCAGAGCCTGATAATAAAACTCCAGAGTCTTCTCCGACAACCATGCCAGATACCCCTCCTACAAATACCCCTGAGGCTAAAACCTTACAAGCCTTACCCGAGACCAGTCAACCTCTGCCGGCAGTTTTTAAAATTATTAAGTTGGCGGAGAAGATCCACCTACCTTTGTTCGTCAAAGTTTTAATCCGCAAAATAAGCCTTAAGGTCTTCACCCCAACTACCATCGGAGTTTTAACCGCTGGAGCGATAGGAGCTTTTGTCGGCGCCCCGGGTGGACCAAGAGCAGCTTTGGTTGGTTTTGGGGTTGGAACGATGTTGCCTCTGGCTATCAAGAAGCTTGATCTTGGGTCGACTGTTTTTGGCGGCGGCGGTGCGAGTAGCTATTCTGGGTCCGGGTCCAGTTATGATGACCCGGGTTATGACTCAGACTATGACCAAGAACCACAGTCAAACCACCAAGGGAGCCCGAGAGGTGGTGGTGGAAACATGGTCAACAGCGCGGTGAGTATCGGTAAAAATGCCCGGAATATGGCCCGTTTGGCCCGACTAGCCCGGGCCGGAAAACTGGCTGCCGGAGTAACGCCTGTTGGAGCAGCTCTTCTGGCCTGGGAACATAAGAAGAAAATTGCCTATCTCGTGGCTGGGATTATCATCATTTTCTTCTTTTTCTTTAGGTCGATGCTGGGTAATTTCTCCACTCTTCTGGTTGGTACCGGTCAAGAGGCAAGTCTCTTCCCAGAACCTCCAATCACCCCAGGAGAAGGTGGCGCTATAGCTAGTTGTACCTTTTACCGAGGAGGTGATTCAGTATCAGGGTTAAAGTTTGGTAACCCAAATATGACAGCCTTAATTAGCCAAATATCCGGAGAGATTGGAGTTCCGGCTGTAATTGTGGCCGGAATCATGAGAGTTGAAACTGCCTCAGCGGTTGCTTCAACAGACAATAGCTATTTAACTAACGACTATGACGCTCATTCAAGCGGCGTAGCATATGGAGTTATGCAGTTTACAATTGGCACATTTAACGGTGTCTTTCAGACAAATAGAGCAGAGTTGCAGGCTAAATATAACAAGACCGAAGCCACTACCACTATCAATCCTCAAAGCGCTATGGCTCCAGTTAATGTTTTCCGAATCTATAGCATTAAAGACTCCATCATTGCTGCGGCTTTAAAGGTCAGGGAGGATAAAATTAGTATTAACGGAAATGGACCTTGGGATAAAGAGACTGTTACAAAAATCGCTAAACGATATTATGGTGGGTTGGAGTATATCGACTTCAGAGATATCATCCAAAACTACGGAGAGGATCTCTGGAAGAGTTATAATTCGTGCACGGGTGATTCCTCAGCTCCTCCAATTCAGGATAATAACTACCAGGCCTGGATAAGAGATAACTTTGATACCAGCTTCCAAGGAGAGTTCCAAGATACCTGGATGAGGTGGACCTATGAAGTCCTTTATAAATCCTCTCAGGTGGCCCCTAAGTTTAAGGATTTAATCAAAAGCAGAGGATCTCTCGTTGTAATCGCCTCGCCTGGGGTTAGCAATAGATCTGGCAATATAATTAACTTCAATACTTCCCCAGGTGGCCCAACTGCAACTGAAGCACTATTTAAAGTGACTCTCATTCACGAGCTTGCTCACAATATTAAAGGTCAAAGAGGAGAGAACGAACAGTTAATACTGCCTGCTATAACCTCTGATAACGGATTCATAACCGGATATGCCCAGGGGTCAACCGCAGGTAACAATTTAGTCTGCACAGGAGTTGATTCTGGAGAGGTGACGGTTCAAAGAGATGAGGATTTTGCTGAGAGCGTAACCTTCTATATTAACGATAACTTCTCGGAACAAGATATGGACCGGAATCATCGTTGCCCACCCCGCACCGCCCTCAACCCTTACCAGGTCCGCAGTGAGAGCACTTTTAAGTTCCCTAATCATTGCTCCGTCATGAAACAATTATTAGGTGGAAACAACTGTCAGAAATGATATATTTGAGATATGAATAAAAAATTACTGGTTATAATCCTTGTCCTTGGAGTTTTAACGTTGCTTGTACTTTGGAGCTTCTATAAACCTACAATCCCTGGATTTGGGACCCAAACAAAAAATGATAGTTCTTCGCAAACCTCTGAATCAAAGGATCCGGAAGTTGTCTCAACTATCCCTAGTCCTTTAAGTGGGGCCACCATCTTGCCAACTCAAATAATTGAGATTACCTTTAATAAGGCGTTACACAATAAAGGTGAGTTTAAAAATAAGATTGAACCAAAAGTAGAATATGAGATTCAACTCTCAGGTGACCGAAAAACTGCCAAGATCATCCCCACCAAAGGCTGGACACTCG
>JAUSKZ010000048.1 GCA_030646805.1 Candidatus Daviesbacteria bacterium
AAAGCTACCCTCTCAGGCTATATTATCGGAACAGCCTTAAAAGATTTTGACGAATCTGCTGCAACTAAAACAACCATTTCCGGTAAGGAGATTGTAACCGGCAAACTTCCCGTTGCCTTAAGAATGGAGTTTGCGGAATTAACCAACAGCCGATCCTTAAATCGCAGTTTTGACTATATTAACAACTATTTTTTACAAAACGTCCAGGATCCTGAAAAAACCGTCCAGGTTGTCCGCTATTTTGCCGCGATATTGTCGATTATAATTAGTTTCTTGATCGGATTTATAGCTTTCTCAAGATCTATTCCCAAAGGAATTGAGGCCATTGGCCGAAACCCCCTAGCTGCCAACGCGATCCGTTTCTCGATAATCTTAAACATCGCCTTCACTATCATCACCGCCTCAATAGGTATCATCGCCGCAGTCTTAATCTTAAGGCTCTAGAAACCCACAACTCTCTTGTGATATTCTTAAGGTAATGTCCGAGCTGCCCTACTCACAACTTATTAACCTAATTCTTTTGGTAGTTATTACCGCCGGTGTTTCTATCTGGTGTTTCAAAGAATATTTTAAAAATAGGCTTCCCAAACCTTCAGATATTGATTCGGATATAGATATTGTTACCGAGAAAAATTACCAACTTTTACACGATGCCATCAAAAAATCCCAGGAGATAATCTCTTCCGCTGAACTTGAGGGAATCAAACTGACCGCTGGCAGTAAATTCCAAAATAAAAATATGGAGGAAAAATACGCCGAAATTTTAAAGCAGACCGGAGAGGATCTTCAAAAACAGCTGACCGGCCAAGCAATCAGGGCCGAAGAGGATTTTGTGGGCTTTCTGTCTGAGCTTCAAACCCGTGGCCAGCAGAGCCAAAATTTAATCGATGAGACCATCAAAGAAAAGGTCGACGCCCTTTTTGTCAGACTTAATACTAGCCTTGATACCCTAGTTGGTCAAACTGTCAGCAAAAGCCTGGAAGCGATCCAACATGAACTGGAGATCTCCCGTCAAGCGACCGAGAGTTATAAACAGCAACAATTAACCATAATCGACGAAAATGTCATCGATTTATTGGAAAAAACTCTCAGCTTAGTCTTAGTTAAAAAATTAACTCTAAGGGACCAATTAGATCTGGTCTACGAGGCCCTAGAAAAGGCCAAGGCCGAGAAGTTTTTAACTGAGCCGGCAACTACTACCCTGAAGACTCCTGCGCCCCTTCCGCCCTTGCCAACTGTCGCCCAACAACCTACTAAAGTTAACTAAGACTTATGACAAACGCTGAATTAATAGATAAACTATTGATCGGAACTTATACCAAGACCGATGCTATCCGCCGAATCCGGTCTCTCCACCAGTTCCTAGAAAACCAACTCTTTGCTTCCAGAATTAGTGAGTTTACAGCCTCAAGTAGCGCTGATGTTGCCTGGTTATCTGGTCTAGGAGCAGATTTCATGAAAGAGTTTACCACCGAAAACATGTATCTTAAAGTTGAAGATTTAGATACCCAAATTAAGAAGATCCAGGCGCTAATTATCTACTTGCCGTTTGAAGTCCCACAAGGAGAGGTAGTCCGGTTGGGACTCCGGATGCGGAAAGATTTTGGAGCCAACTTTTTACTAGAGTTTCGCTTTGATCCAACTTTAATCGCTGGTTGTGCTTTGGTTTGGAATAATATTTACAAGGATTATTCGGTCAAGAAAAAAATCAACTTAAATAAAGAAATTATTTTAACAAGCATTAGAGAGTATTTAGCAGAACAAAACAGAGTCTGATAATAAACTTTCAGTTCTTAATTGGCCCGTTAAATTAACCCGAAGTAAAAAATGGACAATAAACCGACTACATCAAAACCTCTCAGTAGCTCGCAAGAAGTTGGTTTTGTCCTCTCCGTCCGCGACTTTCTGGTTTATAGCGACGGACTCCCCTCAATTAAGATCAATGAGATTGTTGTGTCGGAGACCGGAGCTAGAGGTTGGGTTAACGGCCTACTGGAGGACCGGGTCCAGATTTTAATGATTGATGAAAATAACGTCCAACCAGGTGAGATGTTTAAAAGATCGGGTAAAAGCTTAGATTTATCAGTCGGCCAACACTTAATCGGACGAGCCATCAATCCGATTGGCGTGCCTCTAGACGGCAAAGGGCCCTTAAAAAAAATTAAGGCTGACGAGTTATTTGAGATCGACCAGGAAGCCTCCGGGATCGATAAAAGACAATTTATCACCGATCAATTTATCACCGGCCTCGGAGTTATCGACACCTTAATCCCCTTGGGTCTTGGTCAAAGAGAGTTAGTTTTAGGTGATATTAGATCTGGCAAGGGCCGGTTTTTACTAGATGTAGTAATTAACCAAAAGCAAACTGGAACTGTTTGTGTCTATTGTTTAATCGGTAAAGCCACCACCGAGGTTCGAGCAATCATGGATGAACTGACTGCCTCGGGGGCTCTATCATATACTGTGATTGTGGCTGCCTCAGCTAACGATATGGCTCCTTTAAACTATTTAGCACCCCACAGCGCCATGACCATCGCTCAATATTTCCAAAAATTAGGTAAAAATGTCTTGGTAATCTTGGATGATCTTGGAATTCACGCCAAAGTTCACCGAGAGATCTCACTTCTATCTGATAAATCCCCTGGCCGGGAGTCCTATCCAGGAGACATCTTTTATCAACACTCCCACCTTTTGGAGAGAGCCGGCCGGTTTACTGCCGAGTTCGGCGGTGGTTCAATTACAGTCTTACCAGCAATCGAGATTAATTTAAACGATTTTACTACTCTCATCCCGACTAATATCATGTCGATGACCGACGGTCACTTATTATTTAAATCGGCTCTCTTTAGCCAAGGAATTTACCCGTCAGTTGATATCGATTTATCAGTCTCAAGGGTTGGCCGCCAAACTCAAAATAGAGTTCAAAACAGCCTCTCTTCAAAGATTAGAAATATCTTGAGCCAAGCTAAATCTTTGGAGACTTTAAGCAGTTTCAGCTCGGAATTGCCAGAAGAGACCCAAATTATTCTGAAGCAAAAAAATATCCTGGAGGAGTTTTTAAAGCAAGATTTTAGAACTTATCTTCCCCTATCGCTCCAAACAGCCTTTTTAGGCTTAGCTTTAACTAATTACCTAAAGTTTAAACCTCTGGATGTCATCATTCGTAATAAAATGGTCTTTCTAAAAGGCTTATTTGAGGCCCGGGAGTTCGCCCAGATTACGGCAAACGCTCTAAAATTCAAAAGTGACGACGAGTTAATCGCCAAACTTGAGACCGTGGCCTCTAAATTTGACAGTTTAATTAAATGAATATTAAAAAAATCTCAGAACAACTCGAAGAAAGCCTGACATTAAAGACTATCGCCCAAGCCTACAGCGAGATCTCATCCAGCCGGCTCGGTAACATAAGGGGCGATATGGAAAACAATATCATCTTTGCCAAAGAGATCGGCGACGTCTCTTTTTTAGTCAAAACTGAGGCTATCAAACGAGGTTTAACCCTCCCTTTAAAAAAAGTCGGCGTCATCCATGTTTGCATCACCTCCAATAACCGTTTTTATGGTAACTTAGAACGGCCGTTGGTCCGCTATTTTGCCGAATCCACCCAAAAAATCGCCTTAGCCTCGCCTAAAATCCCCCAAATTAGGATCGTCATCGGCAAAACCGGAGCAACTTATTTATCTAGTATTAAATACAGTTTGCCGTTTAAATCACTAATTTTTGGGAAAGATTTCCCTAACCCCAATGAGTTTCAAAGCTTATATGGGGAAGTCAAAGACTATCAAACAGCTTTGGTTTACCATTCCCGTTTTAAGACCGTCATCACCCAAATTCCAGTCGTCTCCGATATCAGTCAATCAATCATCCTGCCAGATAAAAACCAGGATCCTCTCCGTTTCATTTTTGAGCCTGAGATTGAGGAGATTTTAAAATTCTTCGAGGGTCAGATCCAACAAATTCTCCTCGACCAAACCTTCCTGGAATCCGAACTCTCAAGAACCGCCTCAAGGCTAACTTCGATGGATACTGCCCAAAGTAACGCTGATGACGTTGTCAAACTTCAAAAAAAAGCTTTGTCAAGCGCCCGGCGATCGGAAGATAATAATAAACTACTCGAAATAATCGGTGCCACCAGCCTAAAAAGGAGGATTAAGTATGGATAAGGACAATCTTGATCCAAATCAAGTCCGGGGGGTAGTTATTAGTATCACCGGTCAAATCGCTAAAGTTCAAATCACCTCCCGGGTCTATCCCTTCCCAGTTGAGATTCTAACCTCAGAAGAAAATCTAGCGGTTAAATTGGAAGTTTTTCTACAATCTGGGGCTACTGTACTATGTCTAATAATATCAAAGCCTAAAGATATATATCGAGGAATGACGGTTATCGGCAGTGGTTCTCAGCTTAGGATTCCGGTCGACCAGAACGTTCTTGGACGGGTGATTAACTTATTTGGGGAACCCCAAGATGGCCAAGGACCAATCCCAACCGGAATAAATATGCCTATTTACTCCAAAGCTCCCCCGCTCTCAACCGTTAAACCCAGCCGGGAGATCCAAGAGACTGGGATTAAAGTAATTGATTTTCTGGCCCCCTTTGCCAAAGGGGCCAAGGTTGGCTTCGCCGGAGGAGCCGGAGTTGGCAAAACTATACTGATGACTGAACTGCTGCATAACATCACCTTAAAACACAACGGAATCTCAATTTTTGCCGGAGTCGGTGAACGTATCAGGGAAGGTCAAGAGCTTTACCAAAGGTTAAGCGAGGCCAAAGTGATGAATAAGACCGCAATTGTCCTTGGCCAAATGAATGAGAACGCGGCCATCAGGTTTAGAGTAGCCTTAGCGGCGGTCACCATCGCTGAATACTTTCGCGATTCGTATAAAAAAGATGTTTTGTTTTTTATGGACAATATGTTCCGCTATGTTCAGGCTGGAAATGAAGTCTCAACTCTCTTAGGTACTATCCCTTCGGAAGGCGCCTATCAAGCTACCTTACAAAGTGAGGTCAGCCAGCTTGAGGACAGGCTGGTGGCGACCCACAGCGGCTCTATTACCTCAATCCAGACTATCTACTTACCAGCTGATGAAATCACTGACCCGGCGGTCTCGGTAATCATGTCGTTTATGGATACTTTAATCGTTTTATCCCGAAGTGTCGCCCAACTTGGGCTCTACCCGCCCCTGGATTTAGCGCTATCATCCTCTTCGTTTTTATCCCGCGATATCGTTGGTAACCTACACTACGAGACTGTTACAGAATTTAGAAAAGTCTTAGATAAATATAACAAACTATCACATATTGTTGCAATTGTGGGCGAATCAGAGCTCTCGCCGGAAGACCAGGTTGTCTACAACCGGGCCAAAAAAATTATCAATTATTTGACCCAACCCTTTTTTGTTACCGAACTTCAAACTGGCAAAAAGGGCGCTTACGTCCCAAGAAAAGACACTATAAGTGATATCAAAGCCATTCTAAGTGGTAAATTAGATAACATACCAGCTCAAAAGTTTATGAATATCGGTAGCTTAAAAGACGTCAAGGCAAATTAAAAATTTAACTAATATATGGCACAACAAGTTCTGGAAGTTAAAATCGCCTCACCCAAAGGGATTATCTATCAAGGCCAAGCCTTAGCAGTTAGCTCAAAAAACTCACAAGGCAATTTCGATATTCTGCCTCTACACGCTAACTTTATTACTCTTATCAAAGAAGTTCCCCTAGTGGTTTTAGATACCAATAAAAAAAAGCAGACTTTTAACCCAAAATTGGCGATCATTTATGTTGGTGACAATAAAGTTAATATCTATACCGAGATCGACAGTCTTCAGATCCCTAAATGAAGAAACCACGCTCTTACGACCGTAGTTTCTTCTCAGCTTTTGCTGATGGCGCCTCAACAATCTAATCATTAACTCATTAAGGCTTGGCAATTAGTATTGTTTTTTGCTAAATAAAACTTAGAGCTAACTCCCTAAAATCTATGCATCAGCCTCGGAAAATAGTATTTAGTAGCTAGTAGCTGGTATTTAACAAGACCGTTCTTCCCAGGCTACGAAATACTAGCTACTTACTACTAGCCGAAATCTATGCAAACCTTGACAAATATAACTAAATCTATGTACTGTTATATATAGGCGAGCAGGCCGAGAAAAGACAGATTGAGCAGACGGACAAAGCTCAATGGTAAAAAAGAATCAAACTGACGTAAATACAGAGTCTCCCTTAGTTAAAATTGGTGAAGCAGCCAAACACTTAGGCGTCTCAATCGATACCTTAAGACGCTGGGAGAAAGCTGGCAAACTCCCTTCAATCCGAACCCCTGGTGGAACTAGGCTTTACAACGTACAGACTTTACAAGCTATCAAAAGAGGCAGTTTTATAAGTGCTTCGCAAGAAATTAAGCCAGTCAAGAGTCAACCAACTCCCGACCTACAAGCTGAAGCTTTGACACCTCCCCGGGCTCCAAAGCCTATCTACAGCCAGGCTGTAATCCTGACCTCACCATCTTTGGAAGAGTTCCGAGTCCCAACTGAGCCTCAGGTAAAACCAAAAAGGTTTCCTAAAGTCAAGCTCGCCAAGTATGCGGCAGCTTTTTTAAGCCTAGTCTTATTTACAACCACCGCCTTGGCTGGATTTAACCTATACTCTCCCTCCAAGGCTCAGCAGTTTTTCGCCACAGCTTCCGGGCTCTCACCGCTTAATGATTTAGCCAAGGCTGGGATTTTAACTTTTGTACCAAAAGAGTATATTCCGGAAGAGTTAAGCCAAGAGGCTCTGGCCCAAGTTCCCCGAGAGCCTGATATTTTTAGAGGATCTTCGCCAAACTTAACTCTAAGTCCCGATCTAGAAAATTTACTCCCTCAAGTTCTAGCTGAATCCACCATCGGCCAATTTTTAGAAATCTCCGCCGATACCCGTTTCTTAGGTACTATAGAAGCTTCGGGTGCAGCCACACTTGGAACTACCTTGGATGTCCTCGGCAAAGCTACTTTTGAGGATGAGGTTGAGGTCAAAGGGACGACGACCCTAACTGGGGATTTAACTATCGCCGGAAATTCAACAGTCGCCGATTTGATCTCCTCTGGTCAAATTAAATCAACCGGCAATATCGCTGATCGAATCTTACTTCAGCCATCAAGCGATCCCTCAACCGCCACCAAGCTTTTAACCGTTAAGAACGCCGCCGGAGTTGAGCAAGCCTCGCTTGATAGCTCCGGAAATTTACTGCTAACAGGAAACGAAACAGTCTCTGGAACTTTTAAAGCCAGTGGGGCTTCGACACTCTCGAGCACTTTGACAGTTTCCGGAGCCACAACCCTCTCTTCAGCCTTGGAGGTCTCGGGTACCAGTACTTTATCCGGCGCCTTGACGGTCAGCGGAGCTTCGACGCTATCCTCAACCTTAAAGGTCTCCGGAGCGACCACCCTCTCCTCCACTTTAGCAGTCACCGGTGCTTCCACCCTTGCTTCAACCTTAGCGGTAACTGGCGCTAGCACCTTGTCTTCAACCTTAGCGGTTACTGGAGCTTCGACCCTCTCCTCAACGCTGGCCGTAACCGGGGCCTTAACTCAAACCGGAGAGGCTACTTTTGCCTCAACTGTTGCTTTAAGTAGTCTCTCCTCAGAATCAGGTACATCTCTTTGTATAAACTCATCAAACCAGATCGTAACATGTGCTTCTGGATCATCAGTCTCGGGAACAGGAGTAGCGGGAGCCTTGGCTTATTGGAGTAGTACTACTGCCCTCTCCTATAACATCAATAACTTTTGGGATAATACCAATAACCGCTTAGGAATTGGGACTTCAGCCCCATCGCAATCTTTCCAGGTTAATGCCGATACCTCAAACCCGGTAGTAATTACCTCCGGGGGTAATCTGGGAGTTGGGACAACCAGCCCAACAACTACTTTTGCTGTAGGAACTGGAGCTACCTCTAACTTCACAGTCACCTCTGCTGGAGTAGTTAGTATTGCCAGTACTTTAGGGGTAACTGGTGTAACTACTCTCTCTGCCAATAACTCTGCTCTCTCCTTTACAGGCACTACTCCATCAATAACCTCAGGTAGTAGTGTCTTTGGGATCTTTGCTGGAGGGAATGTTGGGATAGGAACTACTGGACCACTTGCTGGTGCTTTAACTGTCAGAGGTACTGGTACCACAACAGCTCTGTCTTTCCTAACCACAGATTCCTCTGGTACTCAAAGATTTGCTGTTACTGATGCTGGTAATGTGGGTATTGGCACCACTTCTCCAGGAGCAAAACTTGATATTATAGATACCTCAAACACTGCTGCTTCTTTTGGAATAACTAACAATACCATCACCACCCTGGGAGCTGGAATTAACACAGCGGGGATGGTAG
>JAUSKZ010000012.1 GCA_030646805.1 Candidatus Daviesbacteria bacterium
AAACTTATCCGTCATTGGATTAACAACTCCAAGTCTAAGTTGATATAAACCACCCCGCTCCGGTAAAAAACAAAAGAGTCCCGCTATTTTACTGAGCATCTCATCATCATCTTCGGCAGCCTGATTTATCTGTCTTAATAAATCATCTCTGTCAACGTCAAGGCCTTCGCTTTCGCATTGTGAAGCAAGAAAATCAACTGATCGCCTTCTCTCCTCTAAGCTTTGAGCAAGATCATGATCCATGCTAGCTACTTGGACCCTGGTTGAGTTTAATTTTTGCCCATTAGGTGCGACAACCGATGGCTGATAAATAATAAGTTCACTCGAAGGGTCTTTAACTTTTTGAAATTCAATATTTACCCAGGTATTTTTGGGTATTACAACTGACAAGCGATCGTGATCAAACTGGACATGCTTAGCTGCTTCAACTCCCATACTAAACTTATAAGCCTCTACAGAGTAAATGTCTATAGTGCCGGCTTGAAACCTTCGGTTATATAGCCTCCACAGAGTAAAAGTCTAGTTGTATTTTACTTTCCGGCTTGAAAATGAACTACCCCGCAGCAAGCTGACGGGTATCTGTCATTCCCGCGAAGGCGGGAATCCAGTGGATCCCGTATCAAGTACGGGATGACAACGACGCAAGCGCCGGGAAATTAAACCCTAATGAAGATTTAAGGTTTCGCAACGAGTGTTGCATAAACTTCATCTACGGAGAACGCCCGATATTAACTACCATTTCAATTAGTCGATTAGAGTAGCCCCACTCGTTAAGACCGAAGGTCGCAATGAGTGGTTCAGAGAAATAACTAAGTTAGTACGACCCAATGTTTACGACTTGTTCAATAAGTCTGTTGGAATACCCCCACTCGTATTAGATGACGAAGTCGTCGCAACGAATGGTAGTATAAGCTTCATCTACAAAGAACGTCCAATATTTATTACCATCTCAATTAAACGGTTAGAGTACCCCCATTCGTTATCATACCAGGCAAAAACCTTGACCAGATCCCCATCTACAACCTGAGTTAAAGATAGGTCAACGATGGCCGATTCGGATCTGCCGATAATATCTGATGAGACTAATGGATCTTCACTCCAAGCAACAATTCCTCGCCAACGCTGGTCATTGCAAGCTTCCTTGAAAGTTTGATTTATTTCCTCAATGGTAGTTTTTCGCTTTAGTAAAAAAGTGAAATCAGATAAGGAGCCAACAATCGTTGGAACCCTTAAGGCTACTCCATCAAAAAGACCTTTTAAGGAAGGAATAACTTCGGTGGTAGCGATAGCTGCCCCGGTTGTAGTCGGAATTATATTGGCATAAGCCGCCCGGGCTCGTCTTAAATCATTACTCTTGCCTCCCGGAGGCGGACCATCAACTAGATTTTGCTCAGCGGTAACTGAGTGAACGGTTGTCATCAAAGCTTTTAAGATGCCGAACTGTTCCTGGATAATGGCTGCCACCGGCGCAACACAGTTGGTGGTACAGGAGGCGTTATTAACCAAAAGATCGCCGTTATACTTATCATGATTAACCCCCATCAAAAAAGTTCCAACCCCATCCCCTTTGACAGGAGCGGACAAAATTACTTTCCTAGCACCAGCCACAAGATGTTGCTTCATCCCCTCTTCATCGGTAAATCTACCGGTTGATTCAATTACCACATCTACCTTTAACTCTTTCCAAGGAAGTTTGGTTGGTTCTTTTTCTGAAATAATTGGAATTTTTTGATTTTCGACAACGATATGGGCATCGTCATAAGTAATTGAGGCGTCCCAAGCTCCATAAGCACTGTCGTGTTTTAAAAGATGAGCTAAAACTTTTGGTTCGGATAGATCGTTAATAGCTACAAATTCAACTTCTTTTAAGTGACCCAAGATGGCAGCTTTAAAAACACTGCGGCCTATCCTGCCAAAGCCGTTAATAGCAACTCTGATCCTCTTTCTCCTTTTGAGCAGCTTATCAAACATACTTCTATCTTAGAGGAGGATCTCAAGTTTGTAAACTCTGCGAAGTTAAGGATTAATTTCTAGGAATTTAAGCACTCAACTGCAGTTCTTTTAAAAGCTTCTATCATTGACCTGCCTCGGACTTTATGACTCGCATGATCATATCCGGCAACGCTTAACCGTTCGTACATCTCTTTCCAAGTTAACTTAACTCCCCGGCAGGGAACTACATCATGGCCTAAGACTTGGGCCTGATATATGTCCGGATCACAGGAGGCATTGTTAAAAGCTGTCACCTCAGACTCTCCGTCAAACGCTCCCCTGTATCGAGCTTTTTTAACTCTGTCTCGAATTGTAGCCAAAGTTAACTCTCCTTGACACTCTGTTAGCTCAATTTTTGTATTTGGATTCCGGCCTGCCGCTAGATCTGAGATCTCGGTACACCCAGTCAAAGTTAATGCTAAAACTACCGCTCCGGTGATCGCCATAAGCCTTACCCTTGGAGAAAAACTGGGTGGTGGCAGTTGACCAATGACCTTTCTCGCTTCTTTAAATAAATTGTTAGCTTTCATCTCTGAGTTCATATTGGACCTGTAGTATAAATGATGTTCCCTCTTTTATCAAACTTATCCAGTTTTAGATTAACAAATAGTGTAAAATTAAGCTGAAAAGTTGTAAAGATGTATATCGCCGTTAACAACCAAAATGTCTATTTCCAAAAAGTTGGCACTGGACCAGATTTAATTATGCTTCACGGTTGGGGCCAGGATGTCTCCTCTTTCTGGGGAGTTCTAGACGGACTCAAAACTGATTTTACTATCTGGTTAATTGATCTCCCAGGATTTGGCAGATCAGATTTACCTCAAAAACCGTTTACAGTTTCTAATTATGTTTCGGTAATTAATAGCTTCATAGAGGAAAACAAAATTAAAAAACCAATTCTTCTGGGTCATTCTCTCGGTGGCAGGATCGCCCTTAAGTTAGCAGCTCACTACCCGGAAACAATCGATAAGCTTATCTTAGAAGATGCAGCCGGAATCAAACCCAAACAAGACAGTTTAAAACCTATATTTTATCTCCTGGCTAAAATATTCAAGGTATTTCCCGATATATTTAAGCTAAAAACCAGGCTGCGCCACTACTTTTATAGCTCTCTAGAATCTGACTATTTAACCGCCGGGGAGATGAAAGAAACCTTAACCAAGATTTTAGCTGAAGACTTAACCCCGGATTTATCTAAAATTAAAACAGAAACACTTATTTTGTGGGGAGAAAAAGATAGAGCAGTTCCCTTAAAAGATGGCAAAAAAATGTACCAACTAATTGCTAACTCAAGACTAGAAGTGATTGATGAAATAGGTCACTTCCCTCATTTAGAAAAACCTAATTTATTTATTCATTATGTTAAAGATTTTGCCTAAAATATTTCCATTATTTGATCATTTGTATATCCTCCAATCTTTGGAGTATGACCTTATTGGCTTTTTAAAATGGTGGATTAAAAATCCATTAGCCCGAAATTTACAGCGCAAACATAGATTGGAGTTAACTACCAAGGCCAAATTACTCCTTTTTCTCTCTACTCTACGCCTAATAGGAGACGTTGTTGTTCTTTCTTGGCTTCTAACTGACTCTCTTTTACTCACACCAATTACTATAATTGTATTAGCCTTTTTCTCCCCTATCTATTTAGGTCTGGCCCAAATTATCCTTTTACCATTTGATTGGTATCAAAAGAATAAGATTATCAGGGCTGCGGAGGTTAAAATTTCTACTTTCAAGAATTTAAAAAAAGTGGCGATTGTTGGTTCTTTTGCTAAAACCTCCACCAAAGAGATGCTTTATACCTTACTTTGGAAAAAATATCGGGTTGTTAAAACTCCTAAAAGCTATAATACTCAGCTTTCCGTCGCCCGGTCAGTTTTATCTGATCTTAAAGATAATACTGAAATTTTCCTAATAGAGATGGATGCCTACAAAGAAGGTGAGATAGATAAATTGGCCAAGATGGTCAAGCCCCAGCTGGCAGTAATTACCTCAATCGCCCCTCAACATTTAGAGAGATTTGGGAGCATGGAAAAGTTAGCCAAGACCCAGTTTGAGATCGCCCCGAACCTACCGGAAGATGGAACTTTGTTCCTCAACTCCGAAGATGAGTGGAGCACGAAATTAGCTCAAAGCTCAAAGCACAAAGCTCCCGCTTCGACAAGTCGAAGACGAGGCGAGCAAAGCGTAATCACTTATGGATTTAATCAGGATGATAACTTTTGCGCTACAGATATTAAACAGAGTTTAGAAGGTCTACAGTTTAATCTCCAGCTCCAATTTCTGAACGTAGTGAAGAATCAGGACTTGATCCTAGCTCCAAACTCCAAGCTTCCAATCACCCTGCCTCTTTTTGGGGAACATCATATTATAAACTTTTTGGCTGCTGCTTCAATTGCCCATACTTTAGGCTTAACCCTTGAGGAGATCCAACAGAGGGCTTTGAAAATCCTACCAACTCCCCATAGGTTAGAGATTAAAAAACAAGGCCAATTAACCATCATTGATAACTCCTATAACACTAATCCTGTCTCATCCCGGGCTGCTTTAAAACTCTTAAGGGACTACCCTGGAAAACAAAAGATTTTAATTACCCCAGGACTGGTTGAATTAGGAGGAGAACAACACCAAGTAGAAAATATTAAATTTGCCAAATCTGCATCCCAAGTCGCCGACTACATCATAATTGTTGGTAATAACGCTAGAGAACATCTTTTAAAAGGACTCAGTGAAGCCAATTACCCTAAAGATAAGATCCACTTAGCAAAGACTTTAAACGATGGGCTATCTTTTCTAAATACAATTGCAAAACCCGACGCAGTAGTTTTACTTGAAAACGACCTCCCTGACCAATATTTTTAATTTAGTACACTTGGTTGTGTGAACCGATATCATAGAGCCAAATATCACCCTCAACTTATGGTATTTAATTGCCATCTAGCTTAGAGATCAAAGCGTCAACGTTCCTGGCCGAAAAAACATCTTTCTTTGATTTAAAATCTTTGGTCATCTCAAGATAACGTTTTTCATTCTGAGAAGAAAGATTGACACCCTCTTTAAAACCTATTTCAATTTTATTAGCAGCTAACTTGGCTAAAAAGACCCTGACAATCTCCTGTAAAGAGGAAAATCCCTGCTCAGAGGCTGCCTTTTCAGCGCTACTTTTTAAACTTTTATCAATCGGTACCTGGAGAACACTCTTTTGCATATATGATAATTATACTGTTTTGATAATAATGATGCAATCGGTAAGTTCTCTTAAACAGATTATCTTACTTTGATCTTGTCTCACCTTTTAGAGCCATTATCTCCAGTAATCCTGAATCAAAGGTGTATTGGGTCTTTTTTTGATCCTCGGCCCGACTTAGAGCATCGGTAATCATCCCATCTAAAAGCTCCTTAAATTTGACTCCTGCAGGCTCCCAAAGATAGAATGAGAGAGACCCGGGAGGAGAGTTCACTTCATTAATCCAAAAGGTCTCCTTCTCAGCATCAACAAAGAAATCAACCCGGGCTACCCCACCACCATCCAAAGCTTTAAAGATTTTTATAGTCGCTTCTTGAATCTCCTTAGTCAACCTTGAACTAATCGGGGCTGGGATTACCCTAGATAAAGAAGCCATCCCAGATCCTTTTGAACCCTTGCCACCTCTTTGGTACTTATCCTCAAAGGACAACAAGTCACCAGAAGAGACAGGCATTTCACAAACCGAAGCTGTTATCTCTTTATAGCCACGAGCGGAACAATTAACCTCTATTTTTCCCTCAAAACAAGCCTCGACAATCACCTTATCAGAGTAAGTAAAAGCCACCTCAAGGTTAAATTGGAGCTCATCCTCATTTTTGGCTTTATTCGCCCCAATACTGGAGCCGATAGTGGCTGGTTTTACAAACACCGGGTATTTTAAACTTTCTTGAATCTCTTTTAAAACTTTAGCTTGGTCTAAATTCCAATCATTTCTTTTAACTGCTACCCAATCAGCCACTTTAAATCCTAAACCCTTAAATAGATATTTTGAAGCCACTTTATCCATGGCGATCGCTGAACCTATTACATTTAAGCCGGTATAAGGGATCTGGTAAGTCTCAAAAACTCCTTGGATACACCCGTCCTCCCCAAAACTGCCATGAAAAAGAGGCATAGCTATATCAATCGGGGTAAATTTGGGTAAAAACTTCGCAACCGTCAGCCCGCCTTGTTTATTCTTTTCGGAAAGGATTGACTCCGGAGTAGACAAAAGTAATTGATCTAAACCCTGATAGTTTTTCAACTCTAAAAACTTGGGGTCAGAGTAAAACTGCCCGCTTTTACTGACATAAATTGGGACAACCTCATACTTTGAGCGGTCTAAATTCTCAGAGGCTTGAAGGGCAGTTATGACCGAAACCTCATGTTCAGTCGACCTACCGCCAAAAAAAAGCCCTACCTTTAATTTCATTTATCTGGTTCGGCTTTCCTGCCTAGCAGCTTATCTACCTCTGTCACAATAGCCGGGCCAAGCGTGATAGCTGCACCTAAAACCCCTAAGAACGCGGCAAATGACCGTCTACTAACTTTTGGGGTGGAGGTTTCAGGAGCTGGAGATACAACCTTAACCTCCTTCTCTGGGGGTTCAACTTGAGGCCTAGCCACAACCACTGTTCCCTCTAAGGGGTGAGTTGCTTCTTGTTCAGTTAAAACTTGAGTTCCAACCATCTCTTTATCCTGATCAGCCATTATCTAATTATACAACTACTAACTTAAAGCCTCAACTGAAGGCAGGGATCCGGTTTCTAAAAATTTGGTCAAGTTATTTCCCTTTTACCACTACACCCTCTCCAAAGGCCATACCTTTCACCTCTACTATGAAGCTCCACGGTCTAACGACCGTGGTTTCTTCTCAGCTTCACAGCTAAGACTGTGTTATTTAAAGCATTCATCCACGGATTACATCCGTGGTTTTCTGCTTTAGCTGATAAATCCAGGTTTAAGCCCCGGTACCGAGCCTAAAAAGTGCAATCTGTATCTTCCTTTCTCATTTTACTTTCATTAAGATCCCGCTCCCCTGGAGTTATATTCGGCAGTTACCTCAGCGTCAGACAACGCTTTATTAAAAATCTTAACCTCATCAATCAAGCCCTTAAAGTTTCTGCCGTTGTCCGGTGTTCCCCCTATAAATAATGGGGTGGAGGTGCTAATAGCAGCTGGAACTTGAACTTGAGTTTGCCTGACTCCATCAAGATAGCTGAAAACAGTTGTCCCTTGTTTGACTACTGTAACTTGATGCCAGGCTCCATCATTGATCCTGATAGGCAAGGCTCTGGCGCTACTAGGAGTACCAACCATGACTCTAATTTTACCGTGGTCAACTTCCCCTGCCTTAGGTGTCTGAATTAGTATCCCCTGGATCTTACCGGCATTTGCTCCAGTATTATCGGTTAATCCTTGGGTAATAATTGGCCGGAAAACGGATCGACTATTTGTCTGCATAGTGCTATTAACCCAGACGGAGATAGTAAAGTCAGCTCCCGCTGGGATAGTGTAGTTAGTCCTAACATAGTCATCCACTCCATCAAAAGATAGACATTTTCCGGATACACAACCCTTGGTTATCCAGACAGGACCACGGTTTAAAGTAGCAGTAGCTGGATTAAGAGAGGAACGGGCTGTGATACCACTTCCCTCATCAAACTTCCACCACTGAGGTTTTCCATCCTTAAGATTTATCTCAACAGTTGCAAAATTACTATCATGGCTTAATTGTTTTATGGAAATATTATTGGCTGGATCAACAAACGACTCACCGTCATTCAAAGCCGCATCTCTAAGGTCTCCATATGTTTGATACTTTAAGTCAAGAATTTTGGGCCTAAAGGGTTCTATATCCGATTTACCTAAAATCCTGACTTGAACACCACTAGTGCCTTCCGACCTCAAGGAAGAATCGTAACCAATTGGCTGCCTATATTCGATATAGTAAAATTGGTCTGTGTCTGTTTTGGGAACTATTAAAACATGAGTTTCGTTATTATCTACCTCAAGTGGCGAGACTTTATATGTCCCACTCTGGCTAATACTCTGTATCCTTGCGTTATCGAGCCAACCTAACTGATCTTTATGAGGACCGCTAAGATGGTACGCTCCTGACGATCCCATTGCATCAAAAGGGTCCCCATATTCACTTTCAAAACAATTTGTGTATACGTCTATCGATTTAGAACCGCAGAGTAAGTTGTTTGCATGATTTAAACCTAAATTATGTCCCAGTTCGTGAACTACTGTCCTCATTCCCATTGCTGTAAAGTTGATCGGATCTATAACTATATATGCCTCCGATGGGTTACCTCCAACCGTTCCCCATCCAACGCTAAACAAGCCACAATTTGCCTTAGGTAGGATAAAAACTAATCTTGAATATCCCTCTAGATTAACCCCAGATTCTGCAGCTTTATTTAAGGCAAGCCTCCTCCATAAGTGGCCTACATCCATATTACTACATCCATTGCGACTTGCTGCTATCGTAAACCACCCAAAAGCTCTGCCAGAAAAATACGTTTTATTATAGGAATTCTCCTTATAAAACTCATTTACAGAAGGTTTTTCTGTAAAGAAAAAGCTATTCGCTTGGTCGATAGTAAAAGGTTCGCTCTGATCGTCCTGAAAGTTAACTAATAAGACTGCCGTTTTTTGCTCTCCGGTTGTTGGAAGAGGCGGCGTATACCCCAGGACTGAAAAGTCGCCTCCTGATCCGACCGTAACAATTTTTTGGTCCAGAGCTACTCCTTTGACCGTAATTTCTGACGCCTTTGATAGTTCTTGGGGTTCATTTACAAAACTCAACTCATAAATTTCATCTGAAAAATCAGCAAGCGTAGATTCGGATTTAGTACTCTGATTGCCACTTTTGACCATAAGAATAGTAACTATTTTTTCCTTATTGTCTTGAAAGTTATCTACATGAATTCTTTTAACCTCTCCCTTCACCTCTTTTTTCTCCTCTAAGTAGCTTCTTACAGCTTCGGGATAACTATCTTTTTTCTCAGCTAGGGTTGCCAGTGTTAAAAACTCCTCGGGACCTAAGTCTGCCAACTTTAAAAGCTTCTCTTTTCTTCTTAAAGCTGTTGAAACCATCGAGTTAATCTGCTTCTCGTCTTCACCAACACTTTGAATACTCCTTGACCCTGGTTCTTGGGCTTTTTTATAACTATCGTTTTGCTGTACTAACTGAGTAGTTAACTTTTCAACCTCAAAAGACTCTGTTTCAAGCTCTGATGCCTTAGGTTTGAACAACTGTTTTTGTTGGACTAAAACTACTCCTAAAACCAGCCCTCCTAACAGAATTATCATTCCGAGCAAGTGGACAAAACCGCGTTGACTTCTTACCATAAACACATTATGCGCATATTAACGAGAGTGAGTCAAAATTATTTTAAGGCCTCAATTGAAGGCAGTGATCCGGTTTCTAAGAATTTTAGCATCGCTCCACCACCGGTGGAAATGAATCTGCTCGGCCTGGAAGACCTCTCATCTTCGCGCTCACTATCGTTCGCACTGAAAGAGAATTTATCCAGAATCCCCCATTGATTTAAAACTGCTATCGTATCCCCTCCACCAATAATAGTCTGAGCCTCCGAATTTAATATTAACTGGGCTACCTCATAAGTCCCTTGCTCGGTTCCTAAATTTTCAATTTTCAATTTTGCATTTTGCATTTTTCCTAACGGTCCGTTCCAAATAACTTGCTTGGCTTGACTGATCAAATTTGTCCAGGCCTCAACAGTTTCCGGGGCCAAGTCTGTTTCATCTTCATTTAATTTAGCCACAAAAACATTTTTCGGAACTTCTAAATTTTTGTCTTTTATCTCAATTGGTAGTTTGCCCCCTACTAAAACCGCATCAGCAATCTTAGCCATCTCTAAAACTACCGCTAATTTATCCTCCACTTTAGCCCCACCGATAATTACCACTAAAGGTTTGTCAGGATTGTTTCGGACCTTTGTTAATACCTCTATTTCTTTGGCAAAATTAAGACCGGCGAAACTAGGTAAAAGAGTTGGCAAAACTGTCGTTGATGCGGCTGGTCTGTAAGCTGCAAAAGCCTCATTGATATAAACCTCTCCTAATTTAGCTAACTCCCGTGCAAATTCTAAATCAGCAGCCTCTTCTTTAGGATTAAAACGTAGGTTCTCTAAAATAACTAACTTCTGTTGATTAATCTCCTCGGAAAATCCCTGACTCACAAACCACTTTTTAATCCCTAAAACAGATAGCGACTGATCTTTGCCCTCAGGCCTACCAATATGGCCAATTAAAGTAGTTTGAGAAGCATGTAGTAAACATAACTTCAAAGTTTCCAGTCCCGCTTTTAAGCGGAAGTCTTCTAAAACGATGCCGCCCTCTAAGGGAACGTCAAAATCATAACGCAGGATGACTTTTTTGCCTTTTATAGATCCAGGAGAAACGACTTGCACCAAGTAATATTAACACAAACTCACGCCTAATCTCTTTTCCAACTTGCATACTTCTCTTTTAACTGGTCGCGGGTTACATTAGCCCCTTTTATATTAAATTTAGAAAATCCTTGGTCTAAAAGTTCAGCTGCCCAAAGATCTCTTTCGTAAACCCCCGGTGCTCCAAGTACTACTACTAATATTTTCTTGCCTTCTCTTTCAGCCACAACTGAGGTCGTATATCCTGCCCGGCCAGTGTTGCCAATTTTAATTCCAGCGACACCTGGATAAACACCTAGTAAACCGTTCCAATTCCTTAGGTTAAACCGCTCGTCACCTGAGGGATCAGAAAACTCAACCAACTCTTTTTTAACGATTGCTTCAAGCTGCGGATAGTTTTTTAGGGCATACCTACTCATAATCGCCACATCTTCAGCGCTGCTTAAGTGGTCTGCGTCGTCTAAACCGTTGGGGTTAGTAAAACTAGACGCTTTAAGATCTAATAACTTAGCTTTTTCGTTCATGGAGCGCAAAAATAGCTCCGCTCCGTACTTTTGGTCGATCCCATCGGCGATGGCGTAGGCTGCATCGTTAGCTGAGGAGACCATCAAAGAGTTAATTAAAAGTTCAAGAGTCGCCTTTTCCCCCGCCCGCAGCATCACTTTGGTCGGGACTTCTTCAGTAGCCCGCTTAGAGACCGTAAATATTTCCTCTATCTCTGCTAGATCTAATGCAACCATCGCCGTCATGGTCTTGGTGATTGAGGCAATTGGAATTTTCAAGTTACTATCTTTTTCGGCTAATATCTCACCCGTTTCAAAGTCCACCACAATATAGGCTACCGCATTATCATATTCAGCTGAGGCAAAAGCGCTTGGAACTAGGCTGGTTTTTGTTCTTAACTTAAAACTGTCGCCTTTGATCTCGAGTTTAGATTTGATAGTTTCGAAGATTGGGGTTTGGGGTTCAGGAGTAGTTAAATTAACCTGAGGTTTTGACTTCAAATCTAAAACCGAAAGTATATTTGGAACCTTAGCCCCACCCAAAAGTAATGAGGTCATAATAAATTGGCCAATCACGGTAATCACAAAGACTTTCCAGCGAAACTTTAACATTAAACTCCCTTCCTAGTGCTTAATTTCACAGCAACTTTAGTAACTTTTTCTTTTTCAAAGTCATATTTGGCAGCTAAATTAGCTACTTTCCGACCGTTATTATCGGGATTAACCGGGTTTCGAGCCGCCACAAACTTACCTCTTGAAGCCAAGCTCGCAATATTATTATCTTTGAAAAAAGCGGCCAGGATTTTGGCGGCCACATCAGGCGATGAAGCAAGCTCCGGATTTTTAGCCAAAGCATCGCCCATTCCAATCCTTATTCCCATGGCTTTATAATTTCGGAGGTGAGTCAGTTGAATAAACCCCCGCCCAAAATAGTTAACTCCACCTTCATAACCCCGGCGCCTGGCTGAAAGGGCGCCACCGTATTCGTCGATTGGCTCAAAAGTTCCTGCAGTTTCGTGTTCAATCGTTGCTAAAGCGTAAGCTAAGACATTCGAATCTAAAATTCCTTCTGATTGCAAAGCGTTCATAATTCGGGGAATATTTCTCTTGGCCGCCTCTCGAGCTTTAGATGGTACCCCTCCTAGTAATTTATCAACCATCCCTTCGTCTTCCGAGACGTTAACAGCTAAGGTTTCATCTTCTAAGGCCAACTCCATCTCAGGGGTATAAAGAGGATAATTATTGCCGTTGCCGTACCAAGCCCTCTCTAAAACTAGTTTCTCTTGGGGAACCTCTTTGAGTAATCTATTTAAAGAGGTTCTGACCATGCTCCAATGATCGTTCTCACCATACCCGAAAACCGGATTGATAGGACTTCCATCTTGATACTCAGGCACCGCAAAGTTTGAGGCCATAACTAGAATCCTATCCGATACCTGGGCAAGCTCCCGAAGGTTATATAATTTTTGATTACCTGGGTCAGTGGGGACGACAACTGTGACCAAATGTTTAGAATCGATGCTGTGCAACTTTGTTGCTAGGTTTTCAATAAATCTGCTATACGACCTTTTATAATGTGGAGCGAGAGTTTCTCTGGTTTCAAAATCAACCGTAACTCCATTTAGATAATTCTCCTCAACTTCCTCGACTATTTGGGATATCAACTTATCTTGAGCCTCCGGATTATCTAATAATTTCTTGATTGAATCCCCCTTGGTTTGGGTTAAGGTAATGAGCACCCGGGTACCGTGAAGTTTGACATCTTTTAAGATCAACTGAACTGCTTTTGATTTAAAGTTTTTATAAGTTTTACTGTCTTTATTAATCTCGCCCTCATCGGTAATCGGGATATCAAAATAAGACAAGATTTGTAAATTTCTAAGGTCTAGTTTTTCCAGCTTATTTAAAGATAATCCTGGAGCAAAGCTAAATACTTCTGAGGTTTTTTGGATTGAGGCAGAAGCTATAACCGGAGAATGACCAACAGTTATATTAGAAGCTACTACAAACTTCTCAGGAGTTTTTAAGTTGGTCAAAACCAATAACCCAACTATTATTAGGCTCAATAAGCTTAATCCCCCATAGAGTAGCTTCCTTAAACTTAAACTGTTAACAAAAAAGTGCTGGGGATTTCCAAATATATCTCCCAAAGACTTAATCTGAGAAAAAATTTTAGGCAAGTGTTCCAACATCCTGGCAACCTAAGATTTAAGTTGCAGGTTGGCATTGTAGCCAAAGACAACTCTCCAGGTCAAGGAAAGTGGATGTAAGAGCGCTATCTGGAAAAAGTAAGTTTTGTGTAAGTTTATATCTGGAAGGGTCATCTCTTTTTACCTTGTAAGGTGTGCCAGGGGTGATTTTGAGGATTCTCCAGAGCGATCTACGGATAACCAGGCCTGACTTAAGTTAACCATTACCGTCTCAAGACATCCCCGACAAGCAGTCTGCTTATCTCCTCGCATCCCTCTCTTAAAGATAATCGTGACTGTTCCCGTACAGTCTGAAAAAGGGTCGACCGCGTTATCGTTATGTGGTAACGCTAATAGATAAACTGCCTCATTGCCACTGCCCCATTGATTTAAAACGATTGGCCTAACTACTTCTTCTGGAAGAAATGCGGATCCTAAACGTTCACCTGCCATTAAAATTTAAGTTAACGCTTTAACAAATATCTGTCAATACTAGACTAAATTTTAGCTTCCTAAATATGAGTCTAGGGTATAATATCATCATGAAAGTATTAATTGCCGAAAATTGGGAAGATTATGAGCTGATAGATAGCGGGGACGGCCGAAGACTGGAAAGGTTTGGGGGGTATCTTCTCTCTAGGCCTGATCCACAAATTATCTGGAAACCCTCACTGCCAAAAGTTGAGTGGGAAAAAGCCACTGCTGCATTTGAGCAAAGTTGGAAATTAACTAACAATCAACCTGAAAAATGGCTTTGCAAGTATCAGAATATATCATTCTGGGTAAAACTATCCCCCTTTAAGCATACTGGAGTATTCCCAGAACAAGCTGTTCACTGGGAGTTCATTCACTCTGTCATTCTGAACAAAGTGAAGAATCTGGTATTAGATCCCTCGGCGTCGCCTCAGTATGACAGCTTACCTAATGTCTTGAATCTCTTTGCCTACACTGGTATTGCTTCGCTTGTTTCCGCAAAGGCCGGTGCTAAAGTTACCCATGTTGATGCTTCCTACCCAGCTATTGGATGGTTTCAAGAAAATATCAAAGCCTCAGGTTTAGAGAGCGCTCAAATTAGATGGATTGAGGATGATGTTTTAAAATTTTGTGAACGGGAGGTTAAAAGAGGGGTTAAATATGACGGGATAATCATGGATCCCCCGGTTTATGGCCACGGACCAAAAGGTGAGACTTGGGATTTCAATAAATCTTTTCCCAAACTTTTAGCTTTATGCCAATCTCTTCTTACCGACAAACCCTTATTTGTGATTGCTAATGCTTATGCCATCTCTTCTTCCGCCATAACTTTAGAAAATGTCTTCAAGGACTACTTTGGAGACCTGGAAGGCGATATCGAATCTGGAGAATTAGCTTTAAAAGAATCTGGACCCTCAGAGAGGATCCTTTCAACCGGTATCTTCGCGAGATGGAGTGAAGCCAAGGGCTAAAAGCCCTTGGCTTCCTGCAGAGGAAGGGATTTATATTCTTCGATTCATCCGAGCGCTAAAAGCGCACGGCTTTCTCGAAGTAGCAGTAAATAGAGTCGCTAAAGATTTAAGTAAGAGGATAGGAATTCTATCATCCCTTCTACCTCATTAAATCTTAAACCAGGACAGTCGATCAAGAGATCCTCTTTGCGCACGATTTCGGGCCTTGGATACTCATTTACTTCTGCATACTTTTGTAGTTCATCTTGCAGTCGTTGCAGCTTAACATCATTCAAAGATAGACTTGGCA
This sequence comes from Candidatus Daviesbacteria bacterium, assembly GCA_030646805.1. Classification (GTDB taxonomy): domain Bacteria; phylum Patescibacteriota; class Microgenomatia; order Daviesbacterales; family UBA10151; genus JAUSKZ01. Next base: position 14,852 of record JAUSKZ010000012.1, read on the forward strand.
AAAAACTTATTCTGAACATTTGAGGGAACGCCAGTTGACCGTTACCGCGCCTAGTAATTCTTCTACCTAAATCTATAGGCATACTTGCTCTAACTGTAATTTGATTGTTTTTATCGGTTGTTGAAATCCATAAATCTGCACCTCGTCTTAGAGTTTCTCCCATTTTATTTCACTTTCAACCATTTCTGTGGGCGGTAATGGAATCGAACCATTCACCTCTTCATTATCAGTGAAGCGTTCCACCGATGAACTAACCGCCCTCACTAAGTTGCCCAAACTCTAAAGATTCCTCGCCTCAGTAGTGCTGCTAATTATATTCGCTCGCAAGTTCAAGGCTCGCGATATAATTGTGCGAGAATTATATCAGCAATTGGCTTTCTTAGCACATCTCGGAAGCTTAACCTATCTACCGGAAATCCTTTAAGCATGGCTTGGTCAGCTATATACTCTCCCATCAAAATATTTCCGGCAACCAGCGAACTCACTGTTCCTAAAACTCCGTAACCTACTCCTTCCCAAGAGATCCCGTTTATCCCCAACATCAGCAAAGACCCACCCAAAAAAACTAGTGGGGATTTAATATAACTATCGTAAGTTATTTTATTGACTATATAAGGTAACTTCTCAACCATCTGAGGCCTCGACCGGATTTGGACCGGTGTAGGCGGTTTTGCAAACCGCTAGATAACCACTCTCCCACGAGGCCATGGAGTGATTTTACCCTTTGTGAAGCAAATGAACAAGTTCGCGCTTCGCACTGGGCAAGATAAGTGAAGTGCTCTTAACACAAAAAAACTCCTGGTTAAAGGAGGTTCTCGTTTAATTGCGAAAAAGTGGTGGGGAGAGTTTTTTATAGAAGGCTCTCAAACTTCTAACACTCTTGCGTGACAAAAGTGATCATGGATTATAAAGCGGCTACCTGCCTGCCGGCAGGCAGGCCTTTCGGCCTACTTACCAACAAGATTTCAGGAATCCTTCCTTATAACCTAAACTCCAGAAAGGAGGTGATCCATCCCCACCTTCGGGTAGGGATACCTTGTTACGACTTAAGCTTTGTTGCTGGTATCGCCTTCCACCGACATACATCGATGTTCGGGCGCTCCCAACTCCACTGCCTTGACGGGCGGTGTGTACAAGAGGCGAGAACGTATTCACCGCGACCTGCTGATTCGCGATTACTAGCAATTCCTTCTTC